>NZ_JAMOKF010000188.1 GCF_023656545.1 Micromonospora phytophila | reverse complement strand
CTGGGCACCGTGGCCGCCGGCGGGACGGCCGCCCTGCGGCTGCCGGTCGCCGCGACGCCGCAGGCCCAGCGGGACGCCCCGCTGGCCGGCGCGGTGGTCGGGCAGCTCGATCCGCGCAGCGGCCGGACCCGGCAGATGCAGATGAGTTTCCGGATCACGTCGGCGGTGGCGCTGGCGACCCCGGTGGTCTCGCCGCCCGCGCCGACCGGCTCCCAGGGTGTGCTGGCCGCCGGTGCTCCGGACACCGGTGGCGACGGCGGGATGAACTCGGTGCAGCACATCGCCGTCATCCTGATCGTGGTCTCCACGTTGCTGGTGGTGCTGGCCCTCGGGCTGGCGACCACCTCGCTGCGGCGGCGGATGACCGAGCCGGGTCCCGACCCGACGACGGCGCCCGCGACCACGGACTGACCGGACGGCCCCCGGCGGGGCGCACCCGGCACCGGCGCCTCCGCGTGGCCATCGGTGGGACGGTGATCTCGATTACGGCGTGCTGGGCAAAAGGCCGCAGAACCGGTCAGAACCCGGCGTTTTCCGGTCCCAGTCGGCGGACCTCCGGGGAAGTTGACCCCACCATCCGACGTAGGCTCTCAGGTGAGGAACGACAGCGGACCGGACCAGCCACGGCGGTGCGGTGCAGCGGTGCGTCAAGGAGGACACGTGGCCGGGCCAGGCGAGGTCACCATCGAGTTCAGCCGCCCGCGCGACCGCGCTGAGCGAAGCGAGGTGCAGGCGTGACCAAGCAGATCCGTCAACTGGACCGGGTGGTCATCCGGTTCGCCGGAGACTCCGGCGACGGCATGCAGTTGACCGGCGACCGGTTCACGTCGGAAACCGCTCAACTGGGCAACGACATATCCACGTTGCCCAACTTCCCGGCCGAGATCCGGGCCCCCGCCGGCACCCTGCCGGGCGTGTCCAGCTTCCAGGTGCACTTCGCCGACTACGACATCCTGACCCCGGGTGACGCCCCCAACGTGCTGGTGGCGATGAACCCGGCGGCGCTCAAGGCCAACCTGGCCGACCTGCCGCGCGGAGCGGACATCATCGTCAACACCGACGAGTTCACCCGGCGCAACCTGGCCAAGGTCGGCTACCAGGCCAGCCCGCTCGACGACGACTCGCTCGCCGGCTACGTGGTGCACCCGGTGGCGCTGACCTCGATGACGGTCGGCGCGCTCGCGCAGCAGGACGTGTCCAAGAAGGACGCCGAGCGGGCCAAGAACATGTTCGCCCTGGGCCTGCTCTCCTGGATGTACTCCCGGCCGTACGAGTCCACCCTGCGTTTCCTGGAGCGCAAGTTCGCCGCCCGTCCGGAACTGGTCGCGGCGAACGTCGCGGCGTTCCGGGCCGGCTGGAACTTCGGCGAGACCACCGAGGACTTCGCGGTCCGCTACGAGGTCAAGCCGGCCAGGATGAAGCCCGGCACCTACCGGAACATCACCGGCAACGCGGCGCTCTCGCTCGGCCTGGTGGCCGCCGGCGTCCGCTCCGGGCTGCCGGTCTTCCTCGGGGCGTACCCCATCACCCCGGCCTCGGACATCCTGCACGAGCTGAGCAAGCACAAGCGCTTCGGCGTGCTCACCATGCAGGCCGAGGACGAGATCGCCGCGGTGGGCGCGGCGCTGGGCGCCTCGTACGGGGGCTCGCTGGGCGTCACCACCACCAGCGGCCCGGGCGTCGCGCTCAAGAGCGAGACGATCTCGCTGGCCGTGGCGCTGGAGCTGCCGCTGGTCATCGTCGACGTGCAGCGGGCCGGTCCCTCCACCGGCATGCCGACCAAGACCGAGCAGGCCGACCTGAACATGGCCCTCTACGGCCGGCACGGCGAGGCGCCGGTCGCGGTGATCGCCCCGAAGTCGCCGTCGGACTGCTTCCACGCGGCCATCGAGGCGGCCCGGATCGCGTTGACCTACCGCACCCCGGTGATCCTGCTGTCGGACAACTACGTCGCCAACGGCTCCGAGCCGTGGCTGCTGCCCGACGTGGAGTCCCTGCCGGACCTGCGGGTCGAGTTCGCCACGAAGCCCAACGGCGAGGACGGCACGACCTTCCTGCCCTACCTGCGTGACCCGGAGACCCTGGCCCGGCCGTGGGCCATCCCGGGTACGCCAGGGCTGGAGCACCGCATCGGCGGCCTGGAGAAGGCCGACAAGACCGGTGACATCTCGTACGACCCGGCGAACCACGACTTCATGGTGCGGACCCGGGCGGCCCGGATCGAGACGATCCCGGTGCCGGACGTCGAGGTCGAGGACCCGGACGGCGACGCCCGGGTGCTGGTGCTCGGCTGGGGCTCGACGTACGGGCCGATCGGCGCGGCCTGCCGGGCCCTGCGCCAGCGCGGCCTGTCGATCGCGCAGGCGCACCTGCGCCACCTGGCACCGATGCCCGCCAACCTCGGCGAGGTGCTGCGCTCCTACGACCGGGTGGTCATCCCCGAGATGAACCTCGGCCAGCTCGCCCACGTGATCCGGGCCAAGTACCTGGTCGACGCGATCGGCTACAACCAGGTCCGCGGCCTGCCGTTCACCTCCGCCGAGCTGGAGACGACGCTGGAAGAGGTCCTGAAGAATGTCTGAGCCCGTCGCCCTCAAGCTCACCGCCAAGGACTTCAAGTCCGACCAGGAGGTGCGCTGGTGCCCCGGCTGCGGTGACTACGCGATCCTCGCGGCCATCCAGCAGTTCATGCCGGAGCTGAACATTCCCCGCGAGCGGACCGTCTTCGTCTCCGGGATCGGCTGCTCGTCGCGCTTCCCGTACTACATGAACACCTACGGGATGCACTCGATCCACGGCCGTGCCCCGGCGATCGCCACCGGCCTGTCGGTGTCCCGGCCGGACCTGTCGGTCTGGGTGGTCACCGGCGACGGCGACGCGCTCTCCATCGGCGGCAACCACCTGATCCACGCGCTGCGGCGCAACGTCAACCTGAAGATCCTGCTGTTCAACAACCGGATCTACGGCCTGACCAAGGGGCAGTACTCGCCCACCTCCGAGGTCGGCAAGGTCACCAAGTCGACGCCCTCCGGTTCGGCGGACGCGCCGTTCAACCCGCTCTCGCTGGCCCTCGGCGCCGAGGCTACCTTCGTCGGCCGCACCATCGACTCGGACCGCAAGCACCTCCAGTCGGTGCTGCGGGCCGCGGCGGAGCACGAGGGCTCGGCGTTCGTGGAGATCTACCAGAACTGCAACATCTTCAACGACGGCGCGTTCGACCAGCTCAAGGATCCGGGCACCCGCGACGACTTCCTGATCCGGCTGGAGCACGGGCAGCCCATCACGTTCGGCAGGGACGGGCAGTTCTGCGTGGTGCACCCGCCGGGCGGGTTCGGCCTGGAGGTCCGGGAGACCGCCCAGGTGAGCCCCGGGGAGATCGTCGTGCACGACGCGACGGTCGCCGACCCGGCGTACGCCTTCGCGCTGTCCCGGCTGCCCGGCCTCGACCTGCGCAACACCCCGATCGGCGTCTTCCGCTCGGTCGACCGGCCGTCCTACGACAGCGTGGTGCAGAGCCAGCTCGCCGCCGCCAAGGCGCCGGTGACCCAGACCCCCGAGCAGCAGCTCGCCGGCCTGCTCAACAGCGGCGACACCTGGACGATCGTCTGACCCGTTCCGCCCCGAGACGCACGAAGGAGTGGCCGTTCCCCAGGGAACGACCACTCCTTCGCGTTTCCGGCGCCGGTCAGGCAGCGGCGGAGGCCGGCGCCCACAGGCTGTCGATCGCCCGCTCGGCCGCCCTCAGGCTCTCCTCGGCCAGCGGAACCAGCCCGGCCATGGCCGGGTTCACCGGGGCGAGGGTCAGCTCGGCGGTGATGAATCGCGGTTCGAGGCCGGTCAGCGACAGGCCGTGCGGAAGCCAGGGCTCGGCGTGGTCCCAGCCCTCGCGCGGGGTGCCCGCGCCGTAGCCACCGCCCCGGCTGGCCAGCACAATGAACTCCCGCCCGCCCAGCAGGCCGGCCTGGGTCTCCGGGTCGTACGCAAGGCCGGGCGCGATGAGGTGGTCGACCCAGGCCTTCACGCTGCTGGGGGCCCCGTAGTTGTAGAGCGGGAGGCCGAGCAGGACGGTGTCGGCCCGCTTCACCTCCCGGACCAGCCGCTCGGTCAGGGCCCAGGACCCGCGCTGGGCCGGGGTGTGCTGGTCCGCGGGCACCATCCGGGCCAGGCCGCCGACCTCGTCGAGGTGCGGCAGCGGCTCGGTGCCCAGGTTCCGGTAGGTGACCGTCCCGCCGGGGTTGGCGGTGCGCCAGGCGGCGGCAGCCCGGGCGGTGAGCTGTCGGCTGACCGAGCGCTCCCCCTGGATGCTCGAATCGATGTGCAACAGGTGTGCCATTTGACTAGCCCTCCATGGTTCGTTTGTGAAGCACAAACCATTTATAGCAGGTCTAGATTCCGGGGCGTCGGTAGACTCGGTCACATGCCTGCCGTGCCGGTCGACCAGTCGGAGCACCGCTCCGGCGCGCTCCTCGACCACCTGGCCCGGCGGATCCGGCTGCGGTCGGAGTCGGTGCTGGCGCCGCTCGGCCTCCGGCCCCGACATCTCGTGGCCCTCACCGTGCTGCGGGCCGGGGGCGGGATCAGCCAGCAGGCGCTCGCCGGCACGCTGGAGATGGACGGGACGAACGTCGTCGGCCTGCTCAACGAACTGGAGGCGGAGCGTCTGGTCGAGCGGCGACGCTCACCCGAGGACCGCCGCCGGCACGTCGTCGAGCTCACCCCGGCCGGCGCGGAACGGCTCGCCGAGGCGGAGTGCGCGCTGGCCACCGCCGAGGACGAGGTCCTCGGCGCGCTGGAGCCCGCCGAGCGCGAGACGCTCTACGAGCTGCTCCGGCGGGCGGCCACCGGGACGGGAACGCTCAGTTGCACCGAAGCGGTGGCCGACGCCGACACACGCCCCGGCGACGACCGCTGCTGAACGCGGGAAGGGCCACCCGGACGACGGGCACGGGTCGGACGCCCGGCACCCCGTGAACCCGGTGCCGGTCAGCGGACGCGCACCGCTCCCACATCCGGCGGGCAGACCGGCACGGCCCTCGCGTCGCTCAGGTGGTGGAAACCGGCACCGCGCGTACGGGCGCCGGTCAGGGGGTGGACGCCGGCTGGGGCCGGTCGTCGCGGACGTGGACCAGCATGTCGCCGGTCTCGATGATCGCGCCGGCCTTGTCCGCCAGGCTGACCACCTTGCCCCGGCGGACCAGGGCGATCACCAGCGAGTCCAGCTCCCGTGGGGAGCGGCCGACCTCGGAGCGCTCCGCCGAGCGCATGGCCAGCGCCATGCCCTGACCCGGGGTGAGCAGATCCTCCACCACGTCGATCAGGGGCGGGGCCGAGGTGGACAGGCCCAGCAGCCGGCCGGCGGTGGCCGAGGAGACGATCACGTGGTGGGCGCCGCTCTGCTTGAGCAGCGGGGCGTTCTCCGCCTCCCGGGCGGCGGCGATGATCCGCACCTGGCCGGCGGTGAGCTGGCGTACGGTCAGCGCCACCAGGACCGAGGCGTCGTCGCTGTCGGTCGCGATGATCACCGCCTTGGCGGTCCGGACGTGCGCCTGGTTCAGCACCGCCGACCGGGTCGCCGATCCCTCGATCGCCACCAGGCCGGCCGAGGTCGCCTGCCGCAGCGCGGCCCCGCTGCGCTCCACCACCACGATCCGGGACTTGTCGAGCCCGTTCTCCAGCAGGGCGGAGACCGCGCTGCGGCCCTTGGTGCCGTAGCCGCAGATGATGACGTGATCCTTCACGGTTCTCTCCCACCGGTTCAGGCGACGGCCCGTCCGGTACTGCTCGGTCAGGACTTCCAGGGTGGTGCCGACCAGGATGATCAGGAAGAGCACCCGGGCCGGGGTGATGAGGAGGACGTTGACCAGCCGGGCGTCCTGGGTGAACGGGGTGATGTCGCCGTAGCCGGTGGTGGAGAGGGAGACGACCGCGTAGTAGAAGCAGTCGAGCAGGGTCAGCCCGTCCTCGTTGACGTCCCGGTAACCGTCGCGCTCCAGGTAGACCAGGGCCACCACCCCGCAAACCAGGCCGAGCGCGGCGGCCAGCCGCAGGCTCAACGCGCTCAGGGGGCCCCGTCGCTGCGCGGGAAAATGGATCACCGTGAGACCTGCCCCGACTCCGCCGTCGCCTGCACGTGCACAACATAGCGGTTACCGGGTGATCCGCACGCCGGGGTGGCGACCACCGCCGACGGCGCGATCAGACCGCCGTCGGCCCTTCACCACGCGTGACCCGCACCGACCTTCCCGGTCGACGCCGGGCCGGGCACCCGCGCGTGCGGCCGTGACCTCTCCGGTCGGGCACGGGCCCGCGCGCCCCCGCCTGACCGGGCCTGCCCGCGCGCGCCTCAGCGGGCATGATGGGGGTGTCCCCGGACGGCGACCGCGAGAGTGAGGTCCGCATGTCGTTGCTGCGACGAGTGATCGGCGGGGTGCTGCGCCGGCTGCGGCTGCGGCAGGGCCGCACGCTGCGTGAGGTGGCCGAGGCCGCCGGGGTGTCGGTCCCCTATCTCTCCGAGGTGGAGCGCGGCCGCAAGGAGGCCTCCTCGGAGGTGCTCGCGGCGATCTGCCGGGCGCTCGGCATCCGCCTCTCGGACCTGCTGGAGGAGGCGCGGGACGACCTGCGCCGGGTGGAGCCGCACGTTCCGGCCGCGCCCCGGGCGAGCCTGGCCCGGCTGGAGCGGGTGGAGCGGGTGGACGCCGCACGGGGCTCCGGCCCGGCCGTGCACGTCCGGCCGCGGAGCGCCGGGCCGCTGCTGCACCTCGGTCCGTCGGCCGGCGGGCCGACCGTCCGGGTCGGACGCACCGCCTCCGCGTCGGGCGGGCGCCCCGGTCCGCGTACTCTCGTCGCACTCGGCTGCGGGCGGGCCCGGACCGGCCGGCGGCGGTTGACCGCCGTCTAGGTCGGCCGGTTCTGCCGTGGGCGGATCTGCCGCCGGCAGAATCGTTGGGGTTCCGCACGCGGTGCCGCGCAGGCTGGAGGAGCCGGTCCCCCGGGCGGTTCCGTCGCCCGCCGGCACGGTGAGAGGCGGCGCGATGATCGGATTGGACGTACGGATGCTCGACGGCGGGCAACCGTCCTTCGGTGACCAGGTGTTCGAGCGGCTGCTGAGGGAGCGGATCATCTTCCTCGGCACCGAGGTGACCGACGCGTCGGCCAACCAGATCTGCGCCCAGATCCTGCTGCTCGCCGCCGAGGACGCCGAGCGGGACATCTACCTCTACATCAACTCGCCGGGCGGCTCGGTCAGCGCGGGCATGGCCGTCTACGACACCATGCGGTACGTGAAGAACGACGTGGCCACCCTGGCGCTCGGCTTCGCCGGCTCGATGGGGCAGTTCCTGCTCTGCGCGGGAGCGGCCGGCAAGCGTTACGCCCTGCCCCACTCACGGATCATGATGCACCAGCCCTCGGGCGGGATGGGCGGCACCGCCGCGGACATCACCATCCAGGCCGAGAACATGCTGCACGTCAAGCGGACCATGCAGGAGCTGATCGCCCGGCACAGCGGGCGCACCCTGGAGGAGATCCAGCGGGACTGGGACCGGGACCGCTGGTTCACCGCCGAGCAGGCCCGCGAGTACGGCCTGGTCGACCAGGTGCTCAGCCGCGCCGAGCAGCTGCCGGGGGCCTGAGCGACGCGCCCGACGCCCGCCGGTGCCGCGGCCGACCGGAAAGCGGCTGCGGGGTGACGCGCGACGGCGGCCGGCGATGGTCCCGCCGGCCGCCGTCGCGTCCCACGTCAGGGCAGGTCGACGAAGTCGTCGAGGAAGTCCCGGGCGCTCGGCGCGTCCAGGCGGTAGACGACGTTGGTGGCGTAGCAGGGAGCGTCGCCGGTGATGGTGGTGGCGGCGAGGATCCGCTGCCCGTCGAGGGTGACGAAGTTCGGGCCGCCGGAGTCGCCGTAGCAGGCGCCGCCGTAGTCGCGGCTCTCGTTCATGGCCAGCCGGACCCAGGTCTTGTTGAGCGCGTTGAAGCCGACCTCGGCCTTCATCCGCACCCCGCCGCCGGGGTGGACGTGCCCGCCCGGCTCGCGCTGGGCCTCCTCGGTGCCGTACCCCATGACGTCCCAGCGGGCGGCGTCGAGCGCGCGGGCGCCGAGCGCGTCGAGCTGACCGGCGGTGGGCAGGGTGGCGGGGGTGAAGTCCCAGCGCCCGTCCAGCTCGGCGGCCTGAGTGGCGTCGAAGGTGACCACGGCGATGTCGTGGGAGTCCGCCGAGTTGCCCGGGAAGTCGGGGTGGGTGTGCTCGGTGCCCTCCACGGCCACCTCGGCGGCGACCTGCGCCGGGGTCAGTCCCTTCGCCTTCGCGGCGGCGAGGGCGCCCTCGACGTCCTGGGCGAGCGAGACGTAGAACCGGGCGCCGGGAGCCCAGTCGGTGGTGCAGTGCGACGCGGTGAGGAAGACGTCGGTGTCGATCATGGTGCCGGAGCAGTACCAGTCGACGACGTCCGGAGTGGCCGGGTTGCCGTCGCGGTCCCACTGCACGATCAGGGCGCCGACCTCGGTGCGCTCCGGGGCGGGCAGGGCGTTGTAGGTGTTGATGGCCGATGCGGGCGTGGCGGCGGCGACGGCCGCGGCGAGCGCCGCGGCCGTGAGCGTGGCGAAGAGTGCGGTACGACGCACGGGTCCTCCGGTGCGGGAGCAGGAATGCGATGCCGAAGCCGGACGCGCCCCCTCGATCCGCGTCCGGCATCCGGCACGCGATGGCCTGGGTGGTGCCGGCCGTCGATACGTCGGAGCCTATTCCCGGTGGTGGGAATCCGCGCGAGCTGCGGGCGCAGCGCATTCTGCTCGATATTCGTTACATCGACACAGGTCGTGATCTGTCGCCGCGGCGCCGGTCAGCGGGCGTCGTAGCGGGCGCGGGCGGCCTCCACCTCGGGGAGGTGGGTGGTCGCCCACGTCCGGAGCCCGGAGAGCAGGTCGAGCAGGCTGCGCCCGAGGCCGGTCAGGGCGTAGTCGACCCGCGGCGGCACCTCGGCGTGCACACTGCGCGTGACCAGGCCGTCGCGTTCCAGGCCGCGCAGGGTCTGGGTGAGCATCTTCTGGCTCACCCCGTCGACCCGCTGGGCCAGCTCGCCGTAGCGCTTCACGCCGTCGGCGAGGGCGAGCACGACCAGGACGCTCCACCGGTCGCCGATCCGGTCGAGCACCTGCCGGCTGCCGCAGTTCCGGTCGTAGAGGTTCGGTTCCACCTTTATACTCTCCCATGGTGCGTGGCGCACTTCAAGGTGCCTACTCTCCAACGGGAAGTGATGGCGAGGTGTTCCCGTTGCAGCAGAGGTCCGACCACACTTCTCTCCAGGGAGTTCGTCCATGTCCATCGTCGTCACCGGAGCCACCGGCCACCTGGGCCGCCTCATCGTCGAGTCGCTGCTGGCCCGGGGCGTACCGGCCGAGCAGGTCGTGGCGGTGGGGCGCGACACCACCCGCCTCGCCGACCTGGCCGAGCGCGGCGTCACCGTCCGCCAGGCCGACTACAACGACACCGACTCGCTGCGCGCCGCGTTCGCCGGCGCCGAGAAGCTGATGTTCGTCTCCGGCACCGAGATCGGCCGCCGGGTGGAGCAGGCCCGCAACGTCGCCGCCGCCGCGAAGGAGGCCGGCGTGCGCCTGCTCGCCTACAGCAGCATCCCGCACGCCGACACTTCCAGCCTCACCCTCGCCATTGATCACCGGGGCAGCGAGCAGGAGATCAAGGCGGCCGGCGTGCCCTACGCCTTCCTGCGCAACAGCTGGTACTTCGAGAACTACCTGCCGCAGCTGCCCGCGTACCTGGAGCACGGGGTCGTCGGCTCGGCCGGGGACGGCCGGATCAGTGCCGCCGCCCGCGCCGACTACGCCGACGCCGCCGCCGCGGTGCTCACCACCGAGGGCCACACCGACAAGGTGTACGAGCTGGGCGGCGCGCCGTTCACCCTGACCGAGCTGGCCGAGGAGCTGTCCCGACAGACCGGCCGCCACGTCACCTACATCGACCTGCCGGTGGAGAAGTACGTCGAGGTGCTGGTCGGCACCGGCCTGCCCGAGGAGTACGCCGCCATCCTGGCCGACGGTGACCGGGGCGCTGCCCAGGGCGAGCTGCACGTCGAGGGCGACGACCTGGCGAAGCTGATCGGCCGCCGGCCGACCACCCTCGCCGAGGCGATCCGCGCCGAGCTCTGACCGTCACCCGGCCCGCCGCCCGCGCCCCGTCGGGCGGGGCGGCGGCCCGGCCTTCAACTCGGTAGCCTCGCTCCCCATGATCAAGCCGGACTTCCTACGCGAGACCCGGGCGTCGTACGACGCCGTGGCCACCGACTACGCCGAGTACGTGCGGGACGCGCTGAACACCAACACCTGGGACCGGGCGTTCCTCGCCGCCTTCGCCGAGACGGTGCGCGCCACCGGCGGCGGGCCGGTCGCCGACGTCGGCTGCGGGCCCGGCCGGGTCACCGGGCACCTGCACGGGCTGGGGCTGGACGTCTTCGGCATCGACCTGTCGCCCGCGATGGTGGCGCAGGCACGACGCTCACACCCCGGGCTGCGCTTCGACGAGGGCTCGATGACCGGGCTGAACCTGCCGGAGGGCACGCTCGGCGGGATCGTGGCCTGGTACTCGATCATCCACGTCCCGGACGAGCTGCTGCCCGCGGCCTTCGCCGGCTTCCACCGGGCGCTGGCACCCGGCGGCCACCTGGCGCTGGCGTTCCAGGTCGGCGACGAGCCGCTGCACCTGACCGAGGCGCTCGGCCACCCGGTCGACCTCACCTTCCACCGCCGGCAGCCCGACCGGGTCGCGGCGCTGCTCGCCGCCGCCGGGCTGGAGGTCCGCGCCCGGCTGCTCCGCGAGCCCGAGAGGTACGCCGGCGTGCTCGAGAAGACGCCGCAGGCGTACCTGCTGGCCCGCCGTCCGGCGACGGCCGGCTGACCGGAACCGGGGCACGCCGGCCGCAACCGCGCGACCCGGCCGCACGCGGTCGCCCGCGCCGGCCGGGTCACGTG
>NZ_JAMOKF010000187.1 GCF_023656545.1 Micromonospora phytophila | reverse complement strand
TCGCCGAGCGGCTCCGCGCGGCCCGCGCCGGCCGGACCACCCTGGCCTGCACCACCAGCCCGCTCGTGCTGAGCCGGGCCGAACACGTGATCTTCGTGGAGGACGGCAAGGTGACCGCCGAGGGCACCCACGGCGAGCTGCTCGACGGCGAACCGCGCTACCGGGCGACGGTCAGCCGGGAGGAGGACTGATGGCCGCCGCGTTGCCCGTCGCCGACGCGCGCCAGGTGCGCCGCTACGCCCGTACGCTGGTCCGCCGGCACCCGCGGGCGCTCGCCGCCGCGCTCGGCCTGCACGCGCTGGCCGCCGCGGCCGGTCTGGTCGCGCCGCGGCTGCTCGGCGACCTGGTCGAGGGGCTCTCCCGGGGCGCCGGCGGCACCACCGTCGATCGGATCGCCCTGCTCATCGCCGGGTTCGTGGTGGTGCAGGCGGTGCTGATGCGGTTCGCCCACCTGGCCTCGGCGCGGCTCGGCGAACGGGTGCTGGCCGAACTGCGGGAGGACTTCGTCGACCGGATCCTGGCCCTGCCGCTGGCCACCGTGGAGCGGGCCGGCACCGGCGACCTGCTCACCCGGACGTCCCGGGACGTCTCCGCGCTGTCCCGGACGGTCCGCTTCGCGGTGCCAGAGACGCTGATCGCGATCGTCACCGCCTGCTTCATCATCGGCGCGCTGCTGCTGGTCGGCCCGCTGCTGGCGTTGCCGTGCGTGGTCGCGGTGCCGGTGCTGTGGGCCGGGACCCGCTGGTACCTCCACCGGGCCCCGGCGGGCTACCTGCGGGAGAACGCCGCCTACTCCGACATCACCGACGGCATCAGCGAGACGGTGGAGGGTTCGCGGACCACGGAGGCGTTGCGGCAGCAGGCGCGCCGCCGGGCCCGCACCGACGCCGACATCCGCCGGTCGTACGCGGCGGAGCGCTACACCCTGCGGCTGCGCACGGTCTTCTTCCCGATCGCCGAGATCGGCTACGTGGTGCCGGTGGTCGCGACGCTGCTCGTCGGCGGCTGGTTCTACCTGCGCGGCTGGGTCACCCTGGGCCAGGTCACCGCCGCCACCCTCTACGTGCAGCAACTGGTGGACCCGGTCGACCGGCTGCTCTCCTGGCTCGACGAGCTGCAGGTCGGTGGCGCCTCGATGGCCCGCCTGCTCGGCGTGGCCGACGCCGCCCCGCCCGCCGGCCCGCCGGCCGCGTCGAACTCCGGCTCCCCGGCCGGCTCCCCGACCCCGTCGGGCGCCGGCTCGCCGGGCGACGGTGGCGACGACAGGCGGCTCGCCGCCCGCGACGTTCGGTACGCGTACCGGGAGGGGCGCGACGTGCTGCACGGGGTGACCCTCGTCCCGGAGCCGGGGGAGAAGCTGGCCGTGGTGGGCCCCTCGGGCGCCGGCAAGTCCACCCTCGGGCGGCTGCTCGCCGGGGTGCACGCGCCGCGCACGGGCGCGGTCACCGTGGCCGGGCGGCGGCTGGACGAGCTGCCCCTGGGCGAGCTGCGCAGGCACGTCGCGCTGGTCACCCAGGAGCACCACGTCTTCATCGGCACGCTGCGGGAGAACGTGGCGATGGTCCGACCGGGTGCCGACGAGGCGGCCGTCCGGTCCGCGCTGGCCGCCGTCGACGCGTGGGACTGGGCCGAGGCGCTGCCCGACGGGCTAAACACGGTGGTGGGCGCCGGTGGGCACCCGCTGTCGCCGGCGCAGGCGCAGCAGCTGGCGCTGGCCCGGCTGGTGCTGGTCGACCCGCACACCCTGGTGCTGGACGAGGCCACCTCGCTGATCGATCCCCGGGCCGCCCGCCGCCTGGAACGCTCCCTGGCGGCCGTCCTGCACGGCCGGACGGTGATCGCCATCGCGCACCGGCTCTTCTCCGCGCACGACGCGGACCGGGTGGCCGTGGTGGAGGACGGCCGCATCACCGAACTCGGCTCCCACGACGACCTGGTCGCGGCCGGCGGCCCCTACGCCGCCCTCTGGCACTCCTGGCACGGCGACCGCCGCTGACCCCTCCGGGCGGCACCAATTCGATGGTTCGACGGTGCGCCGGCGTCGCGTCGTACCACGATGTTGGAGCGGTCACCTGAGCGGCGGTGCGGCTGGCCGGCAGGCGACGGGGGTGCGACGGGTGGACGCTCTGGTGCTGATCGTGGTGCTCGGCGTCACGGTGCTGATCGGCACCACGCTCGGTGGGCGGTACAGCGTGGCGCCGCCGGTCCTGCTCATCACGATGGGCGCGCTGCTCGCGCTCCTCCCGCCGCTGTCGGAGGTGGTGCTCGAGCCCGAGGTGGTGCTGCTGCTGTTCCTGCCGGCGATCCTCTACCGGGAGAGCCTCACCACCAGCCTGCGCGAGATCCGCGCCAACCTGCTGGTGATCACGTTGCTCGCCGTGGGGCTGGTGGGGGTGACGATGGCGGCGGTGTCACTCGTCGCGCAGCGGCTCGGCGTCGACCCGGCCGCGGCCTGGGTGCTCGGCGCGGTGCTCGCGCCGACCGACGCCGCGGCGGTCGCGGGCCTGGCGAAACAGATGCCGCGCCGCATCCTGACGACGCTGCATGCGGAGAGTCTGATCAACGACGGCACCGCCCTGGTGCTCTTCGGCGTCGCGGTGGCGCTGATCGTGGGCGGGGTCGAACCGACGCCCCTGGGGTTGCTGGAGCGGTTCGTCGGCGCGGCGGCCGGCGGTGTCGCCGCCGGGCTGCTGGCCGGCGGGGCGGTGATCCTGATCCGCCGGCGCCTCGACGATCCGCTGCGCGAGGGCGGGCTGAGCGTGCTCACCCCGTTCGTCGCGTTCTTTCTCGCCGAGCTCGTGCACGCCAGCGGGGTGCTGGCGGTGGTGGTCGCCGGCCTCCTGCTGTCCTACGCCAGCCCCCGGATCATCCGGGCCCGGTCCCGGGTGACGGCGTACGCCTTCTGGGACCTGTCCACGTTCCTGATCAACGGCAGCCTCTTCGTGCTCCTCGGGATGCAGATACCGCGGGCCCTGCGGGGCCTCACCAGCATCTCGACGGCGCGGGCGCTGACCATCGCGGCGGTGGTGACCGTCGTCGTCGTGGTGGTCCGGATGCTGTGGTTGCACCTGGGGGCGTTGGCCTTCCGGGGTGTCCTGGCCGTGACCCGGCAGCGGCCGGGGGGTGACCGTCAGCTCGGCGGGCGGGTGTGGACGGCGGCCGGGTGGGCCGGCTTCCGGGGCGCGGTCTCCCTCGCGGCGGCCCTCGCGGTTCCCGTGACGACCTTCACGGGCGAGCCCGTCCACGAGCGCGATCTGATCATCTTCTCGACCGCGCTGGTCATCCTGCTGACGATGCTGATCCAGGGCACGACGTTGCCGGCGGTCGTCGCGTGGGCGGGCCTGGTCGGCGACGAGCAGCGTGGTGACGAGCTGCGGCTGGCGAGGCGGCGGGCCACCGAGGCCGGCCTGGCGGCGCTGCCCGAGGTCGCCGCCCGGCTCGGCGTCGGGCGGGAGGCGGTCGATCGCCTCCGGCTCGACTACGAGCAGCACCTCGACGACGTCCGGTCGGCTGACCACGGCCGGGTGGCGGAGGCCGGGGAGCTCGACCGGCGGCTGCGGCTCGCCGTCCTCGAGTACAAGCGCCGCGAGGTCACCAGGCTGCGGGACAGCAACGAGATCGACGACTTCGTGCTGCGCGAGGTGCAGGCCGCCCTGGACATCGAGGAGATCCGGTTGCTGGGGCCGGCACTCAGCGACTAGCCGCCCGGCCGCCGAAGCGCGTCCGGCGACGGTGGCGACGCCCGGCCCGGCGCCGCCACCGTCGATGGGCTCAGTTGCGCCGCAGGATGCGGTAGGTGGCGATGCCGCCGGTGCCGAGGGCGGCGAGGAAGACCAGCCAGACCACGGTGCTGCTGACGCCGACCTGGGGACCGGCGTTGGCCGAGGCGGCGGCGAGCAGCCCGTCGTTGCCGGGCGCGGGCAGCGCAGCCGGCGGCAGTTCCGGCCAGCGGACCAGGCCGGTGCTCTCCAGCATCTGCATGTGGTGCATGACGAACTTGTTGGCGTCCTCGGCGAGCTTGCGGATGACCGGGTCCCGGGTGCTCGCCCGCACCGCGCCGATCACCGGGAAGATCTTGCCGTGGGCGACCCGGAGCCGGGTGACGAAGATCTGGTCGAAGCGGGCGCCGGAGGCGTTCTGCATCTCCGACAGCCAGCCCTTCTGCTCGGCCGTCGGATCGGTGGGGATCGTCGCCCCCAGCTTGTTGGCCGCCTCGACGGTGAGCCGGTCCAGCTCCTCGTGCTCGGAGGCGATCTCCGCGCCGATCTGCCGGACCGTGCGGTTCTGCCCCTTCTCGGCGGCCATCTGCCCGGCCGGCATCTCCCAGAGCCCGGCCAGTCGCACCCCGTTGAGCAGGGCGGCGTCGGCGGCGTTGAGCTGCTGGCCCGCCGGCGCGGCGACGGCCACGCCGGGCAGCACCCCGAGCCCGGCGGCGATCGTGATGAGCAGCACCGCGACACGACGGGTCCGATGCCCCTGTCGGCGACGGGCGGATCTGAGCGGTGCCATGTCTGCGGTGCCTCCTCGGTCCGGACCGAACGTGTGGGCCGGGTAGCCGCACCCCGCCGGCCGCCCGTCCGTGCACTGGTACGGATTGACCGCCCGATCAGTTCAGTCGGAACCGCGAGGAGCCTCGGGTCGTCCGCGCGGGTGACCGGTCAGCCGACGTCGAGGGGGTCGGCGAGCAGCCGTTCGAAGGCCAGCTCGGCCGCGCCGATCAGCGCGGCGTCCTCGCCGAGCTTCGGGGTGCGCAGCCGGACGTGTTCCAGGCAGGCGGGCAGCGCCATGGAGTTGAGCCGGCTGCGTACCTGGGCCGCCGCGGCGAGATAGAGGTCGCGCATGGTGCCACCGAAGATGACCATCTCCGGGTTGAAGATGTTCACCAGGTTGGCCACCCCGAAGCCCAGCCAGTCGCCGGCCTGCCGGACGGCCGTCTGGGCCCGGGCGTCACCCCGGTCCGCGGCGTCGAAGACGGCGAGCAGCGCGTCCCGCCCCCGCGCGTCGGAGCGGCCGGCGGCCCGGAGCAGCCCGTGCTCGCCGATCTCGGTCTCCCAGCAGCCCCGGGAGCCGCACTCGCAGGGGGCGCCGTCGCGGACCACCACCATGTGCCCGACCTCGCCGCCGTACCCGCCGTGCCCGGTCAGCCGCCGGCCACCGGCGATGATGCCGGCGCCGACGCCCACGTCGCCGTAGAGGTAGACGACGTTGTCGCAGCCGGCCGCCGCGCCCCGGGCGTGCTCGGCGAAGGCCGCCACGTCGGCCACGTTCCCGACCGTGACGGCCACGTCGACGCCCAGCTCGGCCCCGATCGCCGCGCCGATCGGCTCGTCCACCCAGCCGGTGGTCGGGCCGAGCCGGACGAGCCCGTCGTTCCGGCGGACCATGCCGCAGACCGCGACCCCCGCGCCGACGCAGATCGCGTCCGCCGGCACCGCCTGCTGCATCTCCTTGACCGCCCCGGCCAGCAGCGGCACGGCCTCCGCGGCGGTGAGCCCCCGCGGCCGGTCCAGCTCCCGGCGGTCGAGCACCGCGCCGCCGAGACCGACCCGCGCGGCCCGCAGCCGGTCCACCCCGATGCTGTACGCGTACGCGTAGACCCGGGCCGACTCGGGCCGGACGACCAGCGACGGTCGTCCGGCCCGGCCGGTTTCCTTCGGCGTCCCCTCGCTGACCAGACCGGCGCCGGCCAGGTCGGCGGTCAGCGCACCGATGGTGCTCCGGTTGAGCCCCAGCGTGGTGGTGAGTTCCGCGCGTGAGGTCGCCCCGTGGACGTGTACGTACCGCAGCAACGCGCCGAGGTTCTGCCGGCGGATCTCGTCCTGGCTCGGGCCTGTTCGCATCGCTGTCGTTACTTTCGGTGAAGCGGTGATCAGCGGGTGCCGGTGGCGGCGGACCGGCGGCGGGACAGCGCGTCCACGCCGGCGGCGAGCAGCAGCACCAGTCCGGTGAAGACGTACTTCAGGCCGGAGCTGAGGTTGAGCAGACCCATACCGTTGATGATGACCGCCACCACCGCGCCGCCGAGCACCGCGTTGATCATCCGGCCCTTGCCACCGAAAAGGCTGGTGCCGCCGATGACCGCCGCGCCGACCGCGTAGAGGAGCACGTTGCTGCCACCGGTGTTCGGGTCGACCGACCTGTCCCGGCTGGCCGCGATGATGCCGCCGACCGCCGCCATGGTGGAGCAGATGACGAAGGCGGAGATCCGGATCCGGTCCACGTTGATGCCGGCGCGGCGGGCCGCCTCCCGGTTGCCGCCGACCGCGTAGAGGTGCCGGCCGTAGGCGGTGCGGTTGAGCACGAACGTCCAGCCGACCAGCAGCAGGGCGAGGATCGGCACGACGATCGGCATGCCCTTGTTGGAGCTGATCAGCGGGTTGATGCTGCGTTCCTGGTTGAGCACGTACACGGCGAAGCCGAGGATCAGGCCCAGCGCCGCGATCCGGCCGAACACCACGGCGGCGGGCTCGGTGACCAAACCCCGGGAGATGCGGTTGCGGTGCCGCAGCAGCTGCGCCGTGGCGTAGCAGCCGACCGCGACCGCGGCGAGCAGCCAGCCGATCAGCGGGGGCACCCAGCGGTTCTCGATCGCGATGATCACGTCATCGCCGATGGAGATGTTGGTGCCCTCCTTCATCAGCAGCAGAACCACGCCCTGGAAGGCGAGGAAGCCGGCGAGGGTGACCACGAAGGACGGGATGCCGACCTTCGCCACCAGGAAGCCGAGGGTGAAGCCGATAACCACGCCGGTGGCGAGCGCGGCGAGGATCGCGACGTACCACGGGTAGCCGAGCACGGTGACGACGTTGGCCAGGATGGCCGCGCAGACGCCGCTGGCGAAGCCGGCGGAGAGGTCGATCTCGCCGAGCAGCAGGACGAAGATCAGGCCCATCGCGATCGCGGTGACCGCGGCGCCCTGGGTGAACAGGTTGGCGAAGTTCGCCGCCGAGAAGAAGACCGGGCGGACGATCGCGAACACCAGGCAGAGCACCACCAGGCCGGTGACCGCCGGCAGCGAGCCGAGGTCGCCACCGCGTACCCGGGCGAAGTAGTTGCGGACGTGACTGCCCACGGTGGGTGCCGGCGTGACGGCCGCCGGCCCCTCCTCGCGTACGGCGGTGGTGGTCATCGGACGGCTCCCGGGGTGCTGTCGACGGTCTGGCCGCCGGTGTCGGTCTGCCCGTTGCCCGGGTTCAGGCCGAGCGCGCCGGAGCGACCGGCGGTGATCAGCTCGACGATCTGGGCGTGGGTGATGTCGGTGGTCTTCACCTGGGCGACCATCTGGCCGAGGTAGAGCGCGGCGATCCGGTCGGAGACGGCGAAGACGTCGTTCATGTTGTGCGAGATGAGCACGACGGCGAGGCCGTTGTCGGCCAGCCGGCGGACCAGTTCGAGCACCTGGGCGGTCTGGGCGACGCCGAGCGCCGCGGTGGGCTCGTCCAGGATGACCAGCTTGCTGTTCCACAGCACCGCCTTGGCGATCGCCACGGTCTGGCGCTGGCCGCCGGAGAGGCTGGAGACGTGCTGGCGCAGCGACTTGACCGTGCGCACGCTCAGCCCGGCCAGGGTCTCGGCGGCCATCTGCTCCATGGTCGGCTCGTCGAGCACGATGCCGCTGCGCTTCTCCCGGCCGAGGAACATGTTCTGCACGATGTCGAGGTTGTCGCAGAGCGCGAGGTCCTGGTAGACGACCTCGATGCCGAGCGCGCCGGCGTCGCGGGGATTGTTGATCGTCACCGGCCGGCCGTCGAAGAGGAACTCACCGGCGTCGGTGGGGTAGATGCCGCTGATGCACTTGACCAGGGTCGATTTGCCGGCGCCGTTGTCGCCGACCAGCGCGGTCACCTCGCCCGGGTGGGCGGAGAAGGCGACGTCACGCAGGACCTGGACGGGACCGAAGCTCTTGTCGATCCCGCGTAGTTCCAGCAGGGGGGTCGCGGACACGGGGTTCTCCTTCGCACGGAGGGGATCTCGGAGCCCGTCCGGCGGCGCGCCGCCCGGCACGGGTTGTCCCGTGCCGGGCGGCGCCGCCTCGGCGGGTACGGCAGCGTGGGTCAGCTGATGCCGGCGTCGGCGCAGAGCTTGACGTACGCCCCGGTGCAGACCTCGTCCTTGGTGACGAAGCCGTCCGCGATGACGTCCTTGACGTTCTCCTTGTAGATCGCCTTCGGGGTGAGCAGAACGGCGGCGACGTCCTTGCCGCTCTCCGGGTCCTTGACGGTCTGGCCGGTGTTCTTCCGCTCGCCCTTGGCCAGCGCGATGGCCAGGTCGGAGGCGGCCTTCGCCTCCTCCTTGATCGCCTTGTAGACGGTCATGCACTGGTCACCGGCGAGGATGTTCTGCAGGCCCTGCGGGGTGGCGTCCTGGCCGGTCACCGGGACCTTGCCGTTGAGCTTGTTCTTCTTCAGCACCGAGATGGCGGCGTTGCCCAGGCCGTCGTTGGCGGCGAGCAAGCCGTCGATCTTGCCCTTGGTCTGGGTGAGCATCTGCTCGAAGATGACGCCGGCCTGCGCGTTGTCCCAGTCCGGAACGGCCTGGTCCGGGCCCTTCACGTACTCCTTCGAGTCGAACTTCGGCTTGAGCACCGAGTCGTACCCGTTCTTGAACAGGGTGGCGTTGTTGTCGGTCGGGGAGCCGTTGAGGTAGGCCACGACCGGGCTCTTGGCGGCCTTGTCGGTGAGGCACTTGCTCAGGCCCTCGCCCTGGAGCTTGCCGACGGCCTCGTTGTCGAAGCTGACGTAGTACTCGGCGTTGCCGCCCAGCGTGAGCCGGTCGTAGTCGATCGTCGCGACGCCCTGGGACTTCGCCTTCTCCAGCACGGCCTTGCCGGTGCCCGAGTCCAGGTTGACGATCATCAGCGCGGTGGCGCCGTTGGTGATCATCTGGTCGGCGATGGTGGAGAACTGGGACTTGTCGCCCTGGGCGTTCTGGATGTCGTACTGCACGCCGGCGGCCTTGAACGCCTCCTCCAGGAACTTGCGGTCCGCGCCCTCCCAGCGGGCGGAGGACTTGCTGTCCGGGAGGATCACGCCGATCTTCGGGGTCCGTTCGGAGCCGGCCTGGTCGCCGGAGCCGGACTCGTCGCCGCAGGCGGCCATGCTGCCGGTGGCCAGGAGGCCCACGGCGGCGATGGCGAGGAAGCCCTTGCGCATCTGCAGGGTCCTTTCGGGGGTGGGGGATGGTGTTCTTTTGTTGTGTCCGGCAACGTATTCCGCGTCACGTACCCCGCACAAGAGTGCCGAGGTCACGAGTTTGTTGGCGGCAGTAACAATTCAGCAACGTGCCCGACACCCGTCCGCCACCTTTCGGGGAAGCGCTCTCCGCATCGGGTGCGTGGAGCGCCCGGCAGCAGGGCCGGGGGCTGCGGCGGAGCGCCCACCGGCAGGGGGCTCGGGGCTGCGGCGAGGCGCCCACCGGCGGCCCGGGCACTGCGGCGGAGGGGTCCACCGGTGGGGGACGGGCGGCTCGGTGGAGCGCCGCCGGGAGGGCGGGGCGGCGGAGGGGCGGTGGGCCTCAGCGGGTCGCGACGGTGGCGGTGACGGCCTGGGTGAGGGTGAGCAGATCCTGCGGGGCCAGTTCCAGCTGGAGGCCCCGGCGGCCGGCCGAGACGTAGACGGTGGCGTGGGCGAGGGCGGAGGAGTCGAGCACCGTCGGCAGGCGTCTGCGCTGACCGAGCGGACTGATGCCGCCCCGGACGTAACCGGTGGCGCGTTCGGCCACCGCGCGGTCGGCCATCGTGGCCCGCTTGCCACCCACGGCCGCGGCGAGCGCCTTCAGGTCCAGCTCGCCCGCGACCGGCACGACCGCCACGGTGAGCGCCCCGTCGACCTCGGTCACCAGCGACTTGAACAGCCGCTCCGGCGGCACGCCCAACGCCGCCGCGACCAGCGCGCCGTAGTTCGGCGCGTCCGGGGCGACGTCGTACGGATGGGTGCGGTGCGCGATCTTCCGCTTCGCCAGCAGCGCGGTCGCCGGAGTGCCCTGTCCCGCCATGACCGTCAAGCTAACCCGGCGCCCGCGCTCGGGCCAGCCGGAATCGCCGCGCCCGACGAGGACCGGTCAGGCCACCGGAACCGGCCGGCAGACCAGCACGGTGGGCGCCCCGGCCACCCGGGTCAGCACCAGGCTGGCCGGTTCGTCGCCGGCCAGCCGCAGGTCGCGGCGGAGCTTCTCCGGCTCCAGCGCGGAGCCGCGCTTGAGGATCTCCACCCGCCCCACCCGGCGTTCCCGCAGCAGCGCGCGCAGCCGCTTCAGCGAGAACGGCAGCACGTCGGTGACCTCCAGGCAGCGGCCGAACGGGGTCGCGGCGGGGGAGTCCGCGTAGAGGTAGGCGATGCTCGGGTCGGCGATCGTCGCGCCGAGGGCGTCGGCCAGCTCGGCGACCAGGTGGGCGCGGACCACCGCCGGGTCCGGGTCGTACAGGTACGGCCGGACCGGCCCGACCGTCGCCTCCGCGTCGCCGGCGCCGGTCAGGGTGTGCGGAGTGTCGCCGCGCAGCACGGTGGCGCGGCGGGGGACCTCGGCGAGCCGGCCGCACCAGAGCGCCGCCTCGACCAGGTCGCCGTCCACGCTCACCCACTCCGCCTCGGCGCCCGCCGGGACCAGCGCGTGGTCGATGCCGGGGGCCACCTTCACCACGGTGTTCGGCACCCGCTCGGCCAGCCCGGTGACGAAGTCCCACGGCGGGGAGTAGGCGTTCGGGTCGAAGATCCGCCGGCCCGTCCCGGCCCGCCGCCGCGCCGGGTCGACGAAGACCCCGTCGACCCGGGTCACGTCGAACGCGGTGGCGTCGCCGCGCTCCACGGTGAACTGCTCGGCCAGCCCGGCCGCCTCGGCGTTCGCGGCGGCCATCGCGGCGGTCACCGGGTCGGCCTCCACGCCGTACACCCGGATGCCGGCCCGGGCGGCGGCGAGCGCGTCCGCGCCGAGGCCGCAGCCCAGGTCGGCGAGGGTGCGCACCCCGGCGACGCGCAACCGGGCGG
>NZ_JAMOKF010000186.1 GCF_023656545.1 Micromonospora phytophila | reverse complement strand
CGTCGGACGGGCGCGGGGGGCGTGGGGCGGCGGCCCGGCGGGGCGGCCCGAGCCGGCGCATCATCGGCATCTCCACCCAGCGGTGCAGCAACCCGGCCAGCACGAGGTTGACCACGAGGAAGCCCAGCACCGCCGCCGGTCCCCACCAGCCGCGCAGCCCCACCCCGTGATGGCCGGTCAGCCGGAGCACGGTGACCATCACGAAGACGTGCACCAGGTAGAAGGCGAACGACACCTCGCCGAGCCAGACCATCGGGCGGCTGCGCCAGGGTGTCGCCAGCCCGCGCACGTCCGCGTCCGCCGCCGCCGTGATGACCAGGATGTACGCCACCGACAGCACCCCGGCCCAGAGTTCCGCCGGGATCCACTCGTAGGCGACGGCCCAGGTCACCAGGAAGACGGCGCTGGCCGTGGTGAGCCCCGGTCCCCGCCAGCGGCCGCGGCGCATCAACTCGGCCGCGGCGACACCCATCCAGAACTCCAGCGACCGCACCGGCGGGAAGATCTGGGTGAACCACCACCGGCTCTCCTCCGGCACCAGGGCCTGGGCCGGCCAGAGCGCGACGATGAGCAGCGGCACCGCGGCCACCACCGCCCAGAGCACGGCGGGTCTCATCCGGCGGATCGTCGGAAGGGCGAAGGGCAGGCAGAGGTAGAAGAACAGCTCGCAGGAGAGCGACCAGCTCACCGTGTTGACGCTGTAGAAGTGGCCCGGGGTGGGATCCCAGGCCTGGATCAGCAGGAGGTTCTCCAGCGTCGCCCGCGGGTTGACCGGGTCGGCGAGCAGGTAGCCGACCAGCAGCACCACCACGAACATCAGCAGATGGTTCGGGTAGATCTTGGCGAGCCGGCGACGCAGGAAGGTGCGCCTGGCCTCGCCCGGCCGGGCGGACCAGACCAGGACGAATCCACTGAGGATGAAGAAGAACTGCACCCCCGACAGGCCGAGGGTGAACAGCCGGTCGACGACCGCCTTGGCGTCCGGCTCGGCGACGATCCTCATGGTGCCGGCGTGGAATCCGAAGACCAGCAGCGCGGCGATCCAGCGCAGCCCCGTCAACGAGGGCAGCCGGCCGGCGGCGGGCGCGGGCACCGGTCGGACGTCCGGCGCGGCGGTGGTGGTGCTCGTCATGCCGGGGCCCCGACGATTCGCAGGTTCACCAGCACGTACGTCTCCTCCTCGCACACGGCGGCGGACGGCGCGGCGGCGGCGTCCACGGCGGCCCGGGTGCGGCCGCACCCGGGGCACCCTACCGGCTCGCACCCGGCCGGGCCCGGGACGGCTCGACCGACGGTGGACGCGAAGCGGGGCGTCCGGAAGGCCCGGAGCAGCCCGCCGACGTGCGGGACCACACCGTCGCCAGTGGTCGACGTGGTCGCGCCCGGGTCGCCGACCCGGGTGCTCGCCGCCGTCCGACCAGCCACCCCGACCGTCGTACGCCTGTACGAAGAGGCTGCTAGGGTGGGTCGCATGTCGCAGGCCGCCTACCAGCCGTCGATGCTCGACCTCACCGACGCGGCGCCGTCGCTCGGGCCGCTGGCTGGCGAGTTGCGCCGGCACCGGCTCAGCCGGGGTGCCTGGGTCGACCACCTGCCCGGCTGGGTGCGCGGCTCCGACCAGGTGCTCGACACGCTGCTGCGGGACGTGCCCTGGCGGGCCGAGCGCCGCACCATGTACGACGCCGAGGTGGACGTGCCTCGCCTGCTCTGCTGGTACGCCGGTGGCCGGGAACTGCCCCACCCGGTGCTCACCGACGCGCGCGAGGCGCTGACCCGGCACTACGCCCCGGAACTGGGCGAGCCGTTCGTCACCGCCGGCATGTGCCTCTACCGCACCGGCCGCGACAGCGTGGCCTGGCACGGCGACACCCTGGGCCGCTCGGCACACACCGACACCATGGTCGCCATCGTCTCCTTCGGCTCGCCCCGGCCGCTGCTGCTTCGCCCGCGCGGGGGCGGTGCCAGCCTGCGTTTCCCGCTCGGGCACGGCGACCTGATCGTGATGGGCGGCTCCTGCCAGCGCACCTGGGAGCACGCCATCCCGAAGAGCGCCCGGCCGGTCGGCCCCCGGGTCAGCGTCCAGTTCCGCCCCGCCGGCGTTGCCTGACCGGCCGACGCCGAGCCGCGCCGGCACGGCCGACGCGAGATCGCGAACCGTTCCCGAAGGCGTGCGGCGTCACCGGGCGGATGGCCGGCGGCCGTTCAGAGCAGGCCGGCGAGTTTGTAGAGCACCAGTGAGCCGGCGACCGCGACGTTCAGGCTGAGCCCGCCGCCGACCATGGGGATCTCCACCGCCGCGTCCAGGGCGTCCAGCGCCTCCGGTGGGATGCCGCTGGCCTCGTGCCCCAGCACGACGATGGTGCGACCGCCCGCGGCGGTCAGGTCGCCGAGGCGGATCGCCTCGTCAGCCAGCTCCACCCCGAGGATCCGGCTGCCGGCGGCCCGTTCGGCGGCCAGCCAGCGCAGCGGGCTGCCGACCCGGTGCACGCAACCCGGCCGGCGCAGGGTGTTGCCCCGGGCCACCGCGTCGTCGACCCAGCGGAACGGCGGCACGGCGAGGCAGGCGCCGACGGCGTCGCAGGTGCGCAGCAGCGTGCCCAGGTTGGCTCCGTGCATCGGCCAGAGCGGGGCGGCGACGAGGTGGCCCCAGCAGCGGTGTGGGCGGGGACGGCGGGTGGCGCGTAGCTCGCGGCGCGGCCGGACCCGGATGGCGGCGCTCACGCCGCTGCGGCGACTCCGCCGTGGTGCAGATCAAGCATCAAAGGTGTGCTTAGCGGCGCACACAAGCCATCGACGGCGACAGACCGCCACCACTATAGACCGGTTGCGCCACCGACGACCGTGCCCGGCCTCAACCGGAAGCGTTGATCATGAGGTTAGCGGGGCGAGATGGGATCCGACCCGTCAACCTCATGATCAACGACACTCCGGGGGCGGTCAGTCGCGTTCGACCTGGTGGCCGAGGACGGTGGGGCCGAGCATGACGGCGAAGCCGGAGCCGTCGCGGCGCGGGTCCTCCGCCGGCAGCTCCACCGGGTCGCCGGTCGCGGTGGCGGCCACCGGTCGCGGCCCGACCCAGGCGACCGCCACGTCGGTCTCACCCTTGAGGAAGCGCTGGGCGCGCACCCCGCCGGTCGCCCGCCCCTTCGCCGGGTACGCCTTGAACGGCGTCACCTTGACGGTGGCGCCGGTGGAGGTGACCACCATCGGCTCGCCGTGCCCCGGGTCGTCGATGCGGACCGCGCCGAAGAAGACCACCCGGGCCTGCTCGGGCACACTGATGCCGGCCATGCCGCCACCCTTGACGCCCTGCGGGCGGACCAGGCCGGCGGGGAAGCGCAGCAGCGACGCCTCAGAGGTGATGAAGGTGAGCGCCTCGGTCCCGTCGGCGAGCCAGGTCGCCCCGACCACCTGGTCGCCGTCGCGCAGGCTGATCACCTCGAACTCGTCCGAGCGGACAGGCCACTCCGGCGCGCAGACCTTGACCACGCCCTGCCGGGTGCCCAGCGCCAGCCCCGGGGAGCCCTCGGCCGTCGGCCCGAGCGGCGCCAGGCCGATCACCGTCTCCCCCGGCTCAAGCGGCACCAACTCGGCGGCGGACATCCCGCCACGCAGCGACACCGTGCCGGCCTGCTCGGGCAGCACCGGCAACGGCAGCACGTCGACCTTGAAGGCCCGACCGGCGCTGGTCACCAGGAGCACCCGGCCCCGGGCGGTGGAGTGGACGACCGCGCGTACGGCGTCGTGCTTGACCCGGCCGTGCCGTCGGCGCCCCTCGGAGGCCTCCTCCGACTCGGCCGCGGTCCGGGCGACCAGCCCGGTGGCGGAGAGAATCACCTGACACGGGTCGTCGGCGACCTCCAGCGGGCCGGCCGGCGCGGACGCGGCCAGCACCTCCTTGAGGTCGCCGTCGACGAGCGTGGTGCGGCGCGGGGTGCCGAACTGCTTGACCACCGACGCCAGCTCGTCGGAGACGACCTTCTTGAGCACCTTCTCGTCGTCGAGGATGGTGGAGAGCTCGGCGATCTCCCTGCGGAGCTTCTCCTGCTCGGCCTCCAGCTCGATCCGGTCGTACTTCGTCAGCCGGCGCAGCGGGGTGTCCAGGATGTAGGTGGCCTGGATGTCGGACAGGCCGAACTGGCGCATCAGGCCGTCCTTGGCGGCCTGGGCGTCGTCGCTGGCCCGGATCAGCTTGACCACCTTGTCGATGTCGAGCAGGGCGATCAGCAGGCCGTCAACCAGGTGCAGCCGCTCCTCGCGCTTACGGCGCCGGTACACGGTGCGGCGGGTCACCACCTCGTAGCGGTGGGCCAGGAAGACCTCCAGCAGCGTCTTCAACCCGAGCGTCTGCGGCTGGCCGTCGACGAGCACCAGGTTGTTCACGCCGAACGACTGCTCCAGCGGGGTGAGCCGGTAGAGGTCGGCCAGCAGCGCCTGCGGGTTGACCCCCACCTTGCACTCGATGACCAGGCGGGTGCCGCTCTCCCGGTCGGTGAGATCCTTGACGTCCGCGATGCCGGTCAGCCGCTTGGTCTTGTTGACCTCGTTGGTGATCGCCGCGATGACCTTCTCGGCGCCCACGCCGTAGGGCAGCTCGACCACGGTGATCGCCTGCCGGCCGCGGCTGCCCTGCACCGGGCCGATCTCCACCTTGCCGCGCATCCGGACCACGCCCCGCCCGGTCTCGTACGCCCGACGCACCTCGTCGAGGCCGAGCAGCAGACCGCCGGTGGGCAGGTCCGGGCCGGGGACGAACTCCATCAGCCTGTCGAGCGTGGCCTCCGGGTGGTTGATCAGCCAGCGAGCCGCCTGGACGACCTCGCCCAGGTTGTGCGGGATCATGTTGGTCGCCATGCCCACCGCGATCCCGGACGCGCCGTTGACCAGCAGGTTGGGGAAGGCCGCGGGCAGCACGGTCGGCTGGGTCAGCGAGCCGTCGTAGTTGGGCTCGACGTCGACGGTGTCCTCGCCCAGCTCGCCGACGAGCAGCATGGCCTCGCGGGACATCCGCGCTTCCGTGTATCTCGCCGCCGCCGGTCCATCGTCCGGGGACCCGAAGTTACCATGGCCGTCGATCAGTGGGACGTTGAGCGAGAAGTCCTGGGCCAGCCGGACCATCGCGTCGTAGATCGCGGTGTCGCCGTGCGGGTGGTACTTGCCCATGCAGTTGTGGACGACAAAGCCTTCGGCAACGAAGGCGTGCTCCTCGGAGCCGACCTGGATGTCGTACGTGACGGCCGGCGCTACGGCCTCGACCGCGACGACTCGCAAGAAGGAACGGCCGGCAAGTGCTTCGAGGCGACCAGCCAACGGGGAACCTATGCGACGAAGCTTGCGAATCCAGCCGTCACGCTCGGCGCGCCAGAGGGGAAACGACCGCTCGGCCAAAGGCACACCGTTACGGTCCCTGCCGTAACGGACCATCGTTCCGGCACCTGACAGCGACTCCCGGAAGGCATTGCCATCCTGGTCCCGGAACCATCCGCCGCCCTGGTGAGCGGCCGTGAACTCCTGCATCACGGCGCGGCACGGCAAACGGTCGTTGCCCTGCTTGCCGCCGTACTGGTAGCCGATCTCGGAAACTCGCTGAAGGCCGTCGCTCTTGTAGCCGATGCGCACCCAGGGCAGGAGCATCCCGGCGAGAACGGCGGCGTCGCGGCCGGTGACTGACAGACCGAGGAGCGTGCGGTGACCAGACCTCCCGGTGCTGTTCCAGTGATGCCCATGCACACCTAGGTCGGCCAGCATGGAGTAGACCTGTCGCACCAGCACCTCGCTGGTACTCACGAAGACGATCTCTCGGAACCTCTTACGGATGTATCCGTCGCCGTCGAAGAAGCCGGCAAGGAAGGGCGCCCAGGCGGAACGATCCTCGAGGATGTCGCTCGGCACCCGCTTGTCGTGGCTGCGCGGCAGGCCGGCCTCCAGCAGCCCATCGTGTCGGCTGAAGGTGAGTATGTGCTGGTCGCGATGATGGGGCTTCGTCGCCTCACGTTTGCCTCTGGAGACGTTCAATCCGCTCCCGATGGCCCAGCCGTGGGCGACGTCGAGAGGCTCGACGTCGCACATGTGCAGGCGTACCCGGCCGTCTGCCTCGCGGGACCGGTCCACGGCGAAGCCTTCAGCCACCACGAGCCCGCGCACATAGCCGTAGACATCGTCGCCGCTCGCGAGAGCCTCGCGACGACGGTTCCCGTACGCGATGGTCAGGTGCCCCGACAGATCGCGGGCCTCGACCCACCGAACGGAGAAGTCCTCACCCACGACGCGGAACCGCTGCCCGGGCGTCACCACCATCCTGTGACCATTGCTCCAGGTGATCTGGACGAGCTCGGACTCCAGGTTCCGGTACACCGCGGTCACCGGCACGGGAACACCGTCCCCGTCCAGCACCCGGTCGCCGATCTCGACATCCTCGATCGGGCGTAGGCCGCTCGGCGTCGACACGAGGGTTCCCGCTACGAAGCAGTCACCGACGATGCGGGCGGACTTCACATGCGCGCGGTCGGGGCGGTAGCCCTGCTCGTACATCGACCAAAGGATGCGCCGGTGCACGGGCTTGAGGCCGTCGCGGGCGTCGGGCAGGGCCCGGGAGTGGATGACCGAGAAGGCGTACTCCAGGTAGGAGTCGGAGACCTCGGTGACCAGCGGGTTGTCGAAGACCCGCGCGCCGGCCTGGTCGAAGGCGGACAGGTCCACCTTGGCGCGGTCGTCCTTGCGGCGTGCCATCGTTCAGCTTCCTTCCGCGTACGCGGTGAGCGGGGTCATGCGTCGATCGCCTCGCGGTCGACCCGGTCGGCGGAGTCGATCAGCCAGTTGCGGCGGGGCTCGACCTTTTCCCCCATCAGCAGTTCGAGGATCCGCTCGGCGGCGTCGACGTCGTCGATGGTGATCCGGCGGACCGCCCGGGTGGCCGGGTTCATCGTTGTCTCCCACAACTCGTCGGCGTCCATCTCGCCGAGGCCCTTGAACCGCGGGATCGGGGTGACGATCTGCTTGCCGGCCTTCTCCAGCTTGCGGACCGTCGCCTCCATCTCGGCCTGGGTGTAGGTGTAGATCGTCTGCGGGTTGCGCCCCCTGGTGGTGATCTTGTGCAGGGGTGGCATGGCGGCGTAGAGCCGGCCGGCCTCGATCAGCGGGCGCATGTAGCGGGCGAAGAGCGTGATCAGCAACGTCCGGATGTGCGCGCCGTCCACGTCGGCGTCGGCCATGATCAGCACGCGGCCGTAGCGCAGGGCGGAGAGGTCGAACGTGCGCCCCGACCCGGCGCCGAGCACCTGCACGATCGCGGCGCACTCGGCGTTGTCCAGCACCTGCTGGAGGTTGGCCTTCTGCACGTTGAGGATCTTGCCCCGGATCGGCAGCAGCGCCTGGTACTCGGAGGACCGGGCGAGACGACCTGTCCCGAGGGCGCTGTCGCCTTCCACGATAAACAATTCACTTCTGTCGATGCCTGCGGCGCGGCAGTCGACCAGCTTCGCCGGCATCGACGCGCCCTCCAGGGCGGTCTTGCGGCGCGCGGCGTCCTTCTGCTGCTTCTGGGTCAGCCGCACCCGGGCCGCGTCGACGATCTTCTGGAGCACCGTCCGGGCTTCCGCCTTGGTGCGACGGTCGTCGAGCCACGCCTTCAGGTGCTGCTCGACCAACGCCTGGATCACCTTGGTGATGCCGGCGGTGGAGAGCTCGTCCTTGGTCTGCGAGGTGAACTGCGGCTCCGGGATCCGCACGTGCACCACGGCGGTCATGCCCTCCAGGACGTCGTCCAGGGTGGGCGGGTCCTCCTTGGCCTTGAGCAGGCCGCGGGTGTTGCGCACCGCGTCGGCGAGGGTACGCGTCAGGGCCCGCTCGAAGCCCTTGCGGTGGGTGCCGCCGTGCGCGTTGCGGATCGTGTTGGTGAAGCACTCCACGGTGCGCTCGTAGCCGGTGCCCCAGCGGAAGGCCACCTCGACCTCGGCGCGGCGCTGCACGTTGGACTGCATGACGCCGTTGGCGTCGGCGGCGTTCTCCCGGTAGGTGCCCTCGCCGTTGACCAGCAGCATGCCGGAGACTGGCCGGTCACCGGCCGGGGCGAGGAACTCCACCATGTCGGTCAGGCCGTTGGGGTAGTGGAAACGCTCCTCGGTCGGCTCCTCGCCGGTGTGGTCGCGCAGCAGGTAGCTCACGCCGGGCACCAGGAAGGCGGTGTTGCGCAGCTTCATCCGGACGGCGTCGGCGTCCAGCGTCGCGCCCGTCTCGAAGTAGCGGATGTCGTGCCAGTAGCGGATCGAGGTGCCGGTGCGCTGGCCGCGCTTCATCGCGCCGACGATCTGAAGACTCGGTCCGGCGGTGAAGCGGGCCTCCGGGCCGTCGCCGTCGAAGATCCCCGGCACGCCGTGCCGGAACGACATCGCGTGCACCTTGCCGGCGCGCCGGACGGTCACGTCGAACCGGCGGGACAGCGCGTTGACCGCCGAGGCGCCCACGCCGTGCAGGCCGCCGGAGGTCTTGTAACCCGAGCCGCCGAACTTGCCGCCGGCGTGCAGCCGGGTGAGCACCAGCTCGACGCCGGAGATGCCGGACTTGGCGTGCACGTCGGTGGGGATGCCGCGGCCGTCGTCGTCGACCTGGACCGAGCCGTCGGCGTGCAGCGTCACCTCGACCTTCGTCGCGTGACCGGCGACACCCTCGTCGGTGGAGTTGTCGAGGATCTCGTTGACGAGGTGACCCACGCCACGGCTGTCGGTGGAGCCGATGTACATGCCGGGCCGCTTGCGGACGGCGTCCAGCCCCTCGAGGTGCGTGAGGTCGTCGGCCCCGTACAGGGTGTCAGGCTCTGCGGTCAACTGGTCGTACTCCCAGGTCTCGGGCGGTGTGGTGCCGCTCACCGACGGACATCGGCCGGTGCGGCGCGCCGGAGCGAGCCTAGCCGGACGCCCCGACAACCCCGTGAACACCCGCGCGACCCGCCGCGAGCGGGGGTCCCCGATCGTGAGTAACCAGACAGGTTCCGGCGCCGGCCCCACCCCGACATGATCCACCGGACCGTACCGTCCGGCCGGGCGACCGGACGCGGCGCGCACGGGGCGGCGCGCCGGGCCGGTGTGTCATCCATCGAACGATGCTGTTACGGGCCATTGACGTTCGTCGTCGGAGGGTGATCTGATCGCGGTCTCGGAGGATCTTTCATATTTCGATGGACAGATGGGGGGACCATGTCGAGGTTCCGTCGTACCGCTCTCGCGGCGGCGCTCACCGTCGCCACCGCCACGCTCTCGACCGCCGTCGGCCTGCCCGCCCCGGCCGCGGCGGCGCTGCCGACCGCCGCCGTGGCGCTCGGGGACAGCTTCATCAGCGGCGAGGGCGCCGGGGCGTACACCCCGGTCACCGACGTCAACGGGGTTGCGCAGGGCTTCCCCGGCTGGACGGCGCCCAACAGCAACGCGTTCTTCTGCCACCGCTCGGCGAACGCCTCACTGCACCGGGCCAGCCTGCCGGGCATCCAGGACCGGTTCAACCTGGCCTGCTCCGGCGGCCAGCCCCACGACATCGCCGCCGCCTCGTCGGCGCGGACCAAGGGCCGTCAGGTCGCCGCGCAGCTCGACCAGCTCCGCGCGGTCGGGCAGAGCCACGACATCGACCTGGTGCTGATCGGGCTCGGCTCGAACAACAGCTCGTTCACCTTCGGCAACGTCGCGGAGAAGTGCGCCAACCGGTTCATCGCCGACGCCTGGACGGGCTGGTGGGAGTTCTGGGCCTACCTGAACGGGCCGGTGCCGCAGGAGCCCTGCACCGACGCCGACCTGGCCACCGCCGCGCAGTTCAGCGCCGCGACCGCGGAGACCACCACGGCCGTACGCCAGATCCTCACCACCCTGGGCCAGATCGACGCGGACGGCCAGCACCGGGTCGTGTTCCAGGACTACACCAACCCGCTGCCGTTCGACCTCGACCCGAAGTTCCACACCGAGGACAGCCGGGACGACACCCGGGACAAGTTCCGGGCGCTGGGCGCCGAGCGGTACGCCGGCGGCTGCCCGATCCACCGGGCCAGCCTGCTGCCGGGGCACCGCTTCTCGCAGGGCCTGGGCACGCTGGTCAGGTCCACCCGGGACACCCTGGCCGCCGAGTTCCCCGGCGCGGACCTGGTCCACCTCAACGTGCAGCGGGCCTTCGACGGGGCCCGGCTCTGCGAGTCGGCGACCAGCCCCACCGGGACGCTGGCCACCCCGATCCGCCTCCAGGACAACCCGAACGGTGTCTTCGTCACCGACCTCTCCGGCTACGACAAGATCGCCGTCCAGCGGATCGCGAACACCTGCGTGACCTACTTCCAGACCTGCCAGGAGTCCTGGCACCCGAACGCCGCCGGCCACCAGGTGCTCGGTCAGTGCCTCACCGGCGCCGCCACCACCGCCGCCCGGGCGGTGACCTGCACCCGCGCCCCCGACGGCTCCATCACCACCTCCTGACCCCCCGCCTCTCCCGCTCCCCCGCCCACGTCGAGTCAGGCACTGTCGCGGCTTGTCGATCTCTGACAGCCCCGACAGCTTCCGGGCTCGCGGGGGCGGGGTTCAGGGGCGGGTTGCGGCGCCGAGGACGTGCGGGGTGGCGGGGAGCGAAACGCTGGTGTCGGGGAAGCGGAAGCCGGCCAGGTCGGTGACCGTGAAGCCGGCGGCGCGGATGGCGGCGACGGTGTCCCGCCCGGTGTGGCAGCCGCCGCAGAGCAGGGGCCAGAGGGTCGCGTCGACCAGCCGCTGGGCCCGGCGCAGGCCGGGGGTCGCCGCGCGTACGTGCTCGAAGAAGCGCAGCTGGCCGCCCGGCCGCAGCACCCGACGGGCCTCGCCCAGCGCGGCGGCCTGGTCGGCGACCGAGCAGAGCACCAGGGAGAGCACCACCGCGTCGGCGTCCCCGTCGGGTGCCGGCAGCGCCTCGGCGAGCCCGTTGACGACCTCCACCGGCACCGGGGCCCCGGCCGCGGCCTCCCGCGCCGCCGCGCGCAGCCGGGGCTCGGGTTCGACCGCGAGCACGCGCGCGAC
>NZ_JAMOKF010000185.1 GCF_023656545.1 Micromonospora phytophila | reverse complement strand
CGCGGCCGTCCGGCCGGCCGAGCGGCCGACCTGGGCCCGGCTGCCCGACGGGAGCGGCCCCCGGACGGGCCGCCGACGCGCCGCGCCGGAGGAGGGCGACGACCTGTGGTCCCGGCTGGCCGCGCTGCGCACCCGGGTGATGGGCGACCCCCGGGGCCGGATGGCGGTCGCCGCGGCGGTGGTGGTGCTCGGCCTGGTGGCCGCGATCGGCGGCTGGTGGGTCGGGGTGGGCCGCTACACGGTCGCACCGGAGCTGGTGAGCCTGACCCAGGCCGACGCGGAGGCGCGGGCCGCCCGTGCCGGCTTCACCCTCGACTACGCCGCGCCGCGGCACGACGAGAAGGTCCCCAAGGACGGCGTCCTGGCGCAGGACCCGGTCTCCGCCACCCGGATCGTCAAGGGCGGCACGATCACGCTCACCCTGTCGCTGGGCCCGGAACGGTTCCAGGTGCCGGACGTGGTGGGCAAGGAGTTCGAGCTGGCCGAGGCGGACCTGCTGAACGTGAAGCTCGTGGTGGCCAAGGGCGCCGCGCGCTACGACGACAACCTGCCGGCGGGCGTGGTGGTGGACACCAACCCCAAGGCGGGGGCCGAGGCGAAGCCGGGCGACAAGATCACCGTCGTGCTGAGCAAGGGCAAGGCCCCGATCTCGGTGCCGAACCTCGTGGGCAAGAGCCTGAACGACGCCCGGGGGATCCTGGCCCAGCTGGGCCTCACTCTGGTCGACCCGCCCACCTACAAGGACTCCGACAAGCCCCGGGACACCGTCCTCGGGCAGAGCCCCGCCGACGGCGCCGGGGTGGAGAAGGGCGCGAAGGTCACCCTTGAGGTCAGCAAGGGCCCGCCGCTGGTGGCGGTGCCCCGGGTCGTCGACCTGCCGTGCCAGCAGGCCAAGCAGGTGTTGGAGAGCCAGGGCTTCCCGGTGGCGATCCAGTTCAACCCGAACGCGGTCGCCCGGTTCCAGACCCCGCAGGAGAACACCCAGGTTCCCCCGGGCACCCAGGTCACCATCGGGTGTCTGTAGCGATGACGGCGCACCACAGGCCGGTCGGCTCGCACACCCCCACCTCCGGTGGGCTGGCCCGGGCGGCCCTGCCGTACGCCGACGCGGCCGGCTCCCAGGTCGTGCAGGTCTACGTCTCCAACTCGCGGGGCTGGGCGCTGCCGGCCGGCGACCCGGCGCAGGACGTGCTCTTCCGCGACGGCTGCGCCGAGCGGGGTGTGCCGGTCTTCATCCACGCGTCGCTGCTGGTCAACCTCGGCTCCCCCACGGCGAACACCGTCGAGCGGTCGGCGGAGACGCTGGCGCACGCGCTGCGCCGGGGCCGGGCCATCGGGGCCGAGGGGGTGGTCTTCCACGCCGGCAGCGCGGTCGACCAGGGGCACGCCGAGGCCGCCCTGCGACAGGTCCGCGAGACGCTGCTGCCGCTGCTCGACGAGGCGGCGGCCACGGGTGGGCCGCGGCTGCTGGTCGAGCCGAGCGCGGGGGGCGGCCGGTCGCTCGCCTCCCGGATGGAGCAGCTCGGGCCCTACCTCGACGCGGTGGAACGGCATCCCTGGCTCGGGGTCTGCTTCGACACCTGCCACGCCTGGGCCGCCGGGCACGACGTGGCCGCCGAGGGCGGGATGACCGCCACGCTGGACACGCTGGTGGCGACGGTCGGGCCCGACCGGCTGCGGCTGGTGCACGCCAACGACTCGAAGGACCTCTGCGGCTCCACCCGCGACCGCCACGAGAACATCGGCAAGGGCACGCTCGGCGAGCCGGCGTTCGCCGAGCTGATGGCGCATCCCGCCACCGCCGGCGTCCCGATCGTCGTGGAGACCCCGACCGAGAAGCACGTCGGCCACGCCGCCGACATCGCCGCCCTCAAGCGCCTCCACCCCTGAGGCACCCCACCCCGGGCCCGCCCCGGCACCCCTTCACCCGGCCCGGCCTCGACGCGGGCCCGGCCTCCACGGGCTCGGCCTTCACGCGGCCCGGCCCGACCCGTGTTGACCAAGGGGTTTGCGTCCGAAATCCGCCTCCGGAATGACCAAAACTTCTTGATCAACCCGTCGAAACCAGCCGGGACGGCGCGGGGCCGTGCGGGGGCCGTGGGGGTGGTCAGGCGCGGAGGATGCGGGTGAGCGCCTCGATCGCGCGGTCGACGCCGGCGTCGTCGACGTCCATGTGGGTGACCAGCCGGGCGGTACGGGGGCCGAGCACCGAGACCAGGACACCCTCCGCGCGCGCCGCGCCGGCCAGGGCGTGCGCGTCCAGCGGCGCCTTGGTCAGGTCCAGCGGCACCAGGTTGGTGCGCACCGCGGTGGCCAGCACGCCGAAGGGAGCGATCGCCTCGGCGAGCCGGGCCGCCTTGGCGTGGTCGGCGGCGAGCCGGTCGACGTGGTGGGCCAGGGCGTACCGGCCGGCGGCGGCCAGGATGCCGGCCTGGCGCATCCCGCCTCCCATCCGCTTGCGGATGAACCGGGCCCGCTCGATCTTCTCGGCGCTGCCGACGACCAGCGAGCCGACCGGTGCGCCGAGCCCCTTGGAGAGGCAGACCGACAGGGTGTCGAAGAGCGCGCCGTACTCCGCCAGCGGCACGCCGTCGGCGACGTGCGCGTGCCAGATCCGGGCACCGTCGCAGTGCAGCGCGACCTGGGCGGCGTCGGCGACCCGGCGCAGCTCCCGCAGGGTGGCCAGCGGGATCACCCCGCCGCCGCCGCGGTTGTGGGTCTGCTCCACGGCGATCGCCCGGGTGGGCACCGCCCAGTAGCCGTCGGGGCGGATCATCGCGGCGACCGCGTCCGGGTCGAGCTCCGCGCCGACCGCCGGCCACGTCCGCGAGGAGATGCCGCCGTACGCGGCCGCCGCCCCGATCTCGTACGTGACCACGTGCGCGTCGGCGTCGCAGAGCAGCTCGTTGGCGGGCGGCACCACCAGTTGCAGGGCGATCTGGTTGGCCATCGACCCGGTCGGCGCGAACAGCGCCGCCTCGTGCCCGAACAGCGCGGCGACCTCGGCCTCCAGCGCGTTGACGGTCGGGTCCTCGCCGTAGACGTCGTCACCCACCTCGGCGGTGGCCATCGCCTCCCGCATACCGGCCGTGGGCCGGGTGACCGTGTCGGACCGGAGGTCCACGAACATGTCAGCCACGATCGTCCTTTCGGCTGCCGATTGCGGGGCTCGCAAGCTCACTCCTCGCGTCAGCCACGGAGCATCTCCGCCACCAGGAAGGCCAGCTCCAACGACTGCTGGGTGTTCAGTCGCGGGTCACAGGCGGTTTCGTACCGGTCGGGCAGGTCGAGGTCCTCGATGCCCTGGGCGCCGCCGAGGCACTCGGTGACGTCCTCGCCGGTCAGTTCGACGTGCAGGCCACCGGGGTGGGTCTCCAGGCCCCGGTGCACCTCGAAGTAGCCCAGCACCTCGTCGACGATGCGGTCGAAGTGCCGGGTCTTGTAGCCGTTGGACGACTCGTGGGTGTTGCCGTGCATCGGGTCGCACTGCCAGACCACCTTGGCGCCGGCGGCGGTGACCTTGGCGACGATCGGCGGCAGGGCGTCGCGGACCTTGTGGTTGCCCATTCGGCTGATGAGCGTGAGCCGGCCGGGGATGTTCTCCGGGTTGAGCTTCTCGCAGAGCTCGATCGCCTCGTCCGGCGTGGTGGTGGGGCCGAGCTTGACCCCGATGGGGTTGGCGATGCGGGAGATGAAGTCGATGTGCGCGCCGTCGATCTGCCGGGTGCGCTCGCCGATCCAGAGGAAGTGCCCGGACAGGCCGTACGCCCGGCGGTCGGAGACCCGGGTGAGCGCCCGGTCGTACTCCAGGGCGAGGGCCTCGTGGGAGCAGTAGAGGGTGACGGTGCGCAGCGCCTCGTCGTCGGTCATCCCGCAGGCGCGGATGAAGGCCAGCGCCCGGTCGATCTCCCGGGCGATCGCCTCGTAGCGTTCGCCGGCCGGGGAGTTGCGGACGAAGCCCTTGTTCCAGTCGTGCACGGCGTGCAGGTCGGCCAGGCCGCCGGCGAGGTAGGCGCGGAGCATGTTCATCGCGGCGGCCGAGTTCGCGTACGCCCGGATCATGCGCTGCGGGTCGGCGATCCGCGCCTGCGGCGTGGCCTCCAGCCCGTTGATCATGTCGCCGCGGTAGGCCGGCAGGCCCCGCGCGTCGGTCGGCAGCGACCGGGGCTTGGTGTACTGCCCGGCGACCCGGGCGACCTTGACCACCGGCAGGGACGCGCCGTAGGTGAGCACGATCGCCATTTGCAGCAGGGTGCGGGCGTTGGCCAGCAGGTGGCTCTCGGTGTTGTCGGCGAAGGTCTCGGCGCAGTCGCCGCCCTGGAGCAGGAACGCCTTGCCCTCGCATACCAGCGCGAGGCGCTGACGCAGCTGGTCGACCTCGTAGGGCGCCACCACCGAGGGCACCGTGTCGAGCACCTTGCAGACCTCGGCGACCTGGGCCTGGTCCGGCCACGGCGGGATCTGCGTGCGGGGCAGATCACGCCAGCGGTCCAGCCCGAGGGCGGCGTCCTCGGCGGAGTCGACGGTCGGACGGCTGGTCTGCAGGCCCGGGCTGCCCACCGCGGGATGGCTCAGCTGATGCCACTCATGGCGCATGACAGAAAGCGTACGGCGACCGTCGGCGCGGCGGACGGCCGAGGGGGACCGTTCCGGCTGGTGAGAGATCACTCACCGGAGCCCAGGTCAGGGTGTGGCGGACGGGGCCGGAGTGTTCGCGCCGGGCGCCTCGGCGGCGATGCACCAGTCGGCGCCGTCGCGGGTGACGGTGAACAGCAGCGCCCGGGTGATCCGGCCGGAAGCGGCGGTGACCGACACGGAGGCGCTGACCTCCTGCCCCCGGGGGCCGGAGCGGATGTCGGTGATCTCGGCCTGCGGCACCTGGAAGTGGTCGGCGAAGTCGCCGTTCGGGCCGGTCGCGGCGGCGTCGAAGCTCGCCTGGAGGGGGGCGCAGAGCTGGCTGCGCCCGGCGGCGACGTCCTTGGCGGTCATCGCGTCGAGGTAGGCCTGCACCCGCTCCCGCGACTTCGCGGCCGCCTCCTCCGCCGGCGCCCGGCCGGGCTTCTCCGCCGGGTTGTCGTCCCCGCCGAATCCGCAGCCAATCAGGGCGGACGGCACGGTCGCGAGCACAAGGGCACCCGCCGCCAGCCTCCGGTGCGTCGCGCGCATCGTCACCTCCGTCGCCATGGACATCGAGCCCGTTGAGCGGGGAGTCTGTCACATCGACGGCCCCGCATGGCGCTCCGTCGCGCCCGACGCCTCGGGCCGCCGCCTGGTCCGACCCCCTGTCGAGCGACCGATAGTCTGGTCCGGACGGGTGGGGAGCCCGTCGGTCGGTGCGCGGGAGGTGACGGGACATTCTCGTCGTGGGATCGATCGACACCGCCCACCTTCCGCCGGCCGAGCGGTTCGGTTTCTGGCACGACCTGGTCGCCCGGGAGTCCGTCGCCGCGCGCATCAGCAGCGCTCACGCCGCTGATTTCACCGCCTCGGCGCGGGTGGTCGACCTCGGCGTGGTCAAGCTCTCCGCCTGGCGGTACCCGTCGCTGGACCTGCGCCGCACGCCGACGATGATCCGCAGCAGCGATCCCGAGCTGTACCAGCTGGCCCTCCCCCTCTCCGGGCGCGGCGCGGTGACGCAGGGGCAGCGCCAGGGCGCGCTCCACCCGCACGCCTTCGCGCTCGTCGACACCGTCCGCCCGCACGGGTCGTCGCACCGGCCCGACGTGCCCTCCGACGGGCCGCTGTACACCGTGACCGCGCTGGTGCCGCACGCCGCGCTGCCGATCCCCGCCGGGCGGGTCGCGGAACTGCTGGCCGCGGACATCCCGTCGGGCGAGGGGATGGGGCTGCTGCTGGCCCAGTTCCTCCGCCACGTCGTCGAGCACCCCGAGCAGTACGCCGGTACCGACGCGGCCCGGCTCGACACCATCGCCCTGGACCTGATCGCCGGCACGCTCGCCAACCGCCTGAACGCCGAGGACGACCTGCCCGCCGAGGTCCGGGCCACGGGTCTGCGTACGCGCGTCGAGGCGTTCGTGCGCCGGCACCTCGACGACCCGTCGCTCAGCCCGGCGACCGTGGCCGCGGCGCACCACATCTCGGTGCGGTCGCTGCACCGGCTCTTCGAGGGCGCGCCGACCACGGTCGCGGCCCTGATCCGCACCCGACGGCTGGAGCGCTGCTTCCGGGACCTCGCCGATCCCCGCCTGGGGCGGCTGCCGGTGCAGGAGGTCGCCCGCCGCTGGGGCTTCCGCGACCCGGCCCACTTCAGCCGGGCGTTCCGGGCGGCGTACGGGCTCTCCCCCGCCGAGCACCGCGACCGGGCGACGGGTTGACCGGAGTGGCGCCCACCCGCACGCCGGGCGGGGAGGGACCGGTGCGTGGTCCCTCCCCGCCGTGTGGGTGGTGCGTCGGCCCTCGGCTCAGCCGAGACCGCCCTTGATGGCGCCGATGAGCTCGCCGTTGCCGGTGTCACCGGAGAGCTCCCAGAAGAAGGCGCCACCGAGGCCCTGGTTCTTCGCGTACGTCATCTTGCCGTTGATGGTGGACGGGGTGTCGTAGCTCCACCAGTTGCTGCCGCACTTGGCGTACGCCGTGCCCGCGATGGTGCCGGTGGCCGGGCAGGTGTTCTTGAGGACCTTGTAGTCCTCGATGCCCTGCTCGTAGGTGCCCGGCGCCGGGCCGGTGGCCGTGCCGCCCGGGGCGGTCTGGGTGACCCCGGTCCAGCCCCGGCCGTAGAAGCCGATGCCGAGCAGCAGCTTGCTGGACGGGATGCCCTTGCTCTTGAGCTTCTGGATCGCCGCGTCGGACCAGAAGCCCTGCTGCGGGATGCCGGCGTAGGAGTAGAGCGGCGAGTGCGGGGCGGTGGGGCCCTGCGCGTTGAAGGCGCCGAAGTAGTCGTACGTCATCGGCATGATCCAGTTGAGGTACGGCGCGGCGCCCGCGTAGTCGGTGGCGTCGATCTTGCCGCCGTTGCTGCCGTCCGCGGTGATCGCCGCGGTGACCAGCGCCGACGAGCCGAACTTCGTCCGCAGCGCGCTGACCACGTTCTTGAACGCGTTCGGGCCGCTGGCGTCGCAGGAGAGACCGCAGGCGTTGGGGTACTCCCAGTCGACGTCGATGCCGTCGAAGACGTCCGCCCAGCGCGGGTCCTCCACCAGGCTGTGGCAGCTGTTGGCGAAGGCGGCCGGGTTCTGCGCGGCCTGGGTGAAGCCACCGGACCAGGTCCAGCCGCCGAAGGACCAGATCACCTTCAGGTGCGGGTACATCTTCTTGAGCTTGCGCAGCTGGTTGAAGCTGCCGCGCAGCGGCTGGTCCCAGGTGTCGGCGACGCCGTCCACGCTGTCCGCCGCGGTGTACGCCTTGTCGTAGTCGGCGTAGCTGTCACCGATGGTGCAGCGACCGCCGGTGGTGTTGCCGAAGGCGTACAGGATGTGGGTCAGCTTGGCGGCCGAGCCGCTGGTGTGGATGTTCTTGACGTGGTAGTTGCGGCCGTAGACGCCCCACTCGGCGAAGTAGCCGACGACCTTCTTGCCGCCCGGCGGGGTCGTGGTGGGCGGCGGGGTGGTCGGCGGCGGCGTGGTGGGCGGAGCCGTGGTCGGCGGGGTGGTGGTGGGCGGGGCGGTGGTGGTCGGCGGGGTGGTGCCGCCGCCGCAGGGCGCCCCGTTGACCGTGCAGTTCAACGGCGCCTTGAACGCCCCGGTGCCGTTGTAGCCCCAGCTGAACGACGCGCCCGGCGCGAGCCCGCCGGCCCAGCTCTTCTTGACCGCGACGTAGTGGTTGCCGCTGCTGGTGACGTCGGCGTCCCAGAAGCTGCTGATGGTGGTGCCCGACGGCAGGTCGAACTCGATGCGCCAGGTGCTGACCGTGGCGTCCGACCCGTTGGTGACGGTCACCTTCGTCTCGTGACCGGTCCCCCAGTCCTGCGCCTTGGCGAACGTGGCGGTCACGCTGCCGGCGCCGAAGGCGGTGGCCATCGGGACCGTCGCGACGGTCACCGCCATCACGGCGCCGACCCAGAGGGCCCGGCGGAGCGATCTTTTCATGTGGCGTCTCCCCAAACAGTTAGGAAACTTTCCAGAAGATGCTGAGACGCTACTCACGCCGTCATCAGTTCGTCAAGATGTGCATGTATCGATTTCCGCTGGGAGCATCGCATCGGTCCCCCGGGCCCCGGCCACCACCCGGTCAGCGGCGCGCGCCCCCGGCCCGCGGCCGGGTCGAGCCCCGGGACCGGGCACCGGCAGTGGCGCGTAACCTCGGCCCCATGACCGTCTTCGACACCCAGATCGACGCCCTCACCGGCGGACCCGCCAACCTCGCGCAGTACCGGGGGCGCGCGCTGCTGGTGGTCAACGTCGCTTCCCGCTGCGGCCTCACCCCGCAGTACGCCGGCCTCCAGGCGTTGCAGGACGAGTACGCCGACCGCGGCCTGGTGGTGCTCGGCGTGCCGTGCAACCAGTTCGCCGGCCAGGAGCCCGGCAGCGCCGAGGAGATCAGCGACTTCTGCCAGGTGAACTACGGGGTCACCTTCCCGCTCACCGCGAAGGTGGACGTGAACGGTCCCGACCGCCACCCGCTCTACGCCGCCCTGGTGCAGACCGCCGACGCCGAGGGCCACACCGGCGACGTGCGGTGGAACTTCGAGAAGTTCCTGGTGACGCCCGACGGCACCGTGGCGGCCCGGTTCGCCCCGACCGTCCAGCCCGACTCGGCCGACCTGCGCGCCGCGATCGAGAAGGTGCTGCCCGCCGCCGCCTGACCCACCCGCCGGCCGCCGGCACCCGGGCGACGGCGACGGCGGTCCACGTCGGACCGGCAGCGCCGGCGCCCGCCGGGCCCGCATCTCCGGAGACGCCGGAGTGTGTCGGCCGGACTACGATCGGCCACAGGGCCGGCGGACGTACGGCGAGGGGGCACGATGTTCTTCGCGGTGCAGGGGATGCTCCCGCCGGATCTCGTTCCGGCCGCCCACCACGTCAGCATCCAGCGGGCCCTCGACGCCGGTCGCGTGGTGCTGGACGCGGCCGTCCCGGACGACGTGCTGCGCGACCACGGCCGGATGCGCCACCTCCCGCCGGTCCCGGAGCACCTCGATCCCGCCGGCCGGCGGCGGTTCGTGCTGGAGCACCTGCTCGGGCAGCTCGCCGCCGCCAGCTTCTACCTCCGGATCGACGCCGAGGACCTCCCGCCGTTCGTCTGGGAGCTCTTCGCGGCGGCGAAACCGGTGGTGTTCGTCTGGGCCGACCCGGAGACCGGCGATCGCGTCGAACGGGTGGTCGTCGCGGTCTGGCGCGGCGTGCCCGGCCCCCGCGAAAGGTGACGGGCTGAGCGTCGGCGACCGAAGCGGTCGCCGCGCTGCCGTCGGCGACGAAGCGCGTGGCCGGACCGGCTTCCCACTGACGCTTCCCGCCGGAACCGCACGCCCACCGCCCCCACCAGGCAGTACGTTGGGCACGGGCTCGTGACACCGTCGCGTGCGGGACCTGCGGCCGGGGCCACCGACCCGAATTGTCGACCGCGCCGGTCGGGAATCTGGGCACGGCGAACGGAGTTGAGAACCGACATGACAACTGTGGGACTGATCGGCAGTGGACACATCGGAGGCACGGTGGCCCGCCTGGCGGTGGCCGCCGGCTATGACGTGGTGCTGAGCAACTCGCGGGGACCCGAGTCCCTCAAGGACCTCGTCGACGAGCTGGGACCGCGCGCCCGGGCGGCCACGCCCCGCGAGGCGGCGGAGGCCGGCGACCTGGTCGTGGTCACCATCCCGCTCAAGGCGTACCGGGACGTGCCGGTGGAGCCGGTGGCCGGCAAGGTCGTGATCGACACCAACAACTACTACCCGGATCGGGACGGCCGGTTCCCCGAGCTGGACGCGGGCTCGGCCACCAGCAGCGAGCTGCTCCAGCGGCACCTGCCGGGGGCACGGGTGGTGAAGGTCTTCAACAACATCTTCTTCAAGCACCTGCACGCGCTGGCCCGGCCCGCCAGCGCCCCGGACCGCAGCACGCTGCCGATCGCCGGCGACGACGCCGGGGCGAAGGCCGAGGTCACCGCCTTCCTCGACAAGATCGGTTACGACGCCGTCGACGCGGGGACGCTCGCGGAGAGTTGGCGCTTCCAGCCGGACACCCCCGCGTACGGGACCATCTACAGCGCGGACCCGAAGGACTGGGAGCGCGAGGCGCCGGGCGACGCCGAGAAGGTGCGCTCGGCCCTGGCCGCCGCGAGCCGCTGAGCCCGTCGCCTCATCCGTCGGGCGGGCCGCTTCCGGCGGCCCGCCCGGCGCCCGGGACGGTGACCACGGTGTACACGTAGCCGGTCCGGCCGGCGTGTCACGGGGGCCGGGCTTGCGTCGCAGTCTCGTTCACGGGACTCTGGAGCCGGGCCAGTTCCCCACGCGTCCCGGAGGCGACATGCACCCGCTCCGCACCGCACCCCGCCGGCTGCTCGCGGTCACCGGCGCGCTCCTGCTCGGCACCGGTCTCACCGCCGCCCCGGTCGGGGCCGCCCCGCCCGTGCGGGCCGAGGCGGCGACGGTCGGCCAGGTCCGGCTGGCGCACCTCTCCCCCGACACCCCGGCCGTGGACGTCTACCTGGCCGCGCCGGGCGCGAGCGAGCCGCAGGTCTTCCCCGCCGTCGGCTACGGGGTGGTCTCGAAGTACCTCCCACTGCCGGCCGGGCGGTACGCGGTCGCGATGCGTGAGGCGGGCGCGCCGGCCGACGACCCGCCGGTGCTCACCACCGAGGTGGCCGTGAGCGGCGGCGCGGCGTACACCGTCGCCGGGGTGGGCCGCCACGCCGACCTGGGGCTGCGGGTGCTGCGCGACGACCTCAGCGCGCCCGAGCGGGGCCGGGCCAAGATCCGGGTCGTCCAGGCCTCGGTGCGGGCCCCGGTGCTCGACGTGGCGGCGGCCGGTGGTCCGACCCTCGCCGAGGGCGTCAGCTTCGCCACCACCACCGACTACCAGCAGGTCGAGCCGGGACGCTGGCGGCTTCGCGTGGGCGGCTCGGGCGGGCCGACGACGGACACGGACGTGACCCTGTCGGCCGGCGCGGTCTACTCCCTGCTGGTGCTCGACGCGAAGCAGGGCGGGCTCGCCACCGAGCT
>NZ_JAMOKF010000184.1 GCF_023656545.1 Micromonospora phytophila | reverse complement strand
TGCGACCTGAACCAGATGGTGACCGCCACGATGCTCGCCGACACGGTCGCCCGGCTGGTCGGCGAGCTGCGCCGGGAACCGGCGGTGCGGCCCCTGGTCACCGCCGCCCTGGCCCGCGGGGTGGTGGTCGTCGGCGACGGCGCCACCCGACCCGACCTGACCGCTCGTCTGGTCGCTGCCCTGGGCCCCGCCGTGCATCGCGCCGCGTCGCCCCGGACCGCCGCGCTGACCGGCGCCAGCCTGGCCGCCACGGCGACGAGCCGGCACCTCGCCGGCAGTTGAGCCGGCACCTCGCCGGCAGTTGAAGACCTCGACCTCTGCGAAGGAGCCACGACGATGACGCACACTCTGCACGACCGCACCGAGACCCTGCGCGAGCTGCTGGAACGGCAGTTTCAAAGGCACACCGACCAGCTCACCGAGCTGATGGTGTACTCCCGGCAGCGCGACCACGGCGGGCACGACCCGGACACCCTGCGCCGGATGATCGAGGCCGCCCGGCAAGGCATCGCCGACACGGCCCAGGCGCTGCGACGGATGGCCGAGGGCACCTACGGCAACTGCGAGGGCTGCGGCGGCGAGATCCCGACGGCCCGCCTGGAGATCCTGCCCTCGACCCCGTACTGCGTCCCATGCCAGCAACGCCGCTGAGTCCGGTGTTGGCCATGAGTTCGGCCCCTTGAGGCGATGGCCGCGGGCTCCTTTCCGCGGCCTTCTCCTTGTGCTCATCCTGGGCGGGCGGTTGCGCCGGCCCCCGTCGGTGCCGTTATGAGATCGGGTACTCCGTCAGGTAGACCGGGGCGCGACGCGGCACCCAGCCCTGGCCCGCCTCGTACCAGGGCTGGCTGCTGAGCGTCGGGACATCCGAGATCACCCTGTCCGAACGGCATGGCGAGCGATCCCCGCACCGGGGGACTCGCTTCCCCTACGCGGGGAGACGCGTTCGATGTGCCGCCGGACCAGGGCCACTCTCCGGCGATCACTCCACCGTCCAGGCGATGGCGGGAGGGCGGACCCGAGCGCACAGCGGCCCGCCGGTGGCATCAGTCAACCCGACCCGGCCGACCAGCAGCCCGCTGCCCTCGTGTGCGGCGCGAAGCAGCTCGGTCGGAATGTCGGTGAACATCAACTTCGCCCGTCTGAACATCGCGAAGCCGTCATCGGTCACCGCGCCCCAGCTCAGATACAGGAATCGCGCTCCGGGGCGCCCATGCACCCACGGTCCGCCGACATCCAGCATCCCGTCGATCTCCCGGCTGGACACCTCGAAGCTCCACGTCGCCTTCGCCGCGTCGGCCGGTACCTGATCGACCACCTCGGCCTTGCGCTGAACCCCGACGTGCACATTGCCGAGCTGCAGTGCGTCGGCATCCGCACCAGCACGCCGCCCCGGGAGGTCAGTGCCGTCGATCCGGATCCGCATACCACCGACTCTAGTTTCTCGCCAGCTGCCAGGACATCTACGCCATCAGCGCACCGCTGGCGGTCGAAGCGGTCCGTCGCATCCTCGCCGGTCAGACGAGGACGAGCGGTGTCGCCTCCGCCGGCAAGATGTTCGACGCGCCCGACTTCCTCCGCGCGCTGTCCGCGCACATCTCCCTCGGACAGGCCAGCGGGTGAGGGGCTCACCACCGCCACCAGTCGCGCCACGCCGGCCGCGCGTCGGATAGCCGGCGGGTCGGCGAGCGGTGTGCCGGTCGGCGCCTTTGGAGCTGATTCGTCTATGACATCACCGACCAGGCGGGCACGGTGCGGCTCGCGGCTAGGAGCCGCCAAACCGCACGGCTGAATCGTCTACGACATCAGCTTCAAAGGCACCACACCCAGCCTCCCCACCCCGCCGCCAACCCACCGCAGCAGAGAGGTTCAATCTCTGCTGGGCAAGGTAGTCATCACACCGACGGCACTTGGTCACTACGCCGCTAGCTGGCAGGAGCACGGACGAGCGGACGGGAATTTGGGTAGCCGCCGCCGAATCAGGTGGAAACGTCCGAGCAGCTTCGCGAGGGCACCCTTCTTAGATACCGTGAGCAATCCGTGGTCAGCCAGTTCCGTAGTTAGGGACTTGGACAACGCCTTGCCGGACTGGAAGGAAGCCCTTACGTCAAACACGCCCTGACCATATGAAGTGCTTCAAGATCCTGCATGACTACCGAGACGTCCCTCAGAGCGCCACGATCGCCGCCGTCTCCGCCGGCAACTCGATCCGGTCCCGCATCACCGTGACCCCGTCCCCCGTGGCCAGAAGCACCCGCCGCGCCACCCCGGGCAGGCTGATTCCCTGCGCCTTGCCGGCGAGGTTCGCCGCCACCAACGTGTCGCCCCGGCGCATCAGCAGGAACTGGTCGCCGTGCCGGACGTCCACCGCGTGCAACCGCGGGTCGGACAGGTCGGGCCGGCTCTTCCGCAGGGCGATCAACCGCCGGTGGAACTCGTACATCTCGCGGTGTTCGGGCTTGTCCAGCTCCGCCCAGTCCAGCCGCGAACGCACGAACGTCTGCGGGTCCTGCGGGTCCGGCACGTCGCCTTCCGGCCACCCGTGCGCGGCGAACTCCCGCTTGCGGCCGGTGGCCACCGCGACGGCGAGTTCCGGCTCCGGGTGGCTGGTGAAGAACTGCCACGGCGTGGAAGCGGCCCATTCCTCCCCCATGAAGAGCATCGGGGTGAACGGCGCGGTCATCAGCAGCGTCGCCCCGACGCGCAGCAGAGAAGGGGAGAGCGAAGCGGAGATCCGGTCACCGGCGGCCCGGTTGCCGATCTGGTCGTGGTTCTGCAGGTACGCCACGAACCGGTGGCCGGGGGTGCGCTGCCGGTCCACCGGCCGCCCGTGCTGGCGGTTGCGGAAGCTGGACCAGGTGCCGGTGTGGAAGAACCCGCCGGTGAGCACGTCGGTGAGGCATTCCAGCGAGCCGAAGTCGCCGTAGTAGCCCTGCCGCTCCCCGGTGAGCACCGTGTGCAGGGCGTGGTGGGCGTCGTCGTTCCACTGGGCGTGCAGGCCGTAGCCGCCCGCCTCCCGGGGCGTGATCAGGCGCGGGTCGTTGAGATCGGACTCGGCGATCAGGGACAGCGGCCGGCCGAGGTGGGTGGAGAGCGCCTCGACCTCCACCGCCACCTCCTCTAGGAAGTGGGTGGCCCGGGAATCGGGCATCGCGTGCACGGCGTCGAGCCGCAGCCCGTCGACGTGGTAGTCCCGCAGCCACATCAGCACGCTGTCGACGATGTAGCGGCGTACCCCGTCGGAGTGCGGGCCGTCCAGGTTGACGGTGCGGCCCCAGGTGTTGCTCTGCTCGGTCAGGTACGGCGCGAACATCGGCGCGTAGGCCCCGGAGGGCCCGAAATGGTTGTAGACGACGTCGAGGATCACCCCCAGACCCTTGGCGTGGGCGGCGTCGACGAACCGCTTCAGGCCGTCCGGCCCGCCGTACGGCTGGTGCGGGGCGTACCAGCAGACCCCGTCGTAGCCCCAGTTGTGCTCGCCGTTGAAGGCGTTGACCGGCAGCAGCTCGATCATGTCGACGCCGAGAGAGACCAGGTGGTCGAGGTGGGCGACCGCCGCGTCGAAGGTGCCCTCCGGGGTGAACGTGCCGATGTGCAGCTCGTAGAGGACGCTGCCGGGCAGTTGCCGCCCGGTCCAGGCGCCGTCGGTCCAGGCGAAGGCGGCGTGGTCGTAGAGCCGGCTCGGCCCGTGCACCCCCGCCGGCTGCCACGCCGAGCGCGGGTCGGGCAGGGCGCGTTCGTCGTCGTCGAGCAGGAAGGCGTAGTCGGTGCCGGGGCCGGTGCCGGGCACCTCCACCCGCCACCAGCCGCCGGGGCCGGCGCGCATCTCGTGGTCGGCGGCGCCGGGCAGGCGCAGCCGCACCCGGGCGGCCTCCGGCGCCCACACCCTGAACTCGGTCATGAAGCAGCCTGCTTCCTACTACTTGCTCTCGGCTGAGCAGTTCGGATGATTCGCTCTCCGCTCGGCGATGGCCGGCTGGAGTCCTGGACCGGCAGTCTGGTCCGGTGGCGATCGTTCCTATCCTGCAGGATTTGCTTGACCCTGTGGTGCGGGGTGTGCAGGGCGATGTCGGGGTCGCCGGCTCGTCGCAGGATGTTGATCGCGGCGTTCACGTCGGCCTGCCACACCACCCCGCACGAGGTGCAGTGAAGCCGGTCTCCGCTGCGTCGGCCGAAGCCGCCGCAGCGGTGACAGGCTTGTGAGGTGTAGGCGGCATTCACGTGTACGAGTGCAGAACCTCTGCGCTCCGACACGTTGGCCAACGCCTCCGCGGTGACCCCTTTGGTCCACGCGGCGAGGCGTCGGTTGAGGTTCCTGCCGAACGTCTTGCGTCCGGCAAAACGCTTGGTGAGGTCTTCGGCGACCACGGTGGCGGCCTTGTCGACGACCCGGTGCACGGCGGTGAAGATCTCCGTGCGGACCTGCGCCCGGTGGCGAGCGGCCCGCCGGTCCCGCTTGACGTGCCCGAGGTTGTTGACAGTGATCCGGTGCGCTTTGGCGTGGTCACCGCGACGGGCGGCACTGTTGGCAATCGAGCGAAGCTTGGCCCGGCGCCGGTTACGCTCCTTCACCCGGTCCGACTCGGCGGCCAGCAGCTTGCCGAGGCGGATGCCGTGGTGCTCGCCCTCGGAGTCGGTCAGGGCTTCGGTATAGCCCTTGTCGACGCCGACCATCCGGTCGCCGCACGGTCTCTGCGACGACCGCATCTGCGACGCGTCGACCTGGTAATGCACCTCCACCCGGCCGCCGCGCAGGATCAGCCGGAGCGTGCCGGTCGGGGCCACCGTCGTAGACAGCGGGATGCGAACCGTCCTGCGGCGTTCGAGACCGGGGACCGCCAGCCACAGCCGGCCGCGCCCGTCAGCAACGGTGCGGTGATGGTCGGCGCGCACGACGATCTGATCGTGGGTGCGGTTCTTGCCTCGCTTCCAGTGCTTGCGCATGTGCCGGGCCAGGAACGGATCGTCCGCCCATCGGTCGCTCTTCAGCGCGGTGAGCATGCGTTTGCGCTCGGCCGGATTGCCCGTGCGCCGCAGGATCGCCCGCCGCACCTCGACCTTGGCCGAAGCCAGGCTCGCCGCCATGTCGGCCATGGCGTCGCGCACGGTCTCCTTCCACGCATTCGCCAGCACACCGAACCGCTGATGCATGCCCCCAGCCAGCCAACGGTCCCGCACCTGCCGATCCGTCAGCCCCGACCCGATTCCGCTGGTCGAACCGTACCGCTGCCACACCTCGCTGCGCACGCGACCCAGGCGGCGGGCCTGCTCCACGAGGGCCGCGTACTTGCCGACGTTCAGCCCGGCCGAGTAGGCGATCCGGGTGACCTTCAACTACTCGTCACTCTCCTTCCCGGATCAGCTGGTGGGAGCCAGCAGCGCGACGGGATAGGTAGCCAGCAGCTCGGCCAGAGGGGTCTCACCGCCACTGTAGACCCGACCGGTGAACAGGTCAGCAACCTCGTGAACTGGAGGTGACACGATCGTGTCCCGCCACCCGCCGGCCCGTGCCAGCCCGAGCGGGAGGCGGGTGGCGACGGCTATCGCGCCGCCCCGGTCGAAGGCGACGGCGTGCCGCCCGGCCGGCCCGTGTGTGGGCACCGGGCGGTAGCCGGTGAACAGCTCGGGGTGGTCCCGGCGCAGCCGCAGGGTGCGGGAGACCACCAGCAGCTTCGCCGCCCCGCCGGCGTCGACCTCGGGTCGCCAGCCGCCGTCGAGGCGGGCCAGCAGCTCGCGGCGTACGGCGAAGTCGACCGGGCGGCGGTTGTCCGGGTCGACCAGGGAGTTGTCCCACAGCTCGGTGCCCTGGTAGGTGTCCGGCACGCCGGGCATGGCCAGCTGCACCAGCTTCTGCCCCAGCGAGTTGGACCAGCCGGCCGGGGTGATCTCGGCGGTGAATGCGGTCAGCTCGGCGTGCAGCGTCGGGTCGTCGTACATCGCGTCGACCAGGGCGTGCATCGCGTCCTCGAAGGCGGGGTCGGGGTCGGCCCAACTGGTGGAGACCGACGCCTCCCGGGCGGCCTTCTCCGCGTACGCGTGCAGCCGCTCGCGCTCGACGGGCCAGGCGCCGACGGCGGTCTGCCAGAGCAGGTGGGCGAAGGCCGGGTCGGGCAGCGGGACGTGCCGCATCCAGCGGCTCACCTGCTCGGCCCAGCGCCCCGGCAGCTCGCTGAGCACGGCGAGCCGGGCCCGGACGTCCTCGCCGCGCTTGGTGTCGTGGGTGGAGATGGTCGTCATGCTCGCCGGCCAGCGCACTCCCCGGGCGGCGGCGAAGCGGTGGAACTCGGCCGGCGGGGTGCCGAAGTGGGCGGGGCTGCCGCCGACCTCGTTGAGCGCGATGAAGCGGCTCCACCGGTAGAAGGCGGTGTCCTCCACGCCCTTGGCCATCACCGCGCCGGTGAGCTGCGGGAAGCGCTTCGCCAGCTCGTCGTCGGGGTCGCGCAGCCGGCGGGTGACCGCGTCCAGGGTGCCGGCCAGGTCGGGACGGCGGCGGCCGGCCTCGGAGCGGGCGGCGGCGAGGTGCCGGGCCCCGTGCGGCGGGTAGCCCCGGTAGACGGCGAACGCGGCGGCCAGCTCGGCGAGGGCCGCGCGGGCCGCTTCGGTGTCCACGTCCGGCGCGAGGGCGGCGAGCCGGGTCAGCTCGGCCGAGAGCAGCCGGGTGGCGGCCTCCACCTTCGTGCCGTGGGTCAGGTCCTCCCACGAGGTGTGCCGGCCGGTGAGCCGGCCGTCGAGGGCGGTGAAGTCGGCCTCCGCGTCCGGGTCGATGAAGAGCCCGCAGACGGCGGGCAGCGCGTCGTAGCCGGTGGTGCCGTCGACCGGCCAGTCCGGCAGCTCCTCGCCGTACTCCAGGATCTTCTCCACGACCAGCCACGCGTCCGGCGCGGCCTCGCGCAGCCGGGCCAGGTAGCCGGCGGGGTCGCGCAGCCCGTCGGGGTGGTCGACGCGGATGCCGTCGACCTCCCCGGCCGCCGCCCAGCGCAGGATCAGCTCGTGGGTGGCGGCGAAGACCTCCGGGTCCTCCACCCGCAACCCGGCCAGGTCCGAGACGGCGAAGAACCGGCGGTACGTCAGCTCGGCGTCCCCCCGACGCCAGGAGACCAGCTCGTAGTGTTGCCGGTCGTGCACCTCGCGTGGGGTGCCGTCGCCGGTGCCGTCGGCGATCGGGAAGCGGTGCTCGTGGTAGCGCAGCTCCCCCTCGACCAGCTTGAGGTCGTCGAGGGCGGCCGGGGAGTCGGCGAGCACCGGCAGCAGCAGCCGCCCGCGGTCCCAGCCGATGTCGAACCAGTGCGCGTACGCCGAGTCCCGGCCCCGGCGCAGCACGTCCCACCAGGCGGGGTTGGCCGCGGGCTGGGCCACCCCGGCGTGGTTGGGCACGATGTCCACGACCAGGCCGAGGCCGGCGGCGCGCAGGGCGCGCAGCAGCCGCTGCCGGCCCGCCTCGCCGCCGAGTTCCGGGTTGACCGCCCGGTGGTCGACCACGTCGTAGCCGTGCGCCGAGCCGGGGGTGGCGGTCAGCAGCGGCGCGCTGTAGAGGTGGGTCACGCCGAGGTCGGCGAGGTAGCCGGCGAGGCCGGCGGTGGCGTCCAGGTCGAAGCCGGGGCGGACCTGCACCCGGTAGGTGGCGCCGACGGGGCTCGTCGTCGCCGTCGTGGCGCCCGGTCGGGGGGTGTCGGGCATGTCAGACCGTCCTCTCCAGCACCACCAGGGAGCGGTCCGGCACGCAGATCGCGCCGCCCGCCTCGACGACGGTGGTCTTCTCCGGTTCCGGTTCCGCGGTGCTGATCACCAGCTCCCACCGCTGGCCGAACTCGGCTCCGGGCAGGGTGAAGTCCAGCGGCGCGTCGTGGGCGTTGAAGCAGAGCAGGAAGGAGCTGTCGACGTGGCGCTGGCCGTACTGGCCGCGCTCGCGGATGCCCTCGCCGTTGACGAAGAGCGCGACCGAGCGGCCGAAGTCGTTGCCCCAGTCCTCGCCGGTCATCTCCCGGCCGTCCGGGGTGTACCAGGCCAGGTCGGGCAGGGGCTCGTCGACGTCCCGGCCGCCCACGGTCAGGCCGGTGAAGAACCGGCGGCGGCGGAACACCTGGTGCCGGCGGCGGAACTCGACCAGCTTGGCGGTGAACTCCAGCAGCTCGGCGTCGGCGTGCTCCCAGTCGACCCAGGCCAGCTCGCTGTCCTGGCAGTAGGCGTTGTTGTTGCCGCGTTGGGTGCGGCCCAGCTCGTCGCCGTGGCCGATCATCGGCACGCCCTGGGAGAGCATCAGCGTGGCGAGGAAGTTGCGCCGCTGCCGGGCCCGCAGGGCCAGGATCGCCGGGTCGTCGGTCTCCCCCTCCACGCCGCAGTTCCAGGAGCGGTTGTGGCTCTCGCCGTCCCGGTTCTCCTCGCCGTTGGCCTCGTTGTGCTTGTCGTTGTACGAGACCAGGTCGTTGAGGGTGAACCCGTCGTGGCAGGTGACGAAGTTGATGCTGTGGAACGGGCGGCGCCCGTCGTCCTGGTAGAGGTCGGCGGAGCCGGAGATGCGGGAGGCGAACTCGGCCAGGGTGGCGGGCTCGCCGCGCCAGAAGTCGCGGACCGTGTCGCGGTACTTGCCGTTCCACTCGGTCCACACCGGCGGGAAGTTGCCCACCTGGTAGCCGCCGGGGCCGACGTCCCACGGCTCGGCGATCAGCTTCACCTGGCTGACCACCGGGTCCTGCTGCACCACCTCGAAGAAGGTGGAGAGGCGGTCCACCTCGTAGAACTCGCGGGCCAGGGTGGCGGCGAGGTCGAAGCGGAAGCCGTCGACGTGCATCTCGGTCACCCAGTAGCGCAGCGAATCCATGATCAGCTGGAGCGAGTGCGGGCTGCGCACGTTCAAGCTGTTGCCGGTGCCGGTGTAGTCGACGTAGTAGCGCCGGTCCTCCTCGGACAGGCGGTAGTAGCTGTGGTTGTCGACGCCCTTGAAGCTCAGCGTGGGGCCGAGGTGGTTGCCCTCCGCGGTGTGGTTGTAGACCACGTCGAGGATGACCTCGATGCCGGCGGCGTGCAGCGCCTTGACCATGCCCCGGAACTCCTGCACCTGCTGCCCGAGGCGGCCGAGGGCGGAGTAGCCGTGGTGCGGGGCGAAGAAGCCGATGGTGTTGTAACCCCAGTAGTTGCGCAGGCCCAGGTCCGCCAGGCGGTGGTCGTGCACGAACTGGTGCACCGGCATCAGCTCGATCGCGGTCACCCCGAGCGTCCGCAGGTACTCGATCATCGGCGGGGAGGCGATGCCGGCGTACGTGCCGCGCAGCTCGTCGGGGATGTCCGGGTGGCGCATGGTCAACCCGCGCACGTGCGCCTCGTAGATCACCGAGTGGTGGTACGGGGTGCGCGGCGGCTTGTCGTTGCCCCAGTCGAAGTAGGGGTTCACCACCACCGACTTCGGCATGAACGGCGCCGAGTCGGTGGTGTTGATGCGGTCCGGGTGGCCCAGGTCGTAGTCGTAGACGGCCGGGTCCCACCGGACGTCGCCGTCGATCGCCTTGGCGTACGGGTCGAGCAGCAGCTTGTGCGGGTTGCAGCGCAGCCCGTTCGCGGGGTCGTACGGGCCGTGGACGCGGTAGCCGTACCGCTGTCCCGGCTCGATCCCGGGGATGTACGCGTGCCAGACGTACGCGTCCACCTCGCGCAGGGTGACCCGCCGCTCCGCGCCGGTGTCCCACTCGTCGAACAGGCACAGCTCGATCGACTCGGCCACCTCAGAGAAGATCGCGAAGTTGGTGCCCATCCCGTCGTAGGTGGCCCCCAGGGGGTAACGCTCACCCGGCCAGACCTGCATGTCGCTCCTTCGGCACAAGATCATGAGCGCGCACCGCACCATGAGCTCACCACGCGGCGGGGCCGGTGGCGCGCACGCGGGTTATGCCCCGCAGCCTCCACCGCCAATCCAACCGTTCGGCCGATGACCGGAATCCACCCGACTGACGCGCGGTAAACCTTCAGGTGTCCTCCGTCACGATGGCCCGTTTCGAGGTGCGCGATCGGTCTCGATGCCCTTTGCTTGTTCGCGGGACGCGCCCACGCGTCTCCACTCGGCCCTCGGCCACCCCACCACCTCCTTTCCGCCGTCACCGGCGCCGGCGCGTACCACCACGCATGGACGGAGATTGATGTGACCACCCTGCGGGTCGGCGAGCCGCTCGCCACCGCCGCGGACCGGATCCACCGGCCCACCCTCACCTCCCGGCCGCAGACCCCGACCCAGGCCGGGCCGGGCACGCCCCCGCAGACCCGCCGCATCCTGATGCTCTCCTGGGAGTACCCGCCGGTGCTGGTGGGCGGGCTCGGCCGGCACGTGCACGCCCTGTCGGTGGCCCTGGCCGCCGCCGGGCACGAGGTCACCGTGGTCACCCGCCACGCCGACGGCGCGCCCCTGGAGGAGTACGCCGACGGCGTACGCATCATCCGCGCCGCCGAGGACCCGGTCACCTTCCCGCTGGCCACCTCCTCCCTGCTGGCCTGGACGATGGCCTTCAACCACACCCTGACCCGGGCCGCCCTGCGCGCCACCGAGGCCGGCTCCTACGACGTCATCCACGCCCACGACTGGCTCGTCGCGCACACCGCGATGACGCTGCGCGAGCACCTGGACATCCCGCTGGTCAGCACCATCCACGCCACCGAGGCCGGCCGGCACCAGGGCTGGTTGCCCGAGGAGATGAACCGCACCATCCACGGCGTCGAGCAGTGGCTGGCCACCGAGTCGGGCCGGGTGATCGTCTGCTCCGGCTACATGCGCGACGAGGTGACCGGGCTGTTCGGCGTACCGGCCGGCCGGGTCGACGTGGTGCCCAACGGGGTGGAGCCGCACCGCTGGAAGGTGCCGGTGGCCGCGGTGGCCACGGCCCGGGCCCGCTTCGCCGGGGACGGCCCACTGGTCACCTTCGCCGGCCGGCTGGTCTACGAAAAGGGCGTGCAGCACCTCATCGCCGCGCTGCCCCGGCTGCGCGAACGGCACCCCGGCCTGCGCGCGGTGATCGTCGGCGACGGCCCCTACCGGGGCGAGCTGGAGGCCGAGGTGCACCGCCTCGGCCTGGCCGACACGGTCAGCCTCCCCGGCTTCCTCGGCGGCCCCGACCTGCCCGCCGTGATGGCCGCCTCGGACTGCTTCGCGGTGCCGAGC
>NZ_JAMOKF010000183.1 GCF_023656545.1 Micromonospora phytophila | reverse complement strand
CTCGCCGCCGCCGGCCACGACACCGTGCCGGCCGACCCGGTGTACCCGACCGCACTCGGCCTGCAGGGGATCGCCACCTGGTTCGCCGCGGCGGCCGCCGACGTGCGCGCCGCCGGGTTGGACCGGCGCGGCCTCCAGCGGCGCACCCGCCGGCACGTGGCGCTCGGTGAGTGGGCGCAGCGGCGCGGGTACGTCCGGGAGGCCGACCGGGCCGCGTGGCGGGAACGGTCCATCGGCTTCTTCGCCGACCACTCCGTGGACGTGCTGCTCACCCCGGCGCTGGCCACGGTGCCGCCGGAGGCCGCCGGCTGGGCCGGCCGGTCCTGGCGGGCGAACATGGCGGCCAACATCCGCTACGCCCCGTACGCCGCGCCGTGGAACATCGCCGGCCTGCCCGCGCTCGTGGTGCCGGTCGGCCGGCGCCCGGACGGGCTGCCGGTGGCCGTGCAGCTGGTCGGCCCGCCCGGCTCGGAGCTGCTGCTGCTCGGCATCGCCGGCCAGTTCGAGATGCAGGCCCCCTGGTCCCGCCACGCCCCCGGCTACCCCCGGGTCGGAACGGGGTCACCGGCCACCGCATGATCGTTTAACGTGTGCGCACCTTCACGCACACCCGGGGGACGACAATGCGGTGCCAGACCTGTGGGAACGAGACTTCCCCCGCCATCAGCAACTGCCAGAGCTGCGGCACGCCGCTCGACTCCCCGGCCCTGTCGCCGGGGATCACCACCTACGCCGTACGCGGGATGGGCCTCGCCGCGGCGGTCGGCGTGGGCCTCGCGACGGCGGTGTACCTGCTGCTGGCCCTCTTCCCGGTGGCCCGCGCGGTGCTGGCCCGGTGGGGCGCGACCGCCGACGACGCCGACCTCGCCGGCCTGCTGCGGGGCGTCACCCTGGTCGAGGGCCTCGTCTCGCTGTCGTACCTGGTGGTCCACCTGACCACCGGGGCGCTGGTGATGATCTGGATGTTCCGGGCCCGGAAGAACACCGACGCCTTCCCCGGCGCGCGGCCGTACCTCAACGCCCACTGGGCGATCACCGGCTGGTGGGTGCCGATCGCCAACCTCTTCGTGCCCTGCCGGGTGATGGCCGGCATCGCCCGGGACACCCTCGGGCGCGGCCGGGCCTCCGTGCTGGTCGGCCTCTGGTGGGCGGGCTGGCTGGTCTTCACCTTCGCCGACCTGTTCCGCAGTGTCGGCGCCGAGGCGTACGACCCGGTGCTCGGTCCGCGGACCACCGAGAATCTCCAGCTCTACGTCGACTACCACCGCGAGGCGGCGCTGTGGAACCTGGTGCCGGCGCTGGCCTGCCTGGTCGCCGCGGTGTCGCTGGTCGTGCTGATCCGGCGGATCTCCGCCGCCCAGCAGGCCCGCATCGAGCGCGGCACGTCGGCCTGGCCGGTGTTCGGCGGCACGGCCGTGCCGGCCCCGCAACCGGTGTCCGATCAGACGGTGGCGTCGCTGCCGGACGGTCCGGCGGCGGGTGGCACGATCGGGGCATGACGGAACTGGTCGGTCTCGCCGACGTACGCGCCGCGCGGGAACTGCTCGCGGGCGTCACCCGGACCACCCCGCTGGAGCCCTCGCGTCCGCTCAGCGCCGCGTTGGGCGGGCCGACCTGGCTGAAGTGCGAGAACCTGCAACGCGCCGGCTCGTACAAGGTGCGCGGCGCGTACGTGCGGATCTCGCGGCTGTCCGCGGCGGAGCGGGCCGGCGGCGTGGTCGCCGCGAGCGCCGGCAACCACGCCCAGGGGGTGGCGCTCGCCGCCGGGCTGGTCGGCACGCACGCCACCGTCTTCATGCCGGTGAACGCGCCGCTGCCGAAGGTGGCGGCCACCAAGGGGTACGGGGCTCAGGTCGAACTGGTCGGCAACACCGTCGACGAGTCCCTGGTGGCGGCGCAGACCTTCGCGGAGCGGACCGGTGCGGTGCTGATCCACCCGTTCGACCACCGGGACGTGATCGCCGGCCAGGGCACGGTGGCGCTGGAGATCCTCGAACAGTGCCCGGAGGTGAAGACGATCATCACCGGGGTGGGCGGGGGTGGCCTGGTCTCCGGGATGGCGGTGGCGGCCAAGGCGCTACGGCCCGACGTGCGGATCATCGGCGTGCAGGCGGCCAGCGCGGCGGCCTTCCCGCCCTCGCTGGTGGCCGGCGAGCCGGTGCGCCTGCCGGCGTTCAGCACGATCGCGGACGGCATCGCGGTCGGCCGGCCGGGGGAGCTGACCTTCACCCACGTCCGCAAGCTGGTCGACGAGATCGTCACGGTCTCCGAGGAGGACATCTCCCGGGCGCTGCTGATGCTGCTGGAGCGGGGCAAGCTGGTGGTCGAGCCGGCCGGCGCGGTGGGCGTGGCCGCGCTGCTGGCCGGCGCGGTCGAGGTGGAGCCACCGGTGGTGGCGGTCCTCTCCGGCGGCAACATCGACCCGCTGCTGATGCTGCGGGTGATCGAGCACGGCCTGGCGGCGGCCGGGCGCTACCTGCGGGTGACCGTGCGCTGCTCGGACCGCCCGGGACAGCTCGCCTCGCTGCTCAGCGAGATCGCCGAGCACCGGGCGAACGTGGTGGACGTCGAGCATCAGCGGGCCAACCCGCACCTGAGCCTGGGTGAGGTGGAGGTGGCGCTGTCGGTGGAGACCCGGGGCGTCGAGCACTCGGACACGCTGATCAGCGCGTTGCGGGCCAGCGGCTACCAGGTGGTCTTCGCGGCGGAGGCGTGACACCGGTCGGTGCCACGCCCCCACTGATGCGAATCTCCTCGGCCGTGGGCCTCGCCCGGGCTGTGGGCCCGGGCGGTGGGGCTCAGCCGGTGAAGGGCTCGAAGCTGACCACGGTCACCTTGATGTCGGCGCCGCTGGGGGCCGTGTAGGTGCAGGTCTGCCCGGGGCGGCCACCGAGGATCGCCTTGCCCAGCGCCGACTCGGGGCTGTAGACCGTCAGCTCGGTGGTGGCGGCGATCTCCCGCGAGCCGAGCAGGAAGGTCTCGGTGTCGTCCTTGTCGTCGTCGAAGTAGATCGTCACGACCATGCCGGGCGACACCGCGTCGGCAGTCGGCGCAGAGCCGACCTGGGCCGTGCGCAGCAGCTCCTTGAGATAGAGGATGCGCCCCTCGGCCTTGCCCTGCTCCTCGCGGGCGGCGTGGTAGCCACCGTTCTCCCGCAGGTCGCCCTCTTCACGCCGGGCGTTAATCTCGGCGGCGATGACCGGCCGGTTGGCGATCAGCTCGTCGAGCTCTGCCTGGAGTCGATCGTGCGCGTCCTGGGACAGCCAGGTGGCGGGCGCCTCGTTGCCATTGGACACAGGCGGTCTCCTCGTTCGTGCGTACTGGCTGACGGGTGAAATTCCAAGTTACCAGTGCGGTACGACACGGGGTGTCGACGATCACCGTCGGTGCCCTGTCGCGACGCCGACGGTGCGTTCCGCCGCTGTGGTCCGTCCCCCGGTCGTGGCTGCTCAGGCCGCTGGCCGGCAGCGCACCACCTCGCCGATGAAGGGGCGGGCGGTGGTCGCCAGCCGGTGCTGGGCGGTCACCCGACGCTCGCCGGGTCGGGCGGTCACCGTCACCTCTTCCCGGGCCACCTCGGCGCCGTCGCGGTCCCGGGCGCGCAGCACGCAGACCGCTGAACCGCCCTCCGGCACGGTGACCCGGAAGTCGACCAGCACCTGGTTGTCGGTGATCCCGGTGTAGGTGATCACCTGGGCGTCGTAGTTCGGGTCGCCGTACTGCTGGTAGAGCCGGACCGCGACCAGGCTGAAGACCGCGACCATGGCGAGCGCCAACAGCACCGCCAGCAGGGGGCGGCGGCGGCGCGGGTCACGGCGACGGCCGTACCGTCCGGGCGGGAAAACCGGCGCGCCCGGTGGAATTGTGGCGTGCGTCTCGGTCACCGGCGGGTATCTCCTGGCGTTGTTGTCGGCGGCATCGGCAAGAATGGCAGAGTTCCATTCTCCCAGCCCGTCCTGATGTCAAGAATGACAGGTCGGCACCGGCAGGTCCCGGCGCGGGGGAGGATTCCGGCAGGTCAGCCGGGCGGTCCGGGAGAGTCCCCGGCCGGCAGAGACGAGGAGCGCCGAAGTTGGCAGAGCAACTGCGACTCATGGCCGTCCACGCACATCCGGACGACGAGTCGAGCAAGGGCGCCGCGACCACCGCGAAGTACGTCGCCGAGGGCGTGGACGTCCTGGTGGTGACGTGCACCGGCGGCGAGCGCGGCAGCGTGCTCAACCCGAAGATGGACCGCCCGGACGTCTGGGCCGACATCGCCGAGATCCGCCGGGCCGAGATGGACGCCGCCCGGGCGATCCTCGGCGTCGAGCAGGCGTGGCTCGGCTTCGTCGACTCCGGCCTGCCCGAGGGCGACCCGCTGCCGCCGCTGCCGGAGGGCTGCTTCGCCCTCCAGGACGTCGAGGTGGCGGCCGGCCCGCTGGTGCGCCTGATGCGCGAGTTCCGCCCCCACGTCGTCACCACGTACGACGAGGAGGGCGGCTACCCGCACCCCGACCACATCATGACCCACAAGATCAGCATGGCGGCCTTCGACGCCGCCGGTGATCCGGAGCGCTACCCGGAGCTGGGCGAGCCCTGGCAGCCGCTGAAGCTCTACTACGACATCGGCTTCTCCAAGGGCAAGATCATGGCCCTGCACGAGGGCATGCTCGCCGCCGGCCTGGAGTCGCCCTACGAGGAGTGGCTCAAGCGGTGGGAGGACCGTCCCGACAAGGGCCCCCGGATCACCACCCGGGTGGAATGCGCCGACTACTTCCCCGTCCGCGACGACGCGCTGCGCGCCCACGCCACCCAGATCGACCCGGACGGGTTCTGGTTCCACGTGCCGATGGACCTCCAGAAGCGCGCCTGGCCGACCGAGGACTTCGAGCTGGTCCGCTCGATGGTCGACAGCCCGCTGCCCGAGTCGGACCTCTTCGCCGGAGTGCGCGAGACGGCCCATGCCCGCTGACCCCGTACGGGGCTACGCTGGTCTCCAACCGCACATCGGAGGAACGCCATGCTGACCGCTGCCCAGGTGCTCGCGGAGAACAACTTCGGTGACACCCGCACGGGTGGTCTGGCCGGGCCGATGGGCCTCTTCCTCATCCTGCTTCTGGCCACCGCCACCGTCCTGCTGATCCGCAACATGAACGCCCGGCTGCGTCGACTGCCCGACCGGTTCCCCGAGCAGGCCCCGCCGGCCGGGTCGGGTCGGGCCGATGCGACAGTCGCCGATCCGACAGACGGGACGCGAGCGCAGGATTCATCCTCGGACGCTTCCGACGGGCGTCAGCAGCACCGGAACGGGTAGTCCGCGCATGATTCACGTCGAACCCGGTCGTCGCCCCCTGTTGCGGTCACCGGGTTTGGCTTAGCCTTCCGCCGGGGGGACCAACGTCCCCGAGCCGTGCGCGGGAGGGGGCGCCGATGACCACCACAGCAGCGGCCGCCCGTCGTACCGTCGACCGGTCCGCAGACGGAGGAGGTCGGTGACCTCCGGCAGGGCCGGCGACTCGCTCGACCGGCCCGACAGCCGCGCCGCTCCGGCGCGGCTGCTCCTGCTCACCGGCGCCGTGCTGCTCACCGCCCTGGCCGCCGCCGCGGTGGGGTTGACGCTGCCGCCCCGCCTGCCCGCCGACGACCCGCTCGGCGGTCCGGCCCGGTTCGGCGTCGCGGTCGCCGTGTTCGCCGTCGCCCAACTGGCCCGACTGCGCTTCCGCACCTCCGCCGGCATGGTCAGCATCACCTGGGGCGAGGCGGCGCTGATCGTCTGCCTCTACCTGGTGCCCGCCGGCTGGCTGCCGTCCGCCACCCTGCTCGGCGCCGGGTTCGCCTGGTCGGCGATGTCGCTGTTCGGCGACCGTCGGCCGGTGCTGGAGGTAGTCCGGATCGCGGCCTCGCTGACCGCCGCCACCGCACTGGCCGTGTCGGTCAGCACCGCCCTGGGCGAGCCGCTGCTGGCCGCGCCGACCCCGGCGCTGGCGCTCGCCGTGATCGCCGGCTCGGTCACCTACCTCTTCACCACCGCCTGGCTGGGCGGCGCCACCCTGGCGCTGCGGCACGGCGTACCGATCGGGCCGCCGCTGCTCGCGGCGCTCCGGGGCAAGCTGCTGATGTTCGTCGGCAACGTCGCCGTCGGCCTGGTCGTGGTGGCGCTGCTGGAACTCGACCCGCGCTGGCTGCTGCTGCTCCCGCCCCCGCTCTGGCTGCTGCAACAGACCTACCGGCACCGGCTCCGGGCCGACCGGGAGCGCCGCACCTGGCGCGCCTTCGCCGAGGCCACCGCCGCGCTCAACCAGCTCGACGAACGGGGTGTGGCCACCGCCGCAGTGACCGGCGCGCTCGCGCTCTTCAACGCCGAACTCGTCGACGTCGACGTGGCGCGCGGCGACGGCGGGTGGCGGCGCTACCGGGGCGACCCGGGCGGTCAGGTGGTCGACCGGGAGGTCGGCCCACCGGCCGGGACCGACTCCGACGAGCACGAACTGCTCCGTACCCTCACCGTCGGCGCCGCCCAGGTCGGCGAACTGCGCGTCCGTTTCCCGCGCTCGGCCCCGCCGAGCGCCCGGGAGCGCGACGCGGTGGCCGCCTTCGGCGACGCCCTCGCCGCCGCGCTGCACGACGCCGCGACCCACCGGGAGCTGCGGCTGGTCACCGCCCGCTCGTCGTACGAGGCGGTGCACGACCAGCTCACCGGGCTGGTCAACCGGGCGGCCATGCTCAGCAAGGGTGACCAGGCGCTGCGGCAGCTCGCCCACGACCATCCGGTGGCGCTGCTGCTGCTCGACATCAACCAGTTCAAAGAGGTCAACGACACCCTCGGGCACGCGGCCGGCGACCAGCTGCTGCGGTTGACCGCCAACCGGCTGGGCACCCTGGCCCGCTCCGGGGACCTGCTCGGGCGGCTCGGCGGCGACGAGTTCGCGCTGCTGCTGACATCCGTCCCGGTGGTCGGTGACCGGACGGCCCCGATGGCGTACGCGCTGCGGCAGGCCCGCGAGATCGCCGAGCGGCTCGCCGCGCCGACCGAGGTGGCCGGGGTCCGGATGTCCATCGAGGTCTCCGTCGGGGTGGTGGTCGCCGACGCCGGCACCGCCGACCTGACCGAGCTGCTGCGTCGGGCCGACATCGCGATGTACCAGGCCAAGGAGGGCGGTGGCAGCGTCGCCGCGTACGACTCCGCCTGGGACGCGGCCAGCACCGACCAGCTGGCCCTGCTGGCCGAGCTGCGCGAGGCGCTGGAGGTCGACGACCAGCTGGTGCTGGCGTTGCAGCCGGCGGTCGACCTGGCCACCGGGGCGCCGACCGGGGTGGAGGCGCTGATCCGCTGGCGGCACCCGCGTCGGGGCCTGCTCAGCCCCCAGGACTTCATCCGCCCCGTGGAGAACAGCGAGCAGCTTGGCGCCTTCACCCGGTACGTCCTGGACAAGGCGCTCGCGGTCGCCGCCGACTGGGCCCGCGCCGGGCTCGACGTGCCGATCTCGGTCAACCTCTCCGCCCGCAGCCTACTGGACCGGCGGCTGCCGGCCGAGGTGGCGGCCGCGCTGCGCCAGCACCAGGTCCCGCCGCACCGGCTGGTGCTGGAGATCACCGAGACGGTGGTGATGAGCGAGCTGGAGGTGATCGACGAGGTGCTGGCCACCCTCCGGTCCATGGGCGTGCAACTGGCGGTGGACGACTTCGGCACCGGCTTCTCCTCGCTGACCTTCCTCACCCGGATCACTGTGGACGAGCTGAAGGTGGATCGCTCCTTCGTGATCCGGATGGTCGACTCCCCGGAGGCGGCGGCGATCGTGCGGACCACCGTCGGGTTGGCCCACGAGCTGGGGTTGCGGGTGGTCGCCGAGGGCGTGGAGACGGCCGAGCAGCGTCTGGCGCTGACCGAGCTGGGTTGCACGGCCGCGCAGGGCTACCACTTCTTCAAGCCGATGCCCCCCGACAAGATCGCCGCGGTCCTCGGCTCACTGCTCGACGAGGCCCGCCCGAACGTCTTCCCGCTGCGCGCCGACGGCGCCTCCTGACGGCATCACCGCGCTGGTCGCCGTCGGTCTGCTGGCGCGGGAAGCCCGGTCCGCCGACCCGGTGGGCGGAGGGCGTCGACCGGCAGCGCAGCCGTGGGCACGCGGGCCAGGTCGCCATTGCCGATTGGTAGGTCCGCGCCACCGGGGCGGCTCCCGGTGGCGCGGACCTCCCGTGCTCAGGCGCGGGGAAGCACGTCGTCGAGGACGTCGGGCAGGGCGGCCCAGTCGGCGGAGGCGATGCTGGCGTGCCGGGCGGCCAGCTCGGCGAGCCGGGCCCGGGCGGCGTCCGGGTCGCCGCCCACCGCCGGTGGGACGTTCTGCGCGTCGGTCATCACCAGCAGGTAGCGGTTGGCGGCGTACCAGGCGGTGTCGATGCCGCCGGTGGCGTACGTGGTCGCGTCCCCGTCGAAGACCACGAACCAGGGGCGCAGGCTCGCGTCGGCGTAACGGGCGCGGGGGTCGCCGGCCTGGGCGCGGTGCACGGCCGGGAACGCCTGCGCGCGGGCCAGCGTGCCGGCGGCGGCCAGCGCGGCGAGGTGGCGGGCGTACTCGACGTCCGTCCACAGGGTGTCGGTCGGGTTGCCCTCCTCCACGGTGCCGGGGATCAGCTCGACGATCACCTTCCCGGCGAGCTGTTGCCGGGTCGGCCAGGCGTCGGCGCGGGCGGCGGCGTCCAGGGTGGGGTGCGTGCCACGTAGCTTCGCCGGGGTGAAGACCCGGTCGCCGAGCCGGGCGGCGAGCAGCGCGTCGAGCTGGACGGGCCCCTGGCCCGTACGGCTGCTGAAGCCGGTCTTCAGCTCCAGCTTGAGGATCAGCGGCCCGGCGTCGGGGTGCGCGGCCAGCCAGAGCCGGATGTCGTCCAGGCAGTGCTCCAGGTTCCTGTTGCGGGTGCCGGTGTAGAGCTGGGCGGCGCTGGTGGCGGCCACGCAGTTGTTGTCGTTGCCGAGCGGGTTGGAGTGGCTGACCCGCCACTGCCGCGCGAACACGTCCGGCCAGACATCCAGCTCGATCAGCCCCGGCCGGGCGTCCAGCGCCTGGGCGAGGTACGTGTACGTGCTCTTCTCGTACGCGTTGTGGGTGCCGACGCCGGTGGTCGCGGAGATCCGGGCGCCCGGGTCGACGGCGGCCGGCGCGGGCGTCGCGGTGAGCAGCGACGCGGCGAGCGCGCCGGCCGCGAGGGCGGACAGGACGGGGAGTCTGCGCATGGACGTGCCTCCTCGTGAACGGAACATGCACAGATTCAAATACATAAACGTTAACGGAAGTGGGACCGTCCAGGTCGGTCGGCTGACCGTCGCGCCGGAGCACGGGCGCTCGCCGCGCGGGCTGGTTATGGTCGTCGGGTGAACCGACTCGCTGACGCCACCAGCCCCTACCTGCTCCAGCACGCGGAGAACCCGGTCGACTGGTGGCCGTGGTGCGACGAGGCGTTCGCCGAGGCGAAGCGGCGCGACGTGCCGGTGCTCATCTCGGTCGGCTACGCCGCCTGCCACTGGTGCCACGTCATGGCCCACGAGTCGTTCGAGAACGAGCAGGTCGGCGCGCTGATGAACGACGACTTCGTGTCGATCAAGGTGGACCGCGAGGAGCGCCCCGACGTCGACGCCGTCTACATGACCGCCACCCAGGCGATGACCGGGCAGGGCGGCTGGCCGATGACCGTCTTCGCCACCCCGGACGGCACGCCGTTCTTCTGCGGCACCTACTTCCCGCGCCCGAACTTCGTCCAGCTGCTCCAGTCGGTCGCCGCCGCCTGGCGGGACCAGCGCGACGCCGTGGTCAAGCAGGGCGCCGCGGTGGTGGAGGCGATCGGCGGCGCCCAGGCCGTGGGCGGTCCCACCGCGCCGCTGGACGCCGCGCTGCTCGACGCCGCGGCCGAGCAGCTCGCCCGGGAGCACGACGCCACGAACGGCGGCTTCGGCGGCGCGCCCAAGTTCCCGCCGCACATGAACCTGCTCTTCCTGCTGCGCCACCACCAGCGCACCGGCGCGCCGCGGAGCCTGGAGATCGTCCGGCACACCTGCGAGGCGATGGCCCGGGGCGGCATCTACGACCAGCTCGCCGGCGGCTTCGCCCGCTACTCCGTCGACGGGCACTGGACCGTGCCGCACTTCGAGAAGATGCTCTACGACAACGCCCTGCTGCTGCGCACGTACACCCAGCTCTGGCGGCTGACCGGCGACCCCCTCGCCGCCCGGGTCGCCGCCGAGACCGCCGCGTTCATGATCGACGATCTGGGCACCCCCGAGGGCGGCCTCGCCTCGGCGCTCGACGCGGACACCGAGGGCGTCGAGGGGCTCACCTACGCCTGGACCCCGGCCCAGCTGGTGGAGGCGCTGGGCGAGTCCGACGGCCGCTTCGCCGCCGACCTCTTCGCGGTGACCGAGGAGGGCACCTTCGAACACGGGATGAGCGTGCTGCGGCTCGCGCGGGACGTCGACGACGTAGACCCGGCGGTCGCCGCCCGCTGGGAGCAGGTCCGGGCCCGGCTGCGCGAGGTGCGCGACACCCGGCCCCAACCGGCCCGCGACGACAAGGTGGTCGCCTCCTGGAACGGGCTGGCGGTCACCGCGCTGGTCGAGCACACCGCGCTGACCGGCGACCCGGTGACCGCCGCCGCGGCGGTCCGGATCGGCGAGGTGCTGGCCGACCGGCACCTCGTCGACGGCCGGCTGCGCCGGGTGTCCCGGGGCGGCGTGGTCGGCGAGCCGGCCGGCGTGCTGGAGGACCACGGCTGCGTGGCCGAGGCGTTCTGCGCCCTGCACCAGCTCACCGGGGAGGGGCGCTGGCTGGAGCTGGCCGGCCGGCTCCTCGACGTCGCGCTGGAGCGGTTCGCCGCCCCCGGCGGGGGGTTCTACGACACCGCCGACGACGCCGAGCGGCTGGTGAGCCGGCCGGCCGACCCGACCGACAACGCCACCCCGTCCGGCCGCTCGGCCGTCGTCGCGGCGTTGGTCGCGTACGCGGCGCTGACCGGCGAGACCCGCTACCGGGAGGCGGCCGAGGCGGCGCTGTCGACGGTGGCGCCGATCGTCGGCCGGCACGCCCGGTTCACCGGCTACGCGGCTACCGTCGGCGAGGCGCTGCTCTCCGGGCCGTACGAGATCGCGGTGGTCACCGACGCGCCGACCGGTGACCCCCCCG
>NZ_JAMOKF010000182.1 GCF_023656545.1 Micromonospora phytophila | reverse complement strand
GCAGCAGCAGACGGACAAGTCCCGCCAAAGGCACAAGGGCCAGTCAGGCCAAGGGTCACACCTGCCACTGCCAGCAATCAGCTCACCACTACTGAGCCGACCCCGCCATGCTCACAGTCAGGCCAGGACGGCGAAGGCGCGGACGGGGAAGGTGCCCATCCCGGCCACCATCGGTGGGGCGGCGGTGAACCGGAAGCCGGTCGGCGGGAGGGCGTCGAGGCCGGTGAGGTGTTCCACGATCGGGATGCCGGCGGCGAGCAGTGCGCTGTGCGCCGGGCGCTCGCCCCGGGCCGCCGGGCCCATGTCGTCGATGTTGATCGAGTCGATGCCGACCAGGGCGGCACCCGCCTCCACCAGCGCCCGGGCTCCGTCACCGGTGAGATGGGGTGCCTCGGGTGCGCCGTACCGCTCGGTGTCGAAGTGTGCCGACCAGCCGGTGTGCAGCAGCACCGCGCGTCCGGCGACGTCGTACGGGGCCAGCAGCAGGCGGTCCACCGCGCGGGTGCCGGCCGGCACCCGGACCACCATGCCGGGCAGGTCGGCGAGGCGGTCCACCGGCGTGCCGGCGAGGTCGGCGCCGTCGGCGTAGCGGTGGGCGGGAGTGTCCAGGTACGTGCCGGTGTTCGCGATCATGTCGATCCGCCCCACCTGGAACTCGGTGCCCGGGGCGTAGTTCGCCCTGGACGCCTCCCGGGTCAACCACTCGCTGATCCGCGGGGCCGGCCAGCCGGGCAGGGTGGTCATTCCGTCGCGCACCACGTGGCTCAGCTCGACCAGTCGCCGCCCGGCCCCGGCGGTCGTACCGTCCGGCCCGTGACCGGCGTCGACGCCCCGGCCGCCCTTGTGCGGCTCCTCGATGATCGTCTTGTTCGTGATCCGGACCTCGGCCACCATCAGCAGCCCGAGGTGCCGGACGAGGAGCGTCGCCAACTCGTCGTCGCCGATCTCCCGGCCGGGAATGTCCAGCCGGAACCCCTCCGTCCGCAGTCCTCCACCGTTGGCGAAGGAGACCTCCGCGTCGAACTGCGCCCGCCACTGCCCACTCATCCCCCCACCCGACCACGCCCCACGGTCCCCGTCAAGATCAGCACCGCCACACCGGACCAGGTCAGCCCCGCACAACTTCACGGAAAGAGTGGCCTCCCACGTCCCGGAGGCCACTCTTTCCGTGAAACTGCGCGGATCTTGGAAGAGGGCGCGCGGGCGGCCGAGCGCGCGGGCGGGTGGCCGAGCGGCGGACGGGCGCGGCCGAGCGGCGGGAGCAGCGGGGCAAGGGCGCGTGGGCGGGGCAAGGGCGCGCGGCGGGAGCGGCGGGGTGAGGGCGCGTGGGAGGGCAAGGGGAGGGGGTCGGTGGGGCGGGGTGTGTGGGAAGCGGGTGGGCGTCGGTGGGCGGAGATAGGCTGGCAGACGTACACCCCCCGTCCGGACGGACGAGGGGCTTCTGTCGTGCGCCGCGCGCAGTGCTGACTCCCCTGGAAGTGATCACACATGCTCACCGGTCTGTTCTCCGCCGCCCTGGCCGACCCCGGGCTGGCCCGGGCGCGTGACCTGGCGCGCTCCGGTGCCGCGCAGGTCGACGGCCTCGACATCACCGGCCCGTCCGCGCTGCGCCCGTTCGCGGTCGCCGCGGTGGCGGCCGACCCGACCGACGGCGGCGCCGGCCGGTCGGTGCTCGCCGTGACGGCCACCACCCGGGAGGCCGACGACCTCGCCTCGGCGCTGCGCAGTCTGCTCACGCCGGAGCAGGTGGCGGTCTTCCCGTCCTGGGAGACGCTGCCGCACGAGCGCCTCTCGCCCCGCTCCGACACCGTCGGCCGGCGGCTGGCGGTGCTGCGCCGGCTGGCGCACCCCGCGTCGGCCGACGCGCACGGCAGCACCGGCCCGCTGCGGGTGGTGGTGGCGCCGGTCCGGTCGCTGCTGCAACCGCAGCTCAAGGGGCTGGGCGACCTGGAGCCGGTGCAGCTCGCCGCCGGTGAGGAGGCGGATCTGGAGCAGGTGGCCCGCCGCCTGACCGACATGGCGTACGCGCGGGTCGACCTGGTCACCAAGCGCGGGGAGTTCGCCGTGCGCGGCGGCATCCTCGACGTCTTCCCGCCCACCGACGAGCACCCGTCCCGGGTCGAGTTCTGGGGCGACGAGGTGGAGGAGATCCGCACCTTCGCCGTCGCCGACCAGCGGACCATCGAGCAGGTCGCCCAGCTGTGGGCGCCCCCGTGCCGGGAGCTGCTGCTCACCCCGGCGGTGCGGGAGCGGGCCGCCGCCCTCGCCCAGGAGCACCCGGAGCTGGCCGAGATCCTCGACAAGCTGGCCGAGGGCATCCCGGTGGAGGGGATGGAGTCGCTGGTCCCGGCGCTGCTCGGTGACGAGAGCCTGGAGCTGCTGCTGGACTGCATGCCCGCCGGCACCCACGTGCTCCTCTGCGACCCGGAGCGGATCCGCACCCGGGCGCACGACCTGGTGCGTACCTCCGAGGAGTTCCTCCAGGCCAGCTGGGCCGCGGCCGCCGTCGGCGGGCAGGCCCCGGTCGACCTCGGCGCCGCCGCCTTCAAGACCCTGGGCGACGTCCGCGCGGCGGCCCGCGCGCTGCGCCAGCCGTGGTGGACCCTCGCCCCGTTCGGCCTGGTCGAGGCGGACGCCGCCCCGGGCCGGCAGCCCTGGGAGGACGCACCCACCGAGGTCGACGTCGCCCCCGACGACGCGATCGCGGTGACCCTGGCCGCCCAGCCCGCCCCGCTCTACCACGGCGAGACCACCCGGGTGGTCGACGACCTGAAGCGCTGGGCCGGCGAGGGCTGGTCGATCGCCCTGGTCTTCGAGGGGCACGGCCCCGCCCAGCGGGCGGTCGAGGTGCTCCGCGACGCGGGCCTCGGCGCGCGGCTGGTCGAACAGGTGCCGGCCGCGCCCGCCCCCGGCGAGGTGCTGGTCGCCTGCGGCTGTCTGACCAGCGGCTTCGTCGACGAGGCGTCGCGTTTCGTGCTGCTCACCGGCAACGACGTCACCGGTGGTCGGGGCACCTCGACGCGGGACATGCGCAAGATGCCGAGCCGGCGGCGCAACACCATCGACCCGCTGGAGCTCAAGGCCGGCGACCACGTGGTGCACGAGCAGCACGGCATCGGCCGTTACGTGGAGCTGGTACAGCGCACCGTCAACGGCGCCTCCCGGGAATACCTGGTCATCGAGTACGCGGCGAGCAAGCGCGGCCAGCCCGGCGACCGGCTCTTCGTCCCCACCGACCAGCTGGACCAGCTCTCCCGCTACGTCGGCGGCGAGCAGCCCACGCTGCACAAGATGGGCGGCTCGGACTGGCAGAAGTCCAAGGCCCGGGCCCGCAAGGCGGTCAAGGAGATCGCCGCGCAGCTGATCCAGCTGTACGCGGCCCGCAAGGCGTCCAAGGGCCACTCGTTCGCACCCGACACCCCGTGGCAGCGGGAGTTGGAGGACGCCTTCCCCTGGCAGGAGACGCCGGACCAGCTCGCCGCCATCGAAGAGGTCAAGCGGGACATGGAGCAGACCGTCCCGATGGACCGGCTGATCTGCGGCGACGTCGGCTACGGCAAGACCGAGATCGCGGTGCGGGCGGCGTTCAAGGCGGTGCAGGACGGCAAGCAGGTGGCGGTGCTCGTGCCGACCACGCTGCTGGTGCAGCAGCACTACAACACCTTCGCCGAGCGGATGGGTCAGTTCCCGGTGACCATCCGGCAGCTGTCCCGCTTCCAGACGCCGAAGGAGAGCGAGCGAACGCTGGAGATGATCGCCGACGGCACCGTGGACATCGTCATCGGCACCCACCGGCTGCTGCAGACCGCGACCCGGTTCAAGTCTCTCGGCATGGTGGTGATCGACGAGGAGCAGCGCTTCGGCGTCGAGCACAAGGAGCACCTGAAGTCGCTGCGGGCCTCGGTCGACGTGCTGAGCATGTCGGCCACGCCGATCCCGCGGACGCTGGAGATGGCGATCACCGGCATCCGGGAGATGTCCACCATCGCCACCCCGCCGGAGGAGCGGCACCCGGTGCTGACCTTCGTCGGGGCGTACGACGACCGGCAGGTGGCCGCCTCGATCCACCGCGAGCTGCTCCGCGACGGGCAGGTCTTCTACCTGCACAACCGGGTCGAGTCGATCGACCGGGCGGCCCGGCGGATCCGCGAGCTGGTGCCGGAGGCGCGGGTGGCGGTGGCGCACGGCCAGATGGGCGAGGACGCGCTGGAGAAGGTGATGGTCGGCTTCTGGGAGAAGGAGTTCGACGTCCTGGTCTGCACCACGATCGTGGAGTCCGGCATCGACATCCCGAACGCCAACACCCTGATCGTGGAGCGGGCCGACCTGCTCGGCCTGGCCCAGCTGCACCAGATCCGGGGCCGGGTCGGCCGGGGCCGGGAGCGGGCGTACGCGTACTTCCTCTACCCTCCGGAGAAGCCGCTCACCGAGCACGCCCACGAGCGGTTGGCCACCATCGCCCAGCACACCGAGCTGGGCGCCGGCATGTACGTGGCGATGAAGGACCTGGAGATCCGGGGTGCCGGCAACCTGCTCGGCGGCGAGCAGTCCGGCCACATCGAGGGCGTCGGCTTCGACCTGTACGTCCGGATGGTCGGCGAGGCGGTGTCGGCGTTCAAGGGCGAGCGCACCGAGGAGGAGGCCGACGTCAAGATCGACCTCCCGATCGACGCGCACCTGCCGCACGACTACGTCGGGGTGGAGCGGCTGCGCCTGGAGATGTACCGCAAGCTGGCCGAGGCCCGCGACTCCGAGCGGCTGGGCGAGGTGGTTGCCGAGATGACCGACCGGTACGGCGAGCCGCCGGCCCCGGTGCAGAACCTGGTCGAGGTGGCCCGCTTCCGCCTGCTGGCCCGACGCTACGGCCTGACCGACGTGTCGATGCAGGGCAAGCACATCCGGTTCGGCCCGTTGCCGCTGCCGGACTCGAAGCAGCTTCGACTCAAGCGCTACCACCCGGATTCGGTCTACAAGTCGGCGACCGACCAGGTCAGCGTGCCTCGGCCGAGCACCCGGCGGGTCGGCGGCGAACCGCTGCGCGACCTGGCGTTGCTCCAGTGGTGCGCCCAGCTCCTCTCCGACGTCCTCGGCGACCCCGTCCCCGCCCAGCCGGCGACGGCGGGTGCCCGCTGACCCCGGTACCCGATGTCGATCATGAGGTTGTCGCCACGATCCGCCCCCGAGGCGGCGGGCGACACCTTCATGATCGACCGGGGCGAGTGGGGAGGTGGGGGGCGTCACAGGTTGCGGTGGGGCATGAGAGAGTGACGGTCATGCGTGCTCGCCGTCTCATCGCCGCCGCCAGCGTCGCGGCCCTCGGTGTCCTCTCCCTCGGTGCGTGCGGAAAGTCCGCGCCGGACGTCGCCGCGTACGTCGGTGACACCACCTACTCGATGAGCCGGGTGGACGCGATCTACTCCGACGCCCAGGAGACGTTCGGCGAGGCGGTGCGCAAGGAGGCCGCCCAGGCCGGCGCGAGCCCGTCGCCGGAGCAGCTGCGCTCCAAGGTGACCCGGCAGGACGTGGTGAACCTGCTGGTCAGCATCGAGCTGGGCAAGCGGGTGGCCGCGGCCAAGAAGCTCCAGGTGCCCGACCAGATCACCCCAGAGCAGCTCCAGCAGCAGCTCCAGATGCCGGCCACCGCCGAGTACGCGAAGCTCTGGGGCGAGTGGGCCGACATCTCCCAGGTCCTGGGCCAGCAGCTGCCGCCGGGTGAGCTGAGCGACGACGCGGTGATGGCCGTCTACCAGGCGCTGGCCAAGACCGGCCAGATCGACTCCGGGCTGGGGGTTGCCCAGGTCCGCGAGCTCTTCGGCGACGGCGGGTTCGTCCGCAGCGGCGCCGCGCTCAGCGCCGCCCTCCAGGACGAGGCCGAGCGCGTCGGCACCTCGGTCAACCCGCGCTTCCAGCCGCTGGGCGTGCCGTCGGTGGTCGGCAACGGGCAGTCCCTGATCTTCTACTCGCTGCCCTACATCGACGCCGACGGGCCGGTCACCGACATCTCCACCCCGGAGCCGCTGCCGTCGGTCGAGCCGACCGGCCCGGAGGCGACCGGGCCGGGCGAAAGCTGAGCATGTCGGCACGGATCGTCCTGCTGGTCACCTCGCCCCGGCTGCCGGCCGGGCTGCTGACCGCGGCCGCCTGGGATCTCGTACGCGAGCACCCGGTGCTGGCCGGGGCGGAGAGCGAGCTGACCACCGCGGTCCGCGCGGCGGGTGCCGAGATCACTGTGGTCGACGGCCCGGCGACGCAGGCGCTGCTCGACACGGTGGCGGCGCACGGCACCGCGGTCTGGCTGGCCGGTCCGGCCGGTGACGAGTCGCTCGCCCGGCAGCTGGGCCTGCGGCTGGCCCGCGAACCGGGCCTGGCCGAGATGGAGCTGATGTACGGCTCGTGGGACCCGCCGGGCGCCCGGCTGCTCGACGCGGTGGCGGTGCTGGATCGCCTGGTCTCCCCGGGCGGCGACCCGTGGAAGCGGGCGCAGACCCACCGCAGCCTCGCCGGTTTCCTGCTGGAGGAGTGCTACGAGGCGTACGACGCGATCAGTGCCGGCGACACCGACGCGCTGCGCGAGGAGTTGGGTGACGTGCTGCTGCAGGTGGTGCTGCACGCCCGGCTGGCCGAGGAGCTGCCCGAGGAGCAGCGGTGGAACGTCGACGACGTGGCCGGCGGCCTGGTCGACAAGATGGTCCGGCGCAACCCGCACGTCTTCGCCGACGCCGAGGCGGGCACCCTGGAGGAGATCACCGCCAGCTGGGAGCGGATCAAGCGGGCCGAGAAGGCCCGTGACTCGGTGCTGGACGGCATCGCGTTGAGCCAGCCCGCGCTCGCCCTGGCCGCCAAGATCCTGGAACGCGCCGGCCGGATCGGCCTCGCGGTGCCGCCGCCCCTGGCGGAGTCGCAGGTGGACGCCGAGGCCAGGCTCGGCGCGAGCCTCCTGGCCACGGTCGCGGCGGCCCGCGAGGCCGACCTCGACCCCGAGGCCGCCCTCCGCCGCACCACCCTGGCCTACGCCGAAGCCGTCCGCGCCGCCGAGCGCGAAACCCCCAGCCCCGATCAAAGTCGATCATGAGGTTGGCCGGGCGGATTGCCGGAATCACGCCCGCCAACCTCATGATCAACGCAAGGGGCGGGGGGCTGGCGCGGACATCGGTAGGGTCGGGGGATGGAAGCGTTTGTGCCGCTGGCTGAGCGGATCGTCGAGGCCCTGCTGGAGAGCCGGCCCGGGTTGGCCACCTCGGCAGGGGACCACCGGTACGACGACCGGCTGCCGGATCTTTCCGCGGACGCGGTGACGGCGGACCAGGGGATGCTGAAGGAGGCCGCGGACGCGCTCTCCGAGCTCGACCCGGACGCGCTCGACGTCGAGCAGCAGGTGGACCACGCCCTGCTCACCTCGTTCGTGGACCGGGCGCTGTTCGAGCTGACCGAGATCCGCGGCCACGAGTGGGATCCGCTGCGGCACAACCCGGGGCCGCTGCTGCACGCGCTGGTGGCCCGCCCGTACGCCCCGGTCGAGGTCCGGCTGGAGAGCTTGGCCGGCCGGCTGGCGGCCGTACCGGACGCGCTGGCGACCGCGCGCGCGACGCTGCGCGACATGCCGCGCGTCCACGCCGGGACGGCGGTGGGGCAGTTCACCGGCACGGCGGCGCTGATCCGCGACGAGGTGCCGGCGCTGCTCGCGCAGGCGCCCGCGTCGTACGACCGGGTCGAGCCGGCCGCGACGGCGGCCATCGCGGCGATCGAGGAGTTCGTCGCCTGGCTGCGCGCCGGCCTGGCCGCCGACGCCGACCCGGGGCGCGACCCGCGCCTGGGACGGCGGCGCTGGGAGGCGCGGCTCTGGCACACCCTTGACACCGAGCTGGGCGCCGCCGAGGTGCAGCGCCGGGCCTGGGCCAACCTGGACCGGGTCACCGAGGAGATCCGGGCGGCGGCCGTCGAGCTGGTCGGCGGTCCGGCCGACGACGCGACGGTACGCCGGGCGCTGGACCTGCTGGCCGCCGAGCACCCCGACGACCACACCATCGTGGAGCTGGCCTCGGTCACCCTGGACGAGGCCAGCGACTTCGTCCGCGCGCACGACCTGGTCACCATGGTCGAGGACCCGTGCGTGATCCAGGTGATGCCGCAGTTCGCCCGGGGCGTGGCGGTCGCCTACTGCGACTCGCCCGGCCCGTTGGAGACGGCCGACGTGCCGACTTTCTACTGCATCGCGCCGACCCCAGTCGACTGGCCGGCGCACCGGGTCGAGTCGTTCTACCGGGAGTACAACGACCACATGATCCGCAACCTGACGGTGCACGAGGCGATGCCGGGGCACTTCCTCCAGCTCGCCCACGCCCGCCGGTACGCGGGTGACACCCGGGTGCGGGCGCTGGCCCGCTCCGGCCCGTTCATCGAGGGCTGGGCGGTCTACGCGGAGGAGGTGATGGCGGGGCTGGGCTTTGGCGGCCTGCCGGTGCGCCTGCAGCAGCTCAAGATGCAGCTGCGGATGACCATCAACGCGCTGCTCGACCAGCTCGTGCACTGCGAGGAGCTGCCCGAGGCCGAGGCGATGGCGCTGATGACCGGGCGCGGCTTCCAGGAGGAGGGCGAGGCGGCCGGCAAGTGGCGTCGCGCGCTGCTCACCTCGACGCAGCTTTCGACGTACTTCGTCGGCTACAGCGAGGTGGCCGACATCGCCCGGTCCCGGCCCGCGGGGGTGTCGGTGCGGGACTGGCACGACGCGATGCTCGCCCACGACTGCCCGCCCCCGCGCCACCTGCGCACCCTGCTCGGCGTCTAGACCTAGACCGCGGGCCGCCACCTGCCGGGCCGCTCGTGCGCGGCGTCGGTCAGGAGTTGGCCTGGCGGCGGTCCACGACGCCGGCGTCGGGCGGCAGCTCGAACGCCGCGCTGTCGGCGGTCTCGCGGTAACTGGTCAAGGTCAGCTCGGCCGCCTTGCCGTCGACCTGCCCGGCGAAGCTGCCGAGCGCCCCCTCGGTGGTGACGCAGGCGGTGAAGTCCCCGGCGGACTGCTCGACGTCGACGCAGGTGGCGTGGCGGCCGGCGAGCGTCGTGTCGCTTTGCGTGATGACCGCCTCCGGGTCCAGCGCGGCGGTGGTGAGCAGACCCACCACGATCGGCGGGGTGACCAGGCCCCGCCGCTTGGCCTCGGTGAAGACGGCCACCGAGGGCTTGGCGTTGGGCGCGGGCGGGACCTCCACGGTGCAGACGGTGCGTCCGGCTGTCTCGCACCGGGTCGTCGCCTCGGGGGTGACGGTCAGCCTGCCGCCGGGCCAGATGTAGGCGGAGCGGGCCGGGTCCTGCGCCTGGGCGATGGTGGCCCGCTGCCCGCCGGCGAGCTGGTAGTCGGCGGAGTAGGTCAGCTCCAGCGCCCGGTCCAGCCGGGTGGCCATGTCGTTGACCAGGTCGGCCCGCCCCATGGCCCGGCCGGCGTCGTCCAGGGTCTGACAGCCGGTCACCGTCAGCGACGCGATGACCGACACGGCGAGCAGGCGGAAGGTGGTCGAGGCGGCGGGCATGGCGACCAGCGTGGCCGATCGGGTCAACCGCGCGCAAACCCGTTGCCGGTTGACGCCCGAGAATCCGGGAATGTCCGCATGGCGGGCCGTCGGTGGTTCGGGTTCGGGGTCGGGCCGTGCGCGACCGGACGTCCCGCGCCCGACCGCCGCCCGATACGCTGCGTTCAACACCTGCCTCAGCCGCACCGTCGCGGCCCATACCGGACCGGAACACACAAACGAGGAGCGACTCAGTGGCAACCATCGAGGGAATCGTCGCCCGGGAGATCCTGGACTCGCGGGGCAACCCGACGGTCGAGGTCGAGGTCGGGCTCGACGACGGCACGATCGCCCGCGCGGCGGTGCCCTCCGGCGCCTCCACGGGCGCCTTCGAGGCGATCGAGCTGCGCGACGGTGACGCCGACCGCTACCAGGGCAAGGGCGTCGAGAAGGCGGTCTCGAACATCGAGGACAAGATCGTCGACGAGCTCATCGGCTACGAGGCCAGCGAGCAGCGGCTGATCGACCAGAAGATGCTCGACATCGACGGCACCGACAGCAAGTCCGAGCTGGGCGCGAACGCCATCCTCGGTGTCTCGCTGGCGGTGGCGAAGGCGGCGGCCGGCAGTGCCGAGCTGAGCCTCTTCCGCTACCTGGGCGGCCCGAACGCGCACCTGCTGCCGGTGCCGATGATGAACATCCTCAACGGTGGCGCGCACGCGGACTCCAACGTCGACGTCCAGGAGTTCATGGTCGCGCCGATCGGCGCGCCCAGCTTCCGCGAGGCGCTGCGCTCCGGCGCGGAGGTCTACCACGCGCTGAAGTCGGTGCTGAAGAAGAAGGGCCTGGCGACCGGGCTCGGCGACGAGGGCGGCTTCGCCCCGAACCTGCCCACCAACGCCGCCGCCCTGGACCTGATCGCCGAGGCGGTCGAGAAGGCCGGCTACCGGCTCGGCACCGACATCGTCTTCGCGCTCGACGTGGCGGCGACCGAGTTCTTCGACAACGGCACCTACACCTTCGAGGGCGCCGCGAAGACCGCCGAGGAGATGAGCAACTACTACACCAAGCTCATCGGCGACTACCCGATCGTGTCGATCGAGGACCCGCTGTCGGAGGACGACTGGACCGGCTGGCAGACGCTGACCGCCTCCGTCGGCGACCGGATCCAGATCGTCGGCGACGACCTGTTCGTCACCAACCCGCAGCGCATCGCCCGCGGCATCGCCGAGAACGCGGCCAACGCCGTGCTGGTCAAGGTGAACCAGATCGGTTCGCTGACCGAGACCCTCGACGCGGTGGACCTCGCCCACCGGGCCGGCTTCAAGTGCATGATGAGCCACCGTTCCGGCGAGACCGAGGACACCACCATCGCCGACCTCGCGGTGGCCACCGGCTGCGGCCAGATCAAGACCGGCGCGCCGGCCCGCTCCGACCGGGTCGCCAAGTACAACCAGCTCCTGCGGATCGAGGAGGAGCTGGCCGACGCGGCGCGGTACGCCGGGGCGGGCGCGTTCCCGCGCTACCGTTCCGCCTGACGGACGCGAAACCTCGGGGGAGGGGTGTGACGATGCAGCAGCGCCGCACACCGGGCGGTCAGCGTCCCGCCCGTCGGCCGGGTCAGTCCGGCCGGCCGGGCGGGGCCCGGGGCGCCCGGGCGTCGGTCCGCGAGGGCGG
>NZ_JAMOKF010000181.1 GCF_023656545.1 Micromonospora phytophila | reverse complement strand
CCCTCCCTCCTCTTCTCCCGCCAGTTGTTGTGGCAGCGGCGGTGTTGGTAACTGTCGGTCACGACGGGCAATGTGACGAGGCGTAGCGGCGCGCGCCATCGGGGCAGCCTCGCTATGGCCCCTTTGCTCTGCTGCCATCAACGCACCACCGCGGTGAGCTGCGGATGCTTCATGGCCCCGATGGTGGTGGCCTTCGGGTCCAATCACCGATCGCTACTGGTGCATGGAGGTAAGCAGAGCAAAGGGAGTGGGACCGGGTGCCCCGGAGGGGGCGGACGGTGACGCAGTGCAGTGGCCGAGAAGCGCAGTCCCACCCGGGTCAGACGAGCGAGCGGGCGTAGGCGGCGGGGGAGACGCCGGCGACGGCGCTGAACTCGCGCACCAGGTGGGCCTGGTCGCTGTAGCCGAGGTCGGCGGCGAGCGTCGCCCAGTCCGGCGGGTCGCCGGCGGCCTGCTCGATGGCCTCCTGGAGCCGGTAGCGGCGGATCACCCACTTGGGACCGACACCGACGTGCGTGAGGAAGAGACGTTGCAGCCGGCGTACGGAAAGCCCGTGCCGGTGGGCGAAGTCGTCCACCCGCAGCACGCTCCGGTCGTTCCGGATCGCCTCGACCAGCCCGATCACCTCGTCGGTGACCGGGTCCGGCTCCGGGGCCCAGCTGGTGAGCAGGCGGTCCAGCGCCCGGCAGCGTTCGGCATCCGTACCGTCGCAGCAGCCGGCGGCCCACGGCCCGGCGCCGCCCGATGCCGCAGCGACTTCGCCGGTCGATGCCGGGGCGACTCGGCCGGTCGATGTCGGAGCGACTTTGCCGGCCGAGGCCGCAGCGACTTCGTCGGCGGTCGGCGTGGGGGGTGGGGGCCAGCGGTCGGCGGGCGCGGCGAGGGGCCACCGCCGGCCGGTCAGCTCGGCCACCGACCGTCGCCAGAACGGTCGAAAGCCGCCCGGGCGGAACTGCACCCCGCTGACCCGGCCGGTGCCGGCCAGCGTGACGGAGAAGAGTTCCAGCCCGATCCCGGCCACCTCTGCGGTCTCCGGGCCGTCGCCGTCGCGCCGGAACACCACGTTGACCGCCGGGTGCGGGACGACCCGCTGGGCGAACGGCTCGGTCAGGTCCCAGTCGATCAGCCAGTAGTGCTCCACATAGGGGCGGAGCGCCTCGGTGGGCAGGTGCCGCCGGAAGCGGACCCGACGCAGCAGCTCGGCCGGGTCCAGGATGCCCCGGCTGTCCCCGCGCGGCCGCTGTCGCATTTCTTCAAGACCACCTTCATACGCTGGCCCTATGGCCACACAGACTAGCGAGCTGCTGGCGGCGGCCGCGCTGCGAACCGTCGCGGTGGTGCGCGCGATCGCCGACGACCAGCTCGATCTGCCCACGCCCTGCCGGGACTACGCGGTACGGGACCTGCTCAACCACCTCTTCCAGGTGGTCGTCAACTTCCAGGCGCTCGCGGCGAAACGAGCCGTCGAGTGGACGGACAAGCCCGACCACCTCGCCGACGGCTGGCGGGACCGGTTCGAAACCGAGACGCGGTGGCTGGTCGACGCCTGGTCCGACCCGTCCAGCCTCCAGGGCGTCTCGGCGGGGATGGGCCTGCCGCAGGAGACGGTCGGCGGCATGGCCCTGCTGGACCTGACGGTGCACGGCTGGGACCTGGCGACCGCCACCGGCCAGCCGTACCAGCCGGCGCCCGGGGTGACGGCCGCGTTGCACGGGCTGGTCGAGCGGTTGGGCCCGCAGGCCCGGAAGATGGGCGTCTTCGCCGATCCCGTACCGGCCTCGCCCGAGCTGTCGGAGCTCGAACGCCTCATCGCCCTGACCGGCCGCGACCCCGCCCGCGCCGTGAACCCCGGCTGACCCGTCGGCCCGCACGGCGAACGCCGGGTGACCCGTCGGCCCGCGCGGCGAACGCCGGGTGACCCGGCCCGCGCGGCGCGTTCTGGCCGCGCAGGCGTTGACAAAAACTATTCACCCGGTGAATAGTTTCCGGCGTGTCCACTCCGCACGTCCTGCTCGGTCTGCTCGCCGGCGGGACCAAACACGGCTACGAGCTGAAGCGCGCCCACGACGAGCGCCTGCCCCGAGCCCGGCCGCTGGCCTTCGGGCAGGTCTACGCCACCCTCGGCCGGCTGCAACGCGACGGCCTGGTCACGGCCGCCGGGCAGGAACGCGAGGGCGGCCCCGACCGCACGGCGTACGCGCTGACCGGTGCGGGGCACGCCGCGCTCGACCGGTGGCTCGCCGAGGTGGAGCCGCCGATGCCGTACGTCGCCAGCACCCTCTTCGCCAAGGTGCTGGTGGCGCTCATGGTCGCCGACGTCGACCGGGCGCGGTCCTACCTGATCGCCCAACGTCATGCACACACCGACCGGCTGCGGGAGCTGACCGGGATCAAGACCTCCGCCACGGCCAGCCTCGACGACGTCGTCGCGGTCGACTTCGCCATCGCCCACCTCGACGCCGACCTCCGGTGGTTGCACACCACCCTGGAACGGGTCGCCGACTGGCACCGGGAGGTGCACTCGTGACGCAACTTCAAGCTCGTGGAGTGGTCAAGGCGTACGGGCCGACGCCCGCGCTGCGCGGCATCACCCTCGACGTCGCCGAGGGCGAGATCGTCGCCGTCAGCGGGCCGAGCGGCTGCGGCAAGTCCACCCTGCTGCACTGCCTCGCCGGGATCCTGCGCCCGGACGCCGGCGAGGTGCTCTGGCGCGGCCACCGGATCGACACCTGGTCCGAGGCGGCCCGGTCGCGGCTCCGGCGCACCGAGTTCGGCGTGCTGTTCCAGTTCGGTCAGCTCGTGGCCGAGCTGACGGCGGCGGAGAACGTCGCGCTTCCGCTGCTTCTCGCCGGCACGGGGCGGCGAGAGGCGCGGACCGCGGCGCTCACCTGGCTGGAGCGGTTCGGGGTGGCGGAGGTCGCCGACGTCCGGCCGGGCCAGATGTCCGGCGGCCAGCAGCAGCGCTGCGCCACCGCCCGGGCGCTGGTCACCGAGCCCCGGGTGCTCTTCGCCGACGAGCCGACCGGCGCGCTCGACACGCTCGCCGGCGAGCAGGTCCTCACCCAGCTGGTCCGGCTCGCCCGCGAGCAGGAGACGGCGGTCGTGCTGGTCACCCACGAGCCGCGGATCGCCGCGTACGCCGACCGGGAGGTCGTGCTCCGCGACGGCATGGTCGACCACACCGGCCTGGGGCTCGACGCGCCGCTGGCCGGTGGGCGCCGGTGAGGCCCGGCACGCTGGCCCGCCTCACCCTGGCCGGCACCCGTACCGACACCGCCCGGGTGGCGCTGACGGCGCTGAGCGCCGCCCTGGCCACCCTCGCCGGCCTCGCCGCGCTCACCGTGCTGGCCATCCCCGAGGTGCCCGGCGACGAGTGGGCGCAGGCCGAGCAGTACAGCAACAGCCTGCTCCGTGGGCCGGGGCTGCGCGGTGGCACGGCGTTCGCGCTGCTGCTGCTCACCGTTCCGGTGCTGGCGCTGGCCGGCCAGTGCGCCCGGCTGGGCGCCCCGGCCCGGGACCGCCGGCTGGCCGCGTTCCGGCTGGCCGGGGCCACCCCCGGCCAGGTCACCGGGATCGCCGTGCTGGAGACCGGGGTGGCCGCCCTGCTCGGTGCCCTCGTCGGCCTGGCGGTGCACCTGGGCGGTCGGGAGCTGCTCGACCGGCCGGACGCGAACGGGCGGCTCGCGCTCCCCACCGACGTGCTGCCGTCGACCGGCGCGCTGGCGGCGGTGGTGCTCGGCCTGCCGGTGCTCGCGGCGGCGGCCACCGCGCTGCTGCTGCGCCGGGTGACCACCACGCCGTTCGGCGTGGTCCGCCGCGTCCGGCGGGAACAGGCGCCCCGGCCCTGGCCCGGCCTGCTGATCGGGGCGGGTCTGGCCGCGGGCCTGCTCGCCCTGCCGATGCTGCGGGCCGGCGACGGGCCGGACCTGGCACCGCCGGGGTGGCTGCTGGTCCTGCTCGTGGTGGGCGGCGTGCTCGCGGCGACGCTCGGTGTGGTGCTGGGCGCCGGCTGGATCTCGTTCACCAGCGGTCGGTTGTTGCACCGGTTCGGCCGCGGGCCGGCCGCGCTGCTGGCGGCGCGGCGGTTGATGGCCGATCCCTGGGCCGGCAGCCGCACCTTCGGTGCCCTGCTGGCGGCGGTGCTCTTCGGCGCGGGCGCGGCGGCGCAGCGGTCCGCGCTGGCCCTCAGCGACCGGGTGCAGCGGGAGGAGCACCGCCTGTTCGGGGTCACCGACGGAGCCAACCCGTTCTACCTGCGCACCATGGACCTGGTCGACCTGGCCGTCGCGGTGGCCGTGGCGATCGCCGCCGGGGGCGTGCTGGTCGCGGTGGTCGAGGGCATCGTCGCCCGCCGCCGGGCGTACGCGGCCCTGCTGGCGACCGGGGTGCCGCGCGGCACGCTCAACGGCTCGATCGCCTGGCAGGCGCTGGTTCCCGCCGTCCCGGCGATCCTGGTGGCGCTGACCGTCGGGCTCCTGCTCGGCCGGGGCTACGCCGGGCGGGTGCAGACCGGCAGCATCAGCGGCACCGTCTGCGACGCCGGGCCCGAACTCTGCGCCGACCCGGCCACCCGTGGGCGGTACCTCCGTACGGTCGAACCGGTCCAGCGCCAGCTCACCCCGGACGTACCGCTGGAGCAGTTGGCGCTGATCGGGGCCGGCGCCCTCGCCGCGGTCCTGGTGACGGTCGGCGTGGGGCTGCTCTTCCTGCGCGTCAGCACGGCGGTGGAGGAGCTGCGCACGACCTGAGCCCCCGGATGTAACGCCACCGCCCACGACGGCGCTGATCGAGCCGGAGGGCCGGCCGACGGGCCGGGCCGGGGTCGTACGACCCCGGTGTGCACGGCAACCGGGAGCTCACCTGATGCACAACCAGCCGGGCGGACTGCCGCCGGTGTTCGTCGACCGGACCGGCCGGCGGCGCCGGTTCACCGTCATCGCCGGCACCGCGATGGGCCTCGGCCTGCTCACCAGCCTCGGCCTGATCGCCGCCGGCCTCTTCATGGACTCGACGGTCCCGCTGCCCGGCTGGTCGGACACCCGGCCGGCGGCGCCGCTGGAAGCCGGCGTGGACGGTCGCGACGAGCTGGGCGGCGCGTCCCCGGTCGGTCCGCGTCCGTCCCCGCTGACCAGCACCTCGGTGCCGGTCCCGACCCGGACCGCCGGCCCCGGCAACGGTGTGACCGCCACCGGCGGTGCCGCGGCCCAGCCGGCCTCGTCGGAGGTGCCGGGCCAGGGCGACGAGCGCCGCTCCGCAAAGCCGACCAGGTCGTCCGGGAAGCCGAGGTAACCGGTGGCGCGACACGTCGCCCGTCGGGACCCGCGGGCGCACTGGGTCCTGCTCCTGCTCGGCCTGCTGCTGCTGCTCGCGGCGCTCACCCTCAACGGACTGGTGACGGGGCTCGCCGGCGGCTCCGGCTCCCCGCAGGGGGTGACGGCCGACGGCGCCGCCGTGGCGGTGCCGAAGAAGGTCAGCTCGGGTGGGCCGGTGCTCCGGCTCGACCGGGACGAGCCGGTCAGCCGCACCATGCCGGACCGGACCGTCGCGTTGACGTTCGACGACGGGCCGGATCCGCGGTGGACCCCGCAGGTGCTCGACGTGCTGCGCCGGCACGGCGCCCGGGCCACCTTCTTCGTGGTGGGCGCCCGGGTCAACGAGCACCCCGAGCTGGTCCGGCGGATCCTCGCCGAGGGCCACGAGATCGGCTCGCACACCTTCACCCACGCCGAACTCGGCGTGGCGTCCGGCTGGCGGCGGGACCTCGAACTCGCGCTGACCCGCAAGGCGATCGCCGGGGCGACCGGCCGGGAGGTCACCCTGCTCCGGCCGCCGTTCTCGTCCCACCCGGCGGCGCTGACCGGCCCGGAGTACGCCGCGCTGCGCGCCGCCGCCGGCACCGGTCACGTCGCGGTGCTCGCCGACCGGGACACGAAGGACTGGCGACGGCCGGGGGTGCCCGCCATCGTCGAGGCGGCCACTCCGCAGCGGGGGCGCGGCGCGGTGGTGCTCATGCACGACGGCGGCGGCGACCGGTCCGAGACGGTGGCCGCCCTGGAGAAGCTGTTGCCCGCCCTGACCGGGCAGGGCTACCGGTTCACCACGGTCTCGGAGGGGATCGACGCGCCGAACTCGATGGTGCCGGCCGGTGCGGGCAGCCAGTGGAGCGGTCGCGCGCTGCGCTGGACCCAGACCGGCGCCGGCGGGGTGGCCGGGGCGATGGACCTGCTGCTCGGGGTCGCGCTGGTGCTCGGCGTGGCCCGGCTGGCCGTGCAGGTGGTGTGCGCGCAGATCCACGTGCGTCGGGTCCGCCGCCCGGAGCACGCGCGTCGGTGGATCACCGCCCCGGTGTCGGTGATCGTGCCGGCGTACAACGAGGCCGCGAACATCGCCGCGACGGTCCGATCGCTGGTGGCCAGCGACTATCCGGCGCTGGAGGTGATCGTGGTGGACGACGGGTCCAGCGACGACACCGCCGGGATCGTGGAGCGGCTGCGGTTGCGCGGGGTCCGGGTCATCCGGCAGGCCAACGCCGGCAAGCCGGCGGCGTTGAACACCGGCATCCGGGCCGCCCGGGCGGAGCTGCTGGTGCTGGTCGACGGGGACACGGTCTTCCAGCCGGACACGGTGCACCGGCTGGTGCAGGGCTTCGCCGACCCGACGGTGGGCGCGATCTCGGGGAACACGAAGGTCGCCAACCGCCGCCGGCTGCTCGGCCGCTGGCAGCACCTGGAGTACGTGATCGGCTTCAACCTCGACCGCCGGATGTACGACGTGCTGGAGTGCATGCCGACCATCCCCGGCGCGATCGGCGCGTTCCGCCGGGAGGTGCTGCTCGCCGTCGGCGGGGTGCCCGCCGACACCCTGGCCGAGGACACCGACCTGACCATGAAGGTGCTCCGAGCGGGCTGGCGGGTGGTCTACGAGGAGGCGGCGATCGCCTGGACCGAGGCGCCGTCCTCGCTGCGGCAGCTGTGGCGGCAGCGCTACCGCTGGTGCTACGGCACGATGCAGGCGATGTGGAAGCACCGGCACGCGCTGCGCGAGCCGGGTGCCGGCGGCAAGCTCGGCCGGCGTGGCCTGCCGTACCTGACGGTGTTCCAGATCGTGTTGCCGCTCGCCGCCCCGGCGGTGGACGTCTACGCCGTCTACGGGCTGCTCTTCCTGCCCTGGTCGACGCTGCTGCTGGCCTGGGCGGGGCTGTTGCTGCTCCAGGGGGCCACCGCCGCGTACGCGCTGCGGCTCGACGGGGAACGCTACGGCCCGCTGTGGAGCCTGCCGTTCCAGCAGTTGGTCTACCGGCAGGTGATGTACCTGGTGGTGGTGCAGTCGGTGGTCACCGCGCTGATCGGCAACCGGTTGCGCTGGCAGCGGATGGTGCGTACCGGCGAGGCGGCCGCCCTGGTCGGGGTCACCCCGGCCGGCCGTCCCAGCTAGCGGGCGTCGAGGAACCCGGCGGAAAGGGAGAGCACGACCCCGACGGCGGCCGAGCAGCAGCAGACCAGCAGCGCGGCGACCACCGCGAGGATCAGCCACACCCGCCGGTCGCGCGCCGCCGCCGCGAGACCCGACCGGCGTACGCCCTGAGCCGGCTCGTCGTCGTCGGCGGTGCTCACCGCGCTGCCCCGGTCATCCCGGCAGTCTAGGTGCCCCGGCGTCCCGCTCCGCCGCCTCCCGCACGATCCTGGAACGGCTGCCTCGTCCGGCCGGCGTGGGGGCGCCCGGGGCGGGTCGTCGGCGTCGTGGGGGCGCCGCTTCCGCGACCGAGCGCGATCTTCGCCGGGCGGCGGTGGTCGTGGGCGGCGGCGTTCGGGCGGCGGGAGCGGGCAGGATGGGGCGATGGAGCTGGTCTCGATCGAGGACATCCGGGTCGCCGCCGCCGACATCGCGGGCGTCGTGCTGCGTACCCCGCTCATGCGCGCCGAATGGGACCCTGAGCTGTGGCTCAAGCCGGAGAGCCTGCAGCCGGTGGGCTCGTTCAAGCTGCGCGGCGCGACGCACGCGGTGGCCCGGCTCGGGCCGGCGGAGCGGGCCCGGGGCGTGGTCACGCACTCGTCGGGCAACCACGGCCAGGCGCTGGCGTACGCGGCGCGGGCCGCGGGGGTGCCCTGCACGGTGGTGGTTCCCGACTCCGCGCCCGCCGTGAAGGTGGCGCGGATCCGCGCGCTCGGCCCGAAGGTGGTGCTGGTTCCCCCGCCGAGCCGGGTGCCGGAGGCGGAACGGATCGCCGCCGAGACCGGGGCGGTGCTGGTGCCGCCCTTCGACGACCGGCGGGTCATCGCCGGTCAGGGCACCATCGGCCTGGAGATCGTGGCGGACCTGCCCGACGTCGACGTGGTGCTGGTGCCGGTGGGCGGTGGCGGTCTCTCCTCCGGCGTGGCCACGGCGCTGAAGGCGCTGCGCCCGGCGACGGCGGTGATCGGGGTGGAGCCGGAGTTGGCCGCCGACGCGCGGGACTCGCTGGCCGCCGGCTCGGTGGTGGTGTGGGGCGAGGAGCTCACCTACCGCACCATGGCCGACGGGCTGCGCCTGCCGCCGTCCGAGTTGACCCTCGCCCACCTGCGGGAACGCCTGGACGGCATCGTCACGGTGACCGAGGAGGAGATCGGCGCGGCGATGGGCCGGCTGGTCCGGGACGCGCGCCTGGTCGTGGAGCCCAGCGCGGCGGTGGCCGTCGCCGCCCGCCTGTTCCACCGGGACGAGCTGCCCGACGGCCGGACGGTGGCCGTGGTGACCGGCGGCAACGTCGACCCTGCGGTGCTGGCCGGCGTCCTCACCTGAGCTGTCGCGCCCGGGCCTCGGCACCGCCGGAGCCGGTCGGGTGTCACCCCGGCCCCTCGGCTCCGGCGGTGCCAATGGTCAGCCGGGCCCGTCGCTACGTGTCGTCCCGGAACAGCTTCTTCTGCCCACCGGGGCCGCGGCCGAGGCGGTCCAGGGTCCAGGCGTTGACGAACGCCTCCTCGCGCCAGGCGTCGTAGCGACCGCTCGGCCCGCCGTGGCCGGCGCCCATCTCGGTCTTGAGCAGGTAGTCGCCCTGCGGGGCGACCGCCCGCAGCCGGGCGATCCACTTCGCCGGCTCGTGGTAGAGCACCCGGGTGTCGTTGAGGCTGGTCACGGCGAGGATGGCCGGGTAGTCCAGCGCCGCCACGTTCTCGTACGGGGTGTAGGACTTCATGTACGCGTACACCTCGGGGTCGTCGAGCGGGTTGCCCCACTCCTCCCACTCGGTGACGGTCAGCGGCAGCGACGGGTCGAGGATCGAGGTGAGCGCGTCCACGAAGGGCACCTGCGCGACGATCCCGGCGAACGCGTCCGGGGCGATGTTAGCGACCGCGCCCATCAGCAGACCGCCGGCCGAGGCCCCCCGGGCGACCAGCCGGTCGCTCGCCGTCCAGCCCGCCTTGGCCAGGTGCCGGGCGCAGGCGACGAAGTCGGTGAAGGTGTTCTTCTTGGCGAGCATCTTGCCCTGGTCGTACCAGCGGCGGCCCAGCTCGCCGCCGCCCCGGATGTGCGCCACGGCGAAGACGACGCCCCGGTCCAGCAGGGAGAGCCGGGCGACGGAGAACCACGGGTCCATGCTCGCCTCGTACGAGCCGTAGCCGTAGATCACGCAGGGGGCCGAGCCGTCGCGCGGGGTGCCCTTGCGGCAGACCAGCGAGATCGGCACCCGGGTGCCGTCGTCGGCCAGCGCCCAGTCGCGGTGCTGCTCGTAGTCGGCCGGGTCGTACGCCCGCCCGTCCGGCCCGGGCTTCACCGGCTTGCGCCGGCGCAGCACCATCTGCCGGGTGACCAGGTCGTAGTCGTAGACGGAGTCCGGGGTGACCAGCGAGGTGTAGCCCAGCCGGATCTGCCCGGTCCGGTACTCCGGGTTGCTGCCCAGGCCGACGCTGTAGAGCGGCTCCGGGAAGTCGATGTCGTACGCGTCGCCGCCGCCGATCGGCAGCACCCGCAGGCCGGTGAGGCCGTTGGTGCGCAGTGAGACGACGAGGTGGTCGCTGAAGGCGTCCACCGCCTCCAGCCGGGTGCCCGGCGACTGCTCGATCAGCGGCACCCAGTCACCGGGCGAGTCCGCCGAGGTGTAGGCCAGCGCGAAGTCCTCCGCGCCGTCGTTGTGCAGGATCAGGAAGCGGTGGCCGTGGTGCTCCACCGTGTACTCCACGCCCTGCCGGCGGGCCGCCACGGACGCCGGCACCCCCGTCGGGTTGCCGGCCGGGATCACCAGGACCTCGCTGGTGACCTTGCTGTGGACGTCGATCAGGATGAACTTCTCCGAGCGGGTCAGCTCGACGCCCACCCAGAACCGCTCGTCGTCCTCCTGGTACACCACCTGGTCGTCGGCGGCGGGCGTGCCCAGGGTGTGCCGCCACACCCGGTTGGGGCGCCACGCCTCGTCCACCGTCACGTAGAACAGCACGGAGGCGTCGGCGGACCAGGCGGTGCCGTAGAAGGTGCCCGGCACCTCGTCGGGGAGCAGCTCGCCGGTGGTGAGGTCCTTGACCCGCAGGGTGAACCGCTCGTCGCCGGAGAAGTCCGTCGAGTACGCCAGCCAGCGGCCGTCCGGGCTGACGTCGAACGCGCCGAGCGCGAAGAAGTCGTGCCCCTCGGCGAGCAGGTTGCCGTCGAGGAGCACCTCCTCGCCCTCCAGCGGGGCGCCGTCGACGCTGACCGGCGGGTCGGTCTCGCCGTCGCGGACCGCCCGGCGGCACTGCACGCCGTACTGCTGGCCCTCCACCGTCCGGGTGTAGTACCAGTGACCGCCCTTGCGGCTGGGCACCGACAGGTCGGTCTCCTGGGTGCGTTGGCGGGTCTCCTCGAACAGCTCCGCGCGCAGCCCTTCCAGGTGCGCCGTCCGCGCCGCGGTCCAGGCGTTCTCGGCGGTCAGGTGGGCGATCGTCTCCGGGTCGTCCTTGGCGGTCAGCCAGGCGTACTCGTCGACGACGGTGTCGCCGTGGTGGGTGCGCTCGCTCGGCACCCGCTTCGCCACGGGCGCGGGGGTCTCGGTGGTCACGCCGCCACGTTACCGGCCGTCCGGCGCCCGCGGCGCGGCCTCGCGCGGCGACCCGCCGCCACGTCTTTCGAACATGTGTACGATGACCGGCATGGCGGCTGCAGCGAGTTCCACCGACCGGTCCGGGGCCCTCGAGATCACCCGGCGGCTCACCGAGATCTGCGGCCCGCCGTTCGCCCGCTTCGCCGGTCCGGCCGAC
>NZ_JAMOKF010000180.1 GCF_023656545.1 Micromonospora phytophila | reverse complement strand
GAAGCCGCCGAACACCCCCCGTTCGACGGGAGGGCCGGCGAAGGCCGAGGCGAGCAGCGTGTCGATCCGCCGGACGTCCGCGCCGAAGCCCTCCACGATCAGGTCCCAGCTGCTCGACACCGCCTGCGGCGCCACCAGTAGCAGCCGGTGCTCGTCGGCGAGCGGCAGCAGCAGGTCCAGGCCCTGGCGGGCCGAGCCGCCGGCCCCGTGCAGCAGCAACACCAGCCGGTACGGCGCGCCGTCGGCCGGCTCCGGGGCGTACACCAGGGCCAGCGGCCCGCCCCCGGGGTCGGTCAGCGAGGCCAGCCCGGCGGCGGCCCGGTCCGCGGGGGTGTCACCGGCGGAGGAGAGCCCCGCGGCGAGTACCGCCGACGTCAGGCCCAGGGCGGCCAGGGTCAGGGCGAGCAGCCACCCGGCGCGCCGACGCAGGGCGCGGGCGCGGTCCAGCCGGGGCAGGCCGTCCGCCAGCCAACCCGCCGCGAGCCAGACGGCGGCGACCGGCAGCAGGACGGTGAGATGACTTTCCATGTGGTAGAGCCTTGCCCGTTTCCGGCGACGGGGAATCCGGGCCGCACCCCCGTTCCTCCCGTAACCGGTTCCCGTAGGGGGCCATCCCGCCGGTGTTATGGGCAAGTCGACATGTTTTTCTCGCCGTCCACGCCGCTCTACCCTCAGCTCGATCGGCGTTCATCGATTCGGTCGCCACGAGCGACCGGACGGTCGGTGCCGGTCGGAGGGAGGTAGGGAGATGGGTCTTCCACACAGGTCCGCACTCGTCGGGGTGGCCACGCTGGCCATGGTGGCCGCCGCCGCCGCACCCGCCATGGCCGCCGAGCCGGTCGGGGCGATCCGCGCCGCCGGCGGAGCCACCGCCGTGACCGACAGCTACATCGTCGTCTTCAAGGACAGCGCCGTCGGCCGCAGCCGGGTCGGCGACACCGCCCAACGCCTGGTCGGGCGGCACGGCGGGTCGGTGGCCCGCACCTACGGCGCGGCGCTGCGCGGCTTCGAGGTCCGGGTGGGCGCCGGGGCCGCCGCCCGGATCGCCGCCGACCCCGCCGTGGCGTACGTCGAGCAGAACCACACCGTCTCGATCGCCGGCACCCAGGCCAACCCGCCCTCGTGGGGCCTGGACCGGATCGACCAGCGGGCGCTGCCGCTGAACAGCTCCTACACGTACCCGAACACGGCGAGCAACGTGCACGCCTACATCATCGACACCGGCATCAAGTTCACCCACAACGACTTCGGCGGCCGGGCCACGTCGGGCTTCGACGCCGTCGACGGCGGCGCTGCCGACGACTGCAACGGGCACGGCACGCACGTCGCCGGCACCGTCGGCGGCACGGCGTACGGGGTGGCGAAGGGCGTCCAGCTGGTCGGCGTCCGGGTGCTCAACTGCTCCGGCAGCGGCACGAACGCTGGCGTCATCGCCGGCGTCGACTGGGTGACCCAGAACGCGATCAAGCCGGCCGTGGCGAACATGAGCCTCGGCGGCGGCGCGAACAGCACGCTGGACACCGCCGTGCGCAACTCCGTCAACTCCGGGGTGACCTACGGCCTGGCGGCCGGGAACGACACCGGCGCCAACGCCTGCAACACCTCACCCGCCCGCACCGCCGAGGGCATCACCGTCGGCTCGACGACCAGCTCGGACGCCCGGTCGTCGTTCTCCAACATCGGCACCTGCCTGGACATCTTCGCGCCCGGCTCGTCGATCACCTCCGCCTGGTACACCAGCAACACGGCGACCAACACGATCAGCGGCACCTCGATGGCCACCCCGCACGTGGTCGGCGCGGCGGCCCTGCTGGCCAGCGCCAACCCGTCCTGGACGCCGCAGCAGGTCCGCGACGCCCTGGTCAACAACGCCACCAGCGGCGTGGTGGGCAACGCGGGCACCGGCTCGCCGAACAAGCTGCTCTACGTCGGCGACGGCACCACCCCGCCGCCCCCGCCCCCGCCGCCGCCGGGCTGCACCGGCACCAACGGCACGGACGTCGCGATCCCGGACGCCGGCTCCGCGGTGAGCAGCTCGATCACCATCGCCGGCTGCGGCCGGGCCGCCTCGGCCACCTCCTCGGTCGCGGTGAACATCGTGCACACCTACCGCGGTGACCTGGTCGTCGACCTGATCGCCCCGGACGGGTCGGCGTACCGGTTGAAGAACAGCAGCAGCTTCGACAGCGCCGACAACATCAACACCACCTACACGGCCAACCTGGCCGGCGAGGCGGCGGACGGCACCTGGCGACTCCAGGTGCGCGACGTCTACTCAATCGACACCGGCTACATCAACACCTGGACGCTGACCGTCTGAGCAGTCCCACGGCCGAGGCCCCTCCCGAGCGTCGGGAGGGGCCTCGTGCCGTACGGAGCTGGGTCAGACCGCGAAGCCGGCGGGGCGTTCGGTGGCGGGCGCGGGCGGCTTCGCCTTCCACAGGCCGGTCTTCTGCCCGGCGAGCCGGGTGAGGTAGGCCGGGTTGAGGATCACGTAGCGCCGCCACAGCCGCTTCGGCTCCAGGCCGAGTCGCCAGAACCACTCCAGGCCGGCCCGCTGCATCCACGGCGGCGGCTGGCGCAGCAGCCCGGCGTGGTAGTCGAAGGCCGCCCCGACCGCCATCAGCGGCATGTCCAGCAGGGGCCGCATGGCGTACGCGAAGACCTCCTGGCGCGGGCAGCCCAGCCCGACCAGGACGAGCCGGGCCCCGCTGGACCTGATCCGGTCGGCGATCTCGACGTCCTCGCCCGGCTGCACGGCGCGGAACTTGGACGGCTCCACCCCGGCGATCTTGAGCGCCGGGAACATCCGCTCCAGCGCCGGGATCAGCTTCGCCAGGGTCTCCTCCGTCGAGCCGTAGAGGTAGACCGGCAGACCCTCGTCGGCGAAGCGGGAGAGCACGTGCAGGGTGAGCGTCGGACCGTAGACCCGGTCGGTCAGCCCGGCGCCGTGCAGCAGGTTGAGCGCCCAGCGCACCGGCTGCCCGTCCGGGGTGACCACGTCGAAGGAGTTCAGCCGGGCGTTGTGCGCCGGGTCCAGCACCCCGGTCATCACCCCGTGCACGGCCAGCGCGGTCAGCGCCAGCGGACGGCGTTCCTGCGCCGCCGCCACCACCTGCTCGGTCGCCGCGGCGTAGTCGGTGGCGTCGACGAGGACGCCCAGGACGTTCCGCTTGCCTCGCGCCGTCATGCCCCGGGCACCCACTTGTCCACGTTGGCCTCGTAGATCTCACGCATGATCATCGGTACGTCGTAGACCTGCTTCCAGTCCGGGTAGTCGGCCTGGAACGCCTCGTTCGAGCCGATCCACCACTTGTGGTCGCCGATCCGGTTGGCCTCGACGTACTCGGTGGTCATCTCCTGGCCGGTGATCTGCTCGGCCAGCATGAACGCCTCCCGCATGGAGGTGTTGGAGTGCCGGCCGCCGCCGAGGTTGTAGACCGCGGCCGAGCGCGGGTTGCGGAAGAACGCCTCGAACGCGGCGACCACGTCCGAGCTGTGGATGGCGTCCCGGACCTGCTTGCCCTGGTAGCCGAAGATCTTGTACATCCGGCGTTCCATGTTGGCCCGCATCACGTAGCCGAGGAAGCCGTGCAGCTCGGTGGCGGAGTGCGCCGGGCCGGTCAGCGTGCCGCCGCGGAAGCAGGCCGTCCGCATGTCGAAGTAGCGGCCGTACTCCTGCACCATGATGTCGGCGGCGACCTTGGAGGCGCCGAAGACCGAGTGCAGGCAGGCGTCGATCGACATGTCCTCGCGGATGCCCTGCTCGTACGCGTGCCCGGGCTCGATCTCCCAGCGGGTCTCCAGCTCCACCAGGGGCAGGCTGTTCGGCCGGTCGCCGTAGACCTTGTTGGTGGAGCAGTGGATGACCGGCGCCTCGATGCAGTGCTCGCGGACGTTCTGCAGGACGTTGAGCGTGCCGCCGGCGTTCACGTCGAAGTCGGTGAACGGGTCGCGCACGGCCCAGTCGTGCGACGGCTGGGCGGCGGTGTGGATCACCACGGCCACGTCAGCGCCGTAGCGCTTGAAGAGCGCCGCCAGCGCCGCCCGGTCGCGGATGTCGATGCTGTGGTGCGAGTAGGCCGCCCCCAGCTCGTCGGTCAGCCGGCGGACGTTCCAGGCGGTGGACGCCTCCGCGCCGAAGAACTCCTGCCGCATGTCGTTGTCGATGCCGACGACATCGAGACCGAGGCCGGCGAAGTGCCGGACCGCCTCGGAGCCGATCAGACCGCCCGACCCGGTCACGAACGCGACACTCACACGCCACTCCTGGTCCATCGAAGGCAGAAACCATCGGAGCATAGCGTGACGTACGGCACGCCCCGATACGACGCGAGGGCCCCGCATCGCTGCGGAGCCCTCGCGAATTGTGGGGAAGGGGGGAGTTGAACCCCCACGTCCTTTCGGACACACGGACCTGAACCGTGCGCGTCTGCCATTCCGCCACTTCCCCGTGGCTTGACCTCAAACAATGTAGTCTGTGCCGGTCCTGCTGTCGCCAGCGGCCCCGAACATCCTACGCGGCTGTCGGTCCTTGCCGCGAACGGTTACCGTTCGTGGCGGACGAAAGAGTAGCACGACAGATCGGGCCCGTTCGAACGGGCCGCCGACAGACGGCCGAGCGGCGTGTGAGCTGCGCGCGCGCCGGCCGGATACCATCATGTCCTCGGGACCCGAGGAGGAGCCGGTGAGCGTGCTGCAACGCTTCGAGAAGCGTCTGGAAGGCCTGGTCGAAGGGGCCTTTGCCAAGGTCTTCAAAGGGGTGGTCCACCCTGTGGAGATCCTCAACGCCATGCAGCGGGAGGCCGAGGCGCACAAGGCGATCCTGGCCGGTGGGCGCACGTTGGTGCCCAACCGCTACGTGATCGATCTCTCGCCCTACGACCACAGTCGTCTGGCGCCGTACGCTGCCGCGCTGGCCCAGGAGCTGGCCCAGTCGCAGGCGGAGTTCATCGGCGAGCAGGCCTGGACGGTCTACGGCGACGTGATCGTCGAGATCGAGCGCGGCGAGGGACTGGACACCGGCATGTTCCGGGTCACCGCCGAGGTCTACACCGGCGGCGAGGTCGCCCCGGTCTCGGCGCCCGGCTACGACGCCGGCCCGCCCGCCTACCCCGCGTACGACCAGGGTGGCGGCTACGGCCCGCCGCCGGGGCACGGCGCCACCCGCAACGTCCGGCTGGTCTCCGGCGACGGTCGCACCTACCCGTTGCAGATGGGCTCGACCGTGATCGGCCGCGGCGACCAGGCCAACCTGCGCCTGCCGGACGTCGGCATCTCCCGGCGACACGCCCGGCTGGACTTCGACGGCGGACAGGTCGTGCTGACCGACCTCGGGTCGACCAACGGCACGATGGTCAACGGCCAGCGGGTCTCCGCCGTCGCCCTCAACCCTGGGGACATGATCCAGTTGGGCACCACGACGCTGACCTTCCGCGTGGACGGCTGATCCGCCTTGCCGGAACTCGTCATCACCGTCGCCCGGTTCGGGTTCCTCATCCTGCTGTGGATCTTCGTGTTCACGGTTGTCGGCGTGATCCGCCGGGACCTCTTCGCGGGCGCCCGGTCGGGTCGGCTGGTGGCCGCCCCCCGGGCGGTGGGCGCCTCGCTCGGGCAGGGGGCGAAACCGGCGAAGGCGAAGCGGGGCCGGGCGGCGCACCAGTTGGTGGTCACGGCCGGCCAACTGGCCGGCACCCGGATCACTCTCGGTGAAGCACAGATCACCATCGGTCGGGCCGAGGATTCCACCCTCGTCATCACCGACGACTACGCCTCGGCGCGACACGCCCGGCTGGTGCCGCGTGACGGGCAGTGGTTCGTCGAGGACCTCGGCTCGACTAACGGCACCTACCTCGATCGCGCTAAGGTCACCGGACCAACCCCCGTCCCCCTCGGCGTGCCGATCCGGATCGGCCGCACTTCTCTCGAATTACGGCCATGACTCTGACCCTGCGCTATGCGGCCCACAGCGACCGCGGTCTGATCCGAGACGGTAATCAGGATTCCGTCTACGCCGGACCGCGGCTTCTCGCCGTTGCCGACGGCATGGGCGGCATGGCCGCCGGTGACGTCGCCAGCAACATCGTCATCGGTGCCATGGCGCCGCTCGACGAGGACGTCCCCGGGGACGCTCTCGTCGACGCGTTGCGTTCAGCCGTCGGCACCGCCAACCAGCAGCTCCGCGACACCGTGGACGCCAACCCGCAGCTGGAGGGGATGGGCACCACGCTCACCGCGACCCTCTTCTCCGGCAGCAAACTGGGCATGGTCCACATCGGTGACTCGCGGGCCTACCTGCTGCGCAACGGTGAGTTCGCGCAGATCACCAAGGACGACACGTACGTCCAGATGCTCGTCGACGAGGGCCGGATCAGCGCCGAGGAGGCGAGCAGCCACCCGCAGCGGTCGCTGCTCACCCGGGCGCTGGACGGCCGCGACATCGACCCGGAGTACAGCGTCCGTCAGGTGCTCCCGGGCGACCGCTACCTGATCTGCAGCGACGGCCTCTCCGGGGTGGTCAGCGCCGACACCATCGGCGAGACCATGCGGGAGTACGCCGACCCGCAGCAGTGCGTCGAGCGGCTGGTGCAACTGGCCCTGCGCGGCGGCGGGCCGGACAACATCACCGTGATCATCGCGGACGCCACCGACCACGACATCGTCGAGGCGACCCCGATCGTCGGCGGCGCCGCCGCCCGCGACCGGGGCATGGCCACCTCCGCCGACGTCTCCACCCCGGCCGCCCGCGCCTCCGCGCTCTCCGCGCCGCGGCCGCCCGCCCCGGAGGAGCCTCCGGCCGGCGCCGACGACGAGTCGGAACGCCCGAAGCGCCGCCCGGTGCGGGCCGCCGCGATGACGCTGGCGCTGCTGGTGCTCCTCGCCGGTGCCGTCTTCGGCGGCTGGAGCTACACGCAGCGGCAGTACTACGTCGGTGCGACCGAGGAGGGCCAGGTCGCGGTCTTCCGGGGCATCCAGGGGCAGATCGCCGGCATGGACCTCTCGGCCGTGCACTCCACCAGCCCGGCCGAGCTGGAGGACCTCACCCTGGCCGCCCAGGAGCAGGTCAAGCAGGGCATCCCGGCCAAGAGCCAGCCGGACGCGGAGCGCCGACTGGCCGAGCTGACCAGCGACAACCCGATGAACCCGAACCTGAAGCCGGTCTGCCCGCTCACGCCGAGCGCGGTGACCGTCACCACCACCCCGGGTGCGCCGCCCGCCGCTTCGGTGTCGCCCGCCCCGACCGCCAGCGCGAGCGCGCCGGCGGCCAGTGGGCTGCCGACCGCGCCGACCGCACCGACCACAACGCCCGACGCCCTGCCCTCGGACACCGTCTCGCCGGCGCTCGACCCGGCCGCCTGCCGGTCGCCCGAGTGAGCGTCGGGGAGAATCCGAGGACGATCCGTGACCGCACCGGCCACACCGGCACCCTCGCCCGCCACCGTGGGCGAGCAGCCCGGCGTACGTCTGGCCCGGTCCCGGCGTAACGCGGAGCTCTCGCTCCTGCTGCTGGCCATGGTGCTGGTGGCCGCGTACGGGGCGATGGTCGAGGCGAACGTGCTCGACACGGTCACGGCCGACTTCTGGATGCCGGCCGCCGCGCTCACCGCGGTCTTCCTCGGCCTGCACCTGGCGATCCGGTTCCTGGCGCCCTTCGCCGACCCGGCCCTGCTGCCGGCGGTCGCGCTGCTCAACGGCATCGGGGTGGGCTTCCTGCGCCGGCTCGACCTGGCCAAGGCCACCCCCGCCGAGCGGGAGGACCTGGCCATCTTCGCCGGCACCGGTGGCCGGCAGCTGGCCTGGACGCTCGCCTCGGTGATCCTCGCCGCCGGGCTGCTCGCCCTGATCCGCGACCACCGTTCGGTCTCCCGGTACGCGTACACCCTGGGGCTGGCCGGCATCGTGCTGGTGATGATCCCGGCGGTGCTGCCCCGCAGCATCTCCGAGATCAACGGCGCGAAGCTCTGGATCCGGATCGGCGGCTTCTCCATCCAGCCTGGCGAGTTCGCCAAGCTCGCGCTGCTGGCCTTCTTCGCCTACTACCTGGTGCGCAAGCGCGAGGTGCTGTCGCTGGCGAGCCGCCGGTTCCTCGGCATCGACTTTCCGCGCGGGCGCGACCTCGGCCCGGTGGTCGTGGTCTGGCTGATCAGCCTCCTGGTCCTGGTCTTCGAGAAGGACCTCGGCACCTCGCTGCTCTACTTCGGCATGTTCGTGGTGACGCTCTACATCGCCACCGAACGGGTCAGCTGGCTGCTGATCGGTCTGGTGCTCTTCTTCGGCGGCGCCTACCTGGCGTACGTGCTGGGTGAGACCGTCGGCGGGCCGTTCGCCAACTTCTACCTGCGGGCGCAGATCTGGCTCGACCCGTTCGCCGACCCCTACGAGGACGGCTACCAGTTGGTGCAGGGGCTGCTCGCGCTCGGCACCGGCGGCCTCTTCGGCGCCGGGCCCGGTGGCGGCCAGCCGCTCAAGCTGCCCGAGGTGCAGAACGACTTCATCTTCGCCGGGATCGGCGAGGAGATCGGGCTCTTCGGCCTCTCCGCGCTGCTCGTGGTCTACCTGTTGATCGTCGAGCGGGGGCTGCGCGCCGCGCTGGCGGTGCGGGACTCCTTCGGCAAGCTGCTCGCCGGCGGCCTGGCGTTCACCCTCGGCCTGCAGGTCTTCGTGATCGTCGGCGGGATCAGCAAGCTGATCCCGCTGACCGGTCAGACCACTCCGTTCCTCTCCGCCGGTGGCTCCTCGTTGATGGCCAACTGGCTGCTCATCGCCGTCCTGCTCCGGGTCTCCGACGCGGCGCGGCGGCCGGTCACCGGCGTTGGCGGCAAGGCCGCCCGACCCTCCGGCGGCCCGCCGGAGCAACTGCACGGTGCCCCCACGGAGGTGATCCGGCCGTGAACGCACCCCTGCGCCGCGTCGGCGTCGTCGTCATGATCCTGTTCGGGCTGCTCTTCGCCAACCTGAACTGGATCCAGGCCTACAAGGCGGATGAATACCGCAACAGCGACTACAACGGCCGGGTCCAGGTCGCCGAGTACGACCGCAAGCGCGGCAACATCGAGGCCAGCGGCACGGCGCTGGCCACCAGCAAGGCGACCAGCGGTGAGCTGAGGTTCCAGCGCACCTACCCGGGCGCGGCCAAGTACGCGCACGTGCTCGGCTACAAGCCGGTCAACCTCGCCGACACCGGCATCGAGGAGTTCGAGAACGACTTCCTGGCCGGCACCAGCGACCAGCTCATCGCCAGCCGGGTCAAGGACCTGTTCACCGGTGACCAGACCGGTGGCGGCAACGTGCTGCTCACCCTCTCCCGGCGCGCCCAGGACACGGCGTACGAGCAGTTGCGGAACAACCGCAACAACGTCACGAGGGGCGCGGCGGTCGCGATCGACCCGGGCACCGGGGCGGTGCAGGCGCTGGTCTCCATGCCCAGCTTCGATCCGAACCCGCTGGCCAGCCACGACACCGACGCGGCCACGGCCGCGTACAACAAGCTGGAGCAGGATGCGGACGGCCCGCTGAAGAACCGGGCCCTCGGCGAGGTGCTGCCCCCGGGCTCGACCTTCAAGATCGTGGTCGCCGCCGCGGCTCTGGAGAACGGCGTCGGCAAGGGCACCGAGATCGCGGCCGGTCCCAGCTGGACCCCGCCGACCTCCGGCACCCCGATCCGCAACGCCGTGCCGTCGATCTGCCCCGAGGCGCAGGTCACCCTGGCCGAAGCGGTCCGGGAGTCGTGCAACACCGGCTTCGCGCAGCTGGGCGTCCGGCTCGGCGCCGAGAAGATCAAGCAGAAGGCCCGGGAGTTCGGCTTCGAGCAGGACGACCTCGGCGTCGGCCAGCTCGGCGAGGGCGGCCACGGGGTCGCGGCCAGCCGGACCGGCACCATGGAGAACGCCGACGGCGGGGACGACCCGGGCGCGCTGGCCCAGTCCTCCATCGGCCAGCGGGACGTCCGGATGACCCCGCTCCAGGGCGCGCTGATCGCCGCCACGGTGGCGCACGACGGCAGCCAGATGCGGCCGTACGTGGTCCAACAGCTGCTCGGCCCGGATCGGACCACCGTCTACCACACCGCGGAGCCGGACGAGCTGCGCCGGCCGATCAGCGGCCAGGTCGCGAGCGACCTGCGGGACATGATGGTCAGCGTCGTCGAGGACGGCACCGGCAAGAACGCGCAGATCAGCGGCTACACGGTCGGCGGCAAGACCGGCACCGCCCAGTCCGCGCCGGACCGGCCCGACCACGGCTGGTTCATCGGCTTCGCGCTGGACAAGAACGGCAAGCCGGTCTCCGCGGTCTGCGTGGTGCTGGAACAGGCCGGCCCGGGCGGCAGCGCGGAGGCGGCCCGGATCGCCGGCCAGGTCATGCGGGCGGCCATCGCCGACCGCGGGGGCCGCTGACATGCTCAGCCCCGGCGTGCAGCTAGGCAACCGTTACCGCCTCGACGAGCGGATCGCCAGCGGCGGCATGGGCGACGTCTGGCGTGGCACGGACCAGGTGCTGGGCCGTACGGTCGCGGTGAAGAGTCTCCTGCCGGCGCTGCTGGACGATCCCGACTTCGCCGAGCGGTTCCGCGGCGAGGCGCGGACCATGGCGACGATCAACCACCCGGGCGTCGTCGACGTCTACGACTTCGGCAACGACCAGCACATCGCCTTCCTCGTGATGGAGTACGTCGAGGGCGACGCGCTGTCGGCGACGCTCAGCCGGGTCGGCCGGCTCACCCCGGCCCGCACGATGGCGCTGGTCGCCCAGGCCGCCGACGCGCTGCACGCGGCGCACGTCAAGGGCATCGTGCACCGGGACGTGAAGCCGGGCAACCTGCTGGTCCGACCCAACGGCACCCTGGTGCTGACCGACTTCGGCATCGCCCGGTCGGACCTGGTGGCGCAGCTCACCGCCGCCGGCTCGGTCCTCGGCACCGCCTCCTACATCTCGCCCGAGCAGGCCACCGGCGGGGTCGCCAGCCCCGCCTCCGACGTCTACGCGCTCGGCGTGGTCGCGTACCAGTGCCTCGCCGGCCGGCGCCCGTTCGAGGGCGACAACCCCCTCGAGATCGCCATGCGGCACGTCCAGGAGACCCCCCGCCCGTTGCCCGCCGACATCCCGCCGCAGGTCCGGGCCGTGGTGGAGCGGGCCCTGGCGAAGGACCCGGCCGCCCGCTGGCCGAGCGCCGCCGCGCTGGCCGGGGTGGCCCGCCAGCTCAAGGCCCAGCTGTCCCAGCAGGCCCGGGC
>NZ_JAMOKF010000179.1 GCF_023656545.1 Micromonospora phytophila | reverse complement strand
CGTCCAGCCCCGGCACCGAGCAGCCGGACCCCGAGCCGGCCCAGCCCGAACACGTCGGCGCGGGTGTCGACGACGGCGAGTGGATCGTCCTGCTCGGGGGCCATGTAACCGGGTGTGCCCGCGCGGGCGGTCAGGCCCGAGGCGGCGGCGAGCGCCTTGGCCAGCCCGAGGTCGGCGATCAGCACCCGCTCGTCGGCCCGGCCCACGCCGGTGGCCGCCGCCGGGCCGGAGCGAAACAGGATGTTGCCCGGGGTCAGGTCGCGGTGCACGACGCCGTGCCGGTGCAGGACGGTCACCCCGGCGGCGATCTCGCCCAGCAACCACAGGGCGGTGGCGACGGGCAGCGGGCCGCGCGCCAGCCGGTCCCGCAGGCTGCCCCCGTCCGCCCAGGCCATCACCGAGTACGGCCGGCCGTCCGCCAACTCCCCGACGGCGTGGACCCGGACCAGCCGGTCGTGGTCCAACCAGCGCAGCAGCCGGGCCTCGTCGAGGAAGCGTTCCCGGACCCGCAGGTCGTGGCTCCAGTTCTCCGCCAGCACCTTGATCGCCACGTGGCAGTCGAGCGTGCCGTCGTGGCCCAGCCACACCGTCGCGAACGAGCCCACCCCGAGCAGCCGTTCGATGCGGTAGGGGCCGATCTGCGCCGGAGCGGTCACCACGTCACCCCCGACCAGCGCCGCCGGTTGCCGTTCCGCCTCGACAGTAGACCGCCCGACCACGGCAGCGGCAGCCCTCGCCCGCACCGGTGGTGCCGCCGTCGCCGTCGGAGGCGGCGCGGCGTCGGAAACCCGACGAACCGGAGCCGCCCCCGGGGTGACTAACGGGTCAGAGGCTCCACCAACCGAAGGAGATCACCGTGCACCGTCCCTCGATCCTCATCACCACCGGCGCGCTGGCGCTCACCACGCTGGTCCCGGTGGCCGCCGCGGGCCCGGCCGCGGCACACCCGGTCACCTCGGCCGGCGTCACCGTCGGCGCGACGTCCGGGCCGGACCGCCCCGCGCCGACCGACCGGGGCCCGGTGCCGCGGGCCGGGTCGTCCGGCACCAACGGCTATCCCGAGGCCGGGCACGAGCACCCCCGGATCCTCAGCGTCCGGGGCGCCGGCCCCTTCCGGATCGGCGCCAGCCTGGAGCGGCTCTCGGCGGCCGGGCTCATCTCCTGGGTCGCCCCGGGGTGCCACGGTGTGGTCAGCACCGGCGTCACCGGGGCGTGGGCGGGGGTGATCCTGCTGGCCTTCCGGGACGGGCGGCTGGTGGAGGTGGGGACGGCCACCACCCCACCCCGGTCGCCCGCCGGGGCGACGGTCGGTATGTCCTTCGAGGAACTGGAGGAGATCTACGGCCGCCGGGGAACGCTGATCCGCAACGACGCGGGCGACGAGGTGGCGTACCTGGTGCGCTTCGGGTCGCGGGTGGAGCTGTTCAGCGGCCACCCGATCCGCCCGGGGGTGGGCTACTTCCAGGTCGGGCCGGCCGACTTCGTCGAGCGGAACTTCCGCAACCGCCCGTCCTGCTGACGACCGGGTCGGCGGGGGCGGCCCAGCCGCTCCCGCCGACCCGGTCCACCTGGTCCGGCTCCGCGCCACCACTGGGCGGGGCCGGCTCGCCGGCCCGGTCGGGCCGGGTCATCGCCGACGTCCCGCCGGGAGAACTCTGCCCCTTCTGGTCCGAACACACTGATGGTGCAGCGCACGATGATGTATCAGTGGACCATAGTGTGTGACACACACTATGGTGTGAGGCATGGTTAGCGATGAGATCCTGCGGACCCACCTCCAGGAGCTGCGCCGGGGCACCGTCGTGGTGGCGAGCCTCGTCGCCCTGCGCCGCCCCGACTACGGCTACGCACTGCTGCAACGACTCTCCGACCACGGCTTCCCGGTGGATGCCAACACGCTCTACCCGCTGCTGCGGCGGCTGGAGGACCAAGGGCTGCTGACCAGCGAGTGGAACACCGAGGAGAGCCGGCCGCGCAAGTTCTACCGGGTCAGTGACTCCGGCGAGTCGGTGCTGCGTCGCCTCCTCGCCGACCTGGCCGCCGTGCATACCTCCATGACCGCACTCATCGAAGGAGCCGACCGATGAACACCCTGACCGACCGCTACCTCGCCGCGACCCTGCGCTCGGTCCCCGCCCCGCGCCGGGAGGAGATCGCCACCGAGCTGCGCGCGTCGATCGAGGACATGATCGAGGGCCGGGCCGCCGGCGGTCAGGACACCACCACCGCCGAACGGGAGGTGCTCACCGAGCTGGGCAACCCGGAGCAGCTCGCCGCCCGCTACGCCGACCGCCGGTTGCAGCTCATCGGTCCGACGTACTACCTGGTCTGGCAACGGCTGCTCAAACTGCTGCTCAGCTTCGTACCGGCGACCGTCGGCGTCGTGGTCGGCCTCGTCGAGGCGACCGCCGGGGACAACGCCGGTGGGGCGATCGGGGCCGGCATCGTCGCCGCCCTCCAGGTCGCGGTCCAGATCGCCTTCTGGGTCACCCTGGTCTTCGCGGTGCTGGAACGGACCAACCCCTCGCTGCGCCTGCCCGAGTGGAGCGTCGACCAACTCCCCGAGGCACCGGTCGAGCGGCAGATCTGCCTGCCCGACACCGCCGCCGCGATCGTCTTCCTGGTGCTCTTCGCCGGGTACCTGCCCTGGCAGCACTTCCACTCCTGGGTCTCCGACGACCAGGGCGGCAACCTGCCGATCCTCGACCCGGCGCTGTGGAGCAGCTGGTTGCCGGTCCTGCTGGCCGTGCTGGTCGCCAGCGTGGCGCTGGAGGTCGCCAAGTACCGCGCCGGCCGGTGGACCTGGCCGCTGGTCGCGGTGAACACGCTGCTGGACCTGGCGTTCGCGGTGCCGGTGGCCTGGCTGCTGCTGACCGACCGGCTGCTCAACCCGGACCTCGTCGAGCGCTTCGAGTGGCTGCGGCAGGGTGACAACCTGGACACCGTGGCCACCGTGACGGTCGTCGGCGCGACCCTGGTGGTGCTCTGGGACATCGCCGACAGCGCGATCAAGGCGTACCGCAACCGCGCCTGAGACCGCCCGACCGGCCCGGCACGCCCCCGCGTGCGGGCCGGTCCGTGTGCCAGGTGAGCGGCTCGGACCAGCGGAGGTGGCCGTGGCCGCAGTGCGCCGGAGGCGGCCACGGCGCGGAAGCCGCTTGAGGCCGCGGGGCACAGGCCGACACCGGCCCGCCACCGTCCTTGCTGTCGCGTACGCCGACCACGCCGGCCAGGTTCGTTGCCACCTCGACGCACGCAGGGACGGCTGCCGTTCGGTGGAGGTCCGCCGGGCCGGATTCCGCTGGGGCCTCGGGGTGCGCCTGAGGGGGCCGCGCTTCGCGAGGAGGGGTCCGTCCTCAGCGAGACGATCAAGGGAAAGGAGAGAACACACTCCTTGCCACTTCTAACGTATAGCGCACCGGGGGGCTTGCGGCAAGACCCGGGTGGTGCCGCAGAATCGTCGGCCTGGTCAGAAATCTCCGGAAATGGGAGTCACGAAGTGCGGGCTTTGTTGTCGACGTACGGGTCGCGCGGGAACGTCGAACCGCTCGTAGGGCCCGCGGTGCGGTGGCGGGCACTCGGCGCAGCGGTGCGGATCTGCGCGCCACCGGACAAACAGTTCGCTGAGCTGCTGGCCGGGGTCGGCGTGCCTCTGGTGCCGGTCGGCCCGCCGACCGGCTCGATGGTGCGGCCGTCGGCGGTGGCCGCGACGCTGGTTCGTCACACCGGTCCAGACGCCTTGCTGCGCTCAATGATTGCCGACGACCCGGATCGGAGCTGCTGACGTGAACCCGCTGACCACCAGCGCGTTTGACCTGCCCGACCGCCTCTCCTTCAAGGCCGACCCGGCGCTGATCGCCGGCGACGAGCGGCACTTCGCGGCCATCGCGGCGAGCCTGGAGCAACGGTTCGCCGACCTGTCCGCCCGCCTCGACGCCGAGCGCAGGGCGCCCGCTGGCAAAGGCCGGCAGGCGGTGGACCGCGACATGGAGGTCCGCCGGCTGACCGTTCGACTGCGGGCACTGCGTCGCTTCGGTCTAGACCTGTGCCTCGGGCACATGGTCAGCGCGGACAACCCCGAGCCCGTGTACATCGGACGATTCGGCCTCACGGACAGCGAGGGTCGCCGGCTGTTGCTCGACTGGCGCTCCCCCGCGGCGGAGCCGTTCTTCGGAGCGACCCACGCCAACCCGATGGGTCTGGCAAGCCGCCGCAGGTATCGCTGGACCCGCGGCCGGATCAGCGACTACTGGGACGAGGTGTTCACCTCGGACGGGTTCGACGGGCACGCCGCGCTCGACGACCAGTCCGCCTTCATCGCCAGCCTGGGCAGCAACCGGTCGCCCCGGATGCGAGACGTGCTCGGGACCATCCAGGCCGACCAGGACGCGATCATCCGAGCGGGATCCCGCGGCGCTCTCGTCGTCGACGGCGGTCCGGGTACGGGGAAGACCGTCGTCGCCCTGCACCGCACCGCCTACCTCCTCTACTCCGACCCCCGCCTCGGTCACCGCCGGGGCGGCGTGCTGTTCGTCGGTCCGCACCAGCCCTACCTCGCCTACGTCGCCGACGTCCTGCCCAGCCTCGGAGAGGAGGACGTGCAGACCTGCACCCTGCGGGACCTCGTGCCCGGGGGCGCCGCGGCAACCAATGAGACCGACCCGGACGTGGCCCGCCTGAAGTCGTCCGCGGACCTGGTGAAGGCGATCGAGGCGGCCGTCAGGTTCTACGAGGAGCCGCCGGCCGAACCGATGACGGTCACGACCGGCGAGTCCGACATCTGGCTGAGCGCCGACGACTGGGCCGAGGCGTTCCAGGCGCCGGGGCCCGGTACCCCGCACAACGAGGCGCGTGACGAGATCTGGGAAGAGCTGCTCACGATCCTGACCGAGAAGTACGACGGCGACGAGCCCGACGACCTGGTCCGCAGGTCGCTGCTGCGGAACAGGGAACTGCTCACCACCTTCAACCGCGCCTGGCCGCTGCTCGAAGCGACCGACCTCGTCGGCGACCTGTGGTCGGTGCCCGCCTATCTGCGCAAGTGCGCTCCCTGGCTCAGCCCCGACGAGATTCGGAAGCTACAGCGCGGCGACGCCCAGGCCTGGACGGTGTCCGACCTGCCGCTCCTGGACGCGGCACGGCAGCGGCTCGGCGATCCGGAGGCGTCCGGGCGCAAGCGTCGGCAGGAGGCCACTGTTGCCGTCGAACGCGAGCGCATGGCTACGGTCGTCGACGAACTGATCGAGGCCCATGCCTATGACGACGGTGAAGGTGTGCTGTCGAGCCTGCGCCAACTGGACCTCCAGGACGCCCTGGTCGACGAGGCCGCACTGCCCAGCACCGACCCGGACCTGCTCGCCGGCCCGTTCGCGCACATCGTCGTGGACGAGGCTCAGGAGCTGACCGACGCGGAGTGGCAGATGTTGCTGCTGCGCTGCCCGTCCCGGAGCTTCACCATCGTCGGGGACCGCGCCCAGGCCAGGCACGGGTTCACGGAGTCGTGGCAGGAGCGGCTCGAGCGGATCGGGCTCGACCGGATCAACCTGGCCTCCCTGAGCATCAACTACCGGACGCCGACAGAGATCATGGCGGAGGCCGAGCCGATCATCCGGGCCGCGCTCCCGGACGCCAACGTGCCGACCTCCATCCGCAGCAGCGATGTCCCCGTCGTACACGGATCCGCTTCCGATTTCGGCTCGATCCTCGACACCTGGCTCGCCGCGCACACCGAGGGGATCGCCTGCGTCATCGGCGACCCCACGTTCCGGACGACGTCCCGCGTCCGGTCGCTGACCCCGGAGTTGTCGAAGGGGCTCGAGTTCGACCTGGTCGTCCTCATCGACCCGGAGGCGTTCGGCACCGGCATCGAAGGAGCTGTCGACCGCTACGTCGCGATGACCCGAGCGACCCGGCAACTCGTCATCCTCACGAGCTCCTGACAACGTGCGCATCGAGTACGCGCATGGCCCGTCGGCCTGTCGGTCTACCTCTGCGCGCTGCTGCACGAGGCCGGCCGTCGCCGACGGGTGGAACGTGTGGGAGATCCGCCGGACGTGGGACTACGTCGGTGCCGCGCTCGTCACATCCACCCCCGGCAGCATCGAGATCGTCGCCTGCGACGCCGACAGCAAGAGCAAGGGCAACTGGACCTGTCACGCACCGTTCACCAGTGACGACGGCACGGTACGGATCGACTCGATCAGCCTCCGCGTCCCGGTCGAAGAAGGGCCGGGCTCGACCGGGCCAGCCGTGGTCAGCGGCATGGGCGCCGAGCGGGCATGGGCTCCGCACTGGGGGACGACGGTCGGTCGGCTCGGCGTCCATGCCATCGCCGGGTTCGCCGGCTGGCTTGCGTGGGCGTTCTTCCAGGCCGCCTTGGTCAGCGGTCAGCGGTGGGGCCCACGCGTGCCCACTCCCCGGACACTGCGGCTGGCGCGAAACCAGCATCGCACTCGACGTCGGAAGCCGGCCCGGCTGCGGCGACGGTAGCCGGTCCCCGTCAGAACCTTCGACAGGGAACCGGCCACGAGCATCACCCGGTCAGCCGACGGACTCCATCACTTCGTCGCTGACGTCGAAGTTCGCGTAGACGTTCTGCACGTCGTCGCAGTCCTCCAGCACATCGATCAGTTTGAAGATCTTGCGGGCGCCCTCCTCGTCGAGGGGGACGTTGACGCTCGGGATCAGCGACGACTCGGCCGACTCGTACTCGATGCCGGCGTCCTGGAGCGCGGTGCGCACCGGGATCAGGTCGGTCGGCTCGGAAACAACCTCGAACGCCTCACCGAGGTCGTTGACCTCCTCGGCGCCCGCGTCCAGGACCGCCATCATCACGTCGTCCTCGGTCGTCCCGGTCTTGGGCACGATCACCACGCCCTTGCGGGAGAACATGTAGGACACCGAGCCGGCGTCGGCGAGCGAGCCGCCGTTGCGGGTCAGCGCGGTGCGCACCTCGGTCGCCGCCCGGTTGCGGTTGTCGGTGAGGCACTCGATCAGCATGGCCACGCCGTTGGGGCCGTAGCCCTCGTACATGATCGTCTGCCAGTCGGCGCCGCCGGCCTCCAGGCCGGAGCCGCGCTTGACGGCACGGTCGATGTTGTCGTTCGGGACCGAGTTCTTCTTCGCCTTCTGGATGGCGTCGTAGAGCGTCGGGTTGCCGGCCGGGTCGCCGCCGCCGGTCCGCGCGGCGACCTCGACGTTCTTGATCAGCTTGGCGAACATCTTGCCGCGCTTGGCGTCGATGACCGCCTTCTTGTGCTTGGTCGTCGCCCACTTTGAGTGGCCGGACATCTGTTACCTCCGTTGCTACCCGCCGTCTGCATCGACCGCACCGCACACGCCCCGCTCCCGCCGGCGCACGCGGTGGTGCCGGTCAGCTCTGGTGGAAGCCGTAGCGGGCAGATGGCCCTGCCGAATCTCGGCAATCCTACCGACGTCCAGCGGGCGGCTGTCACGCGCCGCGCGTCGCCGGTCCGCCCCGCCCGCCCGGACCAGGACAGACGGGGCGAAAGCGAGGGCCGGTCAGACCTCGACGCCGGCCGGTGCCCGGGCCGCGCCGGCGGGGCGCAGCGCCCGGGACCAGGTCACAATCTCGGTCAGCATCGTCGACAGCGCCTCCTCCCGGCCGTCGCCGGGGGCGATCCGCCCGGGGGCGGTCGGGTCGCCCGGGTCGGAGCCGGAGAAGTCGAAGTCGGCGAAGACCGACAGCGACACCCCGGTGGGAACGACCACCGCCCGCACCTCGGCCAGGATCTGCCGCAGGTGGTCGCCGGCCCTGGTGCCGCCGTGCACGCCGTAGCTGAGCACCCCGGCCACCTTGTCGTTCCACTCGGCGTACAGGTAGTCGATGCCGTTCTTCACCGCGGCCGGGACCGAGTGGTTGTACTCCGGGGTCACGAAGACGAAGGCGTCGCAGGCGTCGACCACGGCGGACCAGTGCCGGGTGTGCGCGTTGCGGTAGTCGCCGAACATCGCCGGCACCGGCTCGTCGAGCAGCGGCAGGCCCTGCTCGGCCAGGTCGACCACCTCGACGACGGCTCCGCCGCCGCGTACGGCGTCGTGCCGCGACGCCACCTGCCCGACCCACCGGGCCACCGCCGTGCCACGCCGGCCGGGGCGGGTGCTTCCCACGATCAGACCGATCCGGACCGGTCCTGCTGTCTCTGCGCTGTTCATGACGACGATCGTCCGGCCGATCCGCCGGGGCGGGGAGACCGCCGCGAGGATGGCCCCGCCAGGGCCACCCGTCGGCGGCGGTGCGCTGCCAGACTGGGCCGGTGATGGACGGAGAGCTGGGCGCGTTCCTGCGCAGCCGCCGGGAGGCCCTGCGGCCCGGCCGGGTGGGCCTGCCCGACGGGTCCCGACGCCGCACACCCGGGCTGCGCCGGGCCGAGCTGGCGACGCTGGCCCAGGTGAGCGTGGAATACCTGACCCGCCTGGAGCAGGGCCGGGACACCCGGCCGTCGCCGGAGATCCTCGCCGCGCTCGCCGACGCCCTGCTCCTCGACGACGCCGACCGCGAGCACCTCCGGCAGCTCGCTTCGGTCAACCACAGCCGGCAGCTGTGCCCGGGCGAGCGGCCGACGGTCTCGCACACCGTCCGCCCGACGGTCCGCGCGGTCCTCGACAGCCTGCGGGACGCTCCTGCGTACGTGGTCAACCGGCTCGGCGACGTGCTGGCCTGGAACGACCCCTTCGACCGGCTGGCCCGTCCCCTGGGCCTGTTCGACGGGACGCGGCCCAACCTGGTGTGGTTCGTGCTGACCGACGAACGCGCCCGCGAGCACTTCCCGGACTGGGCGGAGCTGGCCGACCACCAGGTCGCCGAGCTGCACCGGCTGCGCCGCGGCGACCCGGCCACCGACCACTTCGCCGAGCGGCTGGCCCGCACCGTCGGGGCGCCGTTCACCGACCGGTGGCAGCGGCGGCCCGTGGCCGCCCCGGGCACCGGCGTGCGGAGTCTGCGGCACCCGGAGGTGGGGACGCTGCGACTGAGCTGGGAGACCCTCGAGTTCGCCGACAGCGACCACCAGCGGCTCGTCGTCCAACTCCCCGCCGACGCGGCCACGGCGGCCGGGCTGGACCGGCTGCTGGGCCGCCGCCCCGGGCACCTGCGCTCCGTCGCCGGTTGAGACGCGAAGCGGGGTCCCCTCCCGCGAAGGAGGAGACCCCGCCGACGTCGCGTCGGGACCGGTCAGCGGGCGGCCCGCACCAGCTCCACGAAGTACGCGTGCACGCGCAGGTCCCCGGTCAGCTCCGGGTGGAACGAGGTGGCCAGCAGGTTCCCCTGCCGCACCGCCACGATCCGCCCGGCCGTGGGGCCCTCGGTGACCGTGCCGAGCACCTCGACGCCGTCGCCGACCCGCTCCACCCACGGCGCCCGGATGAACACCGCGTGGAACGGCGCGCCCGGCACGCCGGTGATCTCCACCGGCGCCTCGAACGAGTCGACCTGCCGGCCGAAGGCGTTGCGGCGCACGGTCATCTCGATGCCGGCGAAGCCGCGCTGGTCGGGCCGGCCGTCGAGGACCTCGGTCGCCAGCATGATCATGCCGGCGCAGGAGCCGTAGACCGGCATGCCGCCGGCGATCCGCTTGTCGATCGGCTCGCGCAGCTCGAAGATGTCCGCCAGCTTGCTGATCGTGGTGGACTCGCCGCCGGGGATGACCAGCCCGTCCACCGCGTCCAGCTCCTGGGCACGGCGTACCGGGCGGGCGTCCGCGCCGGCCCCGGCCAGGGCCGCGACGTGCTCGCGGACGTCCCCCTGCAGGGCGAGCACACCGATGACGGGTGCGTCGCTCATGTCACCGCTCCTTCGCGTTCCTGCGCGGCGGCGGGCCGGCGCACCGACCCGCCGTGCGTACCTGGTCCCGGCGTACGCCGGGGCCCGCTCACCAGCCGCGCTCGGCCAGGCGGTGCGGCTGCGGGATCTCGTCGACGTTGATGCCGACCATCGCCTCGCCGAGGCCCCGGGAGACCTTGGCGAGCACGTCGGGGTCGTCGTGGAAGGTGGTGGCCTTGACGATCGCGGCGGCTCGCTGGGCCGGGTTGCCGGACTTGAAGATGCCGGAGCCGACGAAGACGCCCTCGGCGCCGAGCTGCATCATCATCGCGGCGTCGGCCGGGGTGGCAATCCCACCGGCGGTGAAGAGCACCACCGGCAGCTTGCCGCTCTCGGCGACCTCCTTGACCAGCTCGTACGGGGCCTGGAGCTCCTTGGCCGCGACGTAGAGCTCGTCGGCCGGCAGGCTGCTCAGCCGGCGGATCTCCTGGCGGATCTTACGCATGTGGGTGGTGGCGTTGGAGACGTCACCGGTGCCGGCCTCGCCCTTGGAGCGGATCATGGCCGCGCCCTCGGTGATCCGGCGCAGCGCCTCACCCAGGTTGGTCGCGCCGCAGACGAAGGGGACGGTGAAGGCCCACTTGTCGATGTGGTTGGCGTAGTCGGCCGGGGTCAGCACCTCGGACTCGTCGACGTAGTCGACGCCGAGGGCCTGGAGGATCCGGGCCTCCACGAAGTGGCCGATCCGGGCCTTGGCCATCACCGGGATGGAGACGGCGTTGATGATGCCGTCGATCATGTCCGGGTCGCTCATCCGGGACACCCCGCCCTGGGCCCGGATGTCCGCGGGCACCCGCTCGAGCGCCATCACCGCGACGGCGCCGGCGTCCTCGGCGATCTTGGCCTGCTCGGCGTTGACCACGTCCATGATCACGCCGCCCTTGAGCATCTCGGCCATGCCGCGCTTGACGCGGGCGGTGCCGACGACGGGCGTGGCGCTGGAGTTCTGGGCAGTGGAATCGGGCACGGGTTATCGCTCCTCGAACATGCTCGGGGGGTGGCTTGCCGAAATGCTACGGCGGGCTCAACGCCGGTCCGACAGCCAATCAGACCCACGGTGGCCTGCACTGTGGCAGCCATCACCCGACTGTCAACGGGTGCGCGCCGACTCCGCGAACCGGACAGCCGCCGGGGTCAACCAGGGCCGGACCGGCCAGCCGGGGGCGGACCGGCCAGCCGGGGGTGTACCGGTCAGCCGGCCGGGACGTCGGCGGGGACCGCCAGGGTCGGGTCGTCGATGTCGAAGTAGCGCGGCCATTCGTGCCGGCGCCCCATGCGCAACAGCCGCACCAGGGGGCGGCTGCGCGCCGAGCGGGCGTCGCGGACCAGGTCGGTGTGCACCTGCCGGGCCAGGGCCAGCCGCCGGCTGGCGGCGACGACCGCCTCGCAGTCCGCGTCGGCCGGGTCCAGCTCCACCGCGCGCAACTGCCGGGTGAGGTCGTTCT
>NZ_JAMOKF010000017.1 GCF_023656545.1 Micromonospora phytophila | reverse complement strand
TCGTCAACGAGGAACCGCGGAATGGGCACCGACCGGCGCTGGTGATTCTTCGGCGTGCCCTCGACCAGCTCCCCGCCAACCTCCGCGAACGCCACGGCGACCGTCACCGGACGTCGCAGCAGATCCAGCCGAGACACCCGCAGCGCTGACGCCTCACCCCACCGCAGCCCTGTGTAGGCCAGGAAGCGCACCAGCAGCCCGTAGCGTCCGCACGCCTCCGCGAGCCTCGCCACCTGGTCGTGGTCGAGGAACACCGGCTCCTCCCGCACCACCCGAGGAAGCCGCACGCCCTCGGCCGGATTCCGCGACATGCGACCGTCCCGCACGGCATGCGCCAGGGCCAGCGACAGCACCCGGTGCGCGTACCGAACCGTTGCCGGCGCAAGGCCGGACGCGGTGAGCCGCTGCACCCAGGCCGCCACCTCCGCGTACGAGACTGCCGACAGCGAGATCTCCTCCCAGGTCGGAAGGATCTGTCGCCGCAGCGCCAACTCGTACCGGGCGCGAGTCGACGGCTTGAGCTGCACCTGAGCCGCCATCCACTGCGACGCCCAGGCGCCCACCGTTACCCGCGCCCGAGCCGGGTCGATCCAGTCCCCTCGGGAGATGGCCGCCTTGGCAGATGCCTCCCACCGCTCCGCATCCGACTTCCGATCGAAGTGCCGAGCGATCTGCTTACCCGAGGCGTCGTAGACGCGTGCCCGCCACTTACGATTCGGCCGCTTCTCGATGCTCACCGGCTACGCCGCCTGCTTCGCGAGCCAGGCCCGCACGTCGGCCGGGTCGTAGCGCAGGTGCCGACCCACCCGGGACGCCCGCGGTCCGATCCGGCGGTACCGCCACTGATAGAGGGTGCTCACCGGCACGCCGAGGAACGTCGACACGTCCTCAGCCGTCCACAGCGGTTCGATCGTCCGGGCCTTCATGCTGCTCCCTCCTGCGTTGTGACAGTTGCCGAAACATCGGGTGGTGCCTGGCTGCGTCTCGCAGCGTCGAGTTGGGCGCGCCATTGGATGCGTTCGGAGATGGCGCGTAGGACCCGATGGCCGAGGGGCGCAACGTCGGGGTCGGTGGGTCGGGCGAGTTCCCAGGCGTGCCGGTGTTCGCCGCCGGCCGGGGCGGTGTCGGCGTCGGTGGTGACGCCCAGGAGGGCTTTGACCCAGTCGCGGCGGTCGGCGCGGTGGTCGGTGAGGGTTTTGCCGGACCACTGGCGGGAGATGAGGACGCGTCGGCCGCCGATGCCGAGGGTTTCCCGTTTGTGGACCTTGTTCTTGCAGTTCCCCGGCCGCAGCCCCGGCCGAGCCTTCTTGGGTTGGATGCCGTAAAGCAGCCAGTTGGCGCACCGCTCCGAGCACGGCGTGTGCCGCAGCTCAGCCCAGAGCCGTTCCAGGTGGGCGCGTTGCCGGCCGGTGGTCACGTCATGGCAGTCGGCGGCCTGCTTGGTCAGGTACTTGGTGATGTAGCCGACGCACCGGTCGGCGTCCCTGGTGCCTGCGAGCACGCCCTTGGCGTCGACCTGGCTACCGATCCGGACGACGTGCACGGGTTCGGCGTCGGGGTCGGCGTCGAACAGGTCCAGGGCGTCATCCCACGACGGCAGCAGCTCGCCGGTGGTCGGGTCGGTGTAACCGCCCGCGTCGGCGTCCCACTGCGGCGCCCGTCCCGGTTTGTAGACCCGCCGGTCGACGGCCGGCCACCACACCTGGTGGTAGGTGGCGGCGGCGACTTGGCGGACCAAGGCGCGGGGGATGGTGCCTCGGATGGCGAAGTGCGCGTGTGGGGCGAGGCGGCGTTGCGGCTCGACGGCCCCGGCGTATTGGACGTTCCAGCCGACCGCGCGGCGTAGGTTCTGCCAGAACCGGTCGAGCAGCCGGGGGAAGTGCACCGCGTCCCAGGCGGCCCGCCGGTAGTCGTAGCTGTCCGGGTCGACGGGGGTGCCGTCTGAGTGCACGCGGCCGTAGGAGTCGAGGGTGAGGGTGAGGAACATCGACGGCCGGAACACCTGCCCACCGTGACCCTCGAAGGTCCGACCGATGGTCCGGTTCTCGACGGGCAGCCGGGGCAGGTCCGGGGCGTCCTGCCGGCGCTTGGTCGACCGCACCCGCCGCTTACCGTCGCCGTCCTCCTGGTCCTCGCTGGCGTGCGGCGGGGCGGGTCGGCCACGCATGCCTTCGGTGGTGATCTGGGCTTCCAGTTCGGCGATGGCGTCGTCCAGGTCCGCGACCTGATCCCACTGCGAGGCGCGGGCGGCTTCGTCGCGGGCGAACTCGAGATGAGCGCGGACGACGATCAGCCCGCGTTGCGCGTCGGTGGCCGGTTCCGGGCCGGGGTCGGGTTCGTCGTCGCGGTGCCAGCCCTCGCGGATCTGCTGCTGCCGCAGCCGCCGAGCGCGGGTGGCGCAGGCCGGGCACTTGGCTTCCTGGGTGGCGCCGCACGGCATGTCGATGACCTCGGTCCGGCCCGAGTCCAGGTCGGTGCGCCGGAGGGATACGGGGCGGGTGCAGACGCCATAGTCGGCGGCCAGATCCTTGACCACGTCGACGGAGCGGGGCATGAGCATCCGGGCGGCCCGGGAGCCCGGCCTCGGACCCTCGGTGCTGGGGGTGAGGCCGGGCAGCGTCGGAGCGAGCGTCATCGGCCCACCTCCGCCGTAGCGGGGGCAAGGTCCCGGACCCGGACGGCCGGGCGGGTGTCATTGGCGTGGTCATCGCGGTGACGGTCGAACACGGCCACGCCGGTGCGGGTGGTCTTCGCCCGGTACATCGCGGCGTCAGCGTCAGCCAGGGCGGCGGCCAGGTCCCCGCCGGTGGGGGCGAGGCCGATGCTGGCGGTCACCGACACCGCCACGCCGGAGGGCAGCCGGACCGGGACAGCGATCGCGGCGGCCAGCTGGCGAGCGGCGGTGTGCGGGTCGAGGTCGAGGAACAGGGCGGCGAACTAGTCCCCGCCGAGGCGGGCGGCAACGCCGTGAACGGTGGCAAGCCGGGCGGCGACCGCACGCAGGACGACGTCCCCGGCGGCATGGCCGTGAGTGTCGTTGACCGGCTTGAAGCCGTCCAGGTCAACCACGGCCACCCACGGCCGGGCCGGGGCCAGCTGCTCCCAGCCGGCGGCGAGGCCGGCGCGGTTGGCCAGGCCGGTCAGCGGGTCGCGGACGGCAGCGCGTTGCAGGGCGGCCAGTTCGTAGCGGGCGACGTAGAGGCAGTACCGGTCCCAGCAGATCAGCACCAAGGTGCCGACGACGAGGAGGCCGGAGAGCAGGGCGTTGGTCATCGGGTCACCTCTCCGATCAGCCGGGTGCCGTTGCGGCGGGTGAACGCGGCCGGCGACACCGGGGCGACCGGTGCCGGGCGGACAGGCTCGGCCGGGACCAGGGCGACGGGCTCAGCCACGGCCGGCGCGGCGACGGGGGCAGGAGCCTGCTCAGCGAGCGGGGTGGGCTGCTCGACCGGGCGGGCCGGCGTGGGGTCGGCGGCGGCGGGGGCCGGGGTGGGGCCGGCGGTCAGGACGAGCTTGGACAGGCCGATGAACGCCAGCGCGGGGACGGCGGACAGCAGCCACCCCGACAGGCCCGGCTTGGCCACCGCGAGCTGCGCGGCGAGGGACAGGGCGACAGCGGCGACGAGAAGGAACATCGGGTAGCCGATCGGCCCGCCGGTGCGCTTGCGGCGGCGGATGGTGAGCAGGGCGGCGGTGGGGATGAGTTCGGAGATGACGGCGTTGGCCCAGCCGAACCACTCCCCGGTGCCGGCCGGGGAGTTGTCGAGGGTCCAGTCCTTGACGTGGGTGAACGATGCGGCGCCCGCGAACCCGGCGACGATGAGCAGGATGACGACGAGGACCAGGCCCTCCATCGACTTCCCGTACACCCCGCGACGCTGTGCGCCCGGCGGCAACTCCTTCTCGCACTGGGCGGCTGGATGGCCCTGCCCACTTCCGAGGACACCGGCCTACTCTTCGCCCTCAGCATCATGAGCCGCGGCTACTTCATCGCGGAGCCCGGCCTGCTCTACCGCAAATGGCCCGGACAGATCACCGGCCAGGACACCCACACAGACGCACGTCAGCGCACCGAGCGAGAGCGGATCATCCAGGCACGCGCCGAGGCCCTGCTCGCGATGTTCCCGACAGAGCCGCCCAGACTTTCGGAGTAGCTAACTGCCGACAAGATGGAAGCGCTGCGATAGGCGCTGCCGGCATATTCAGCGGCACGGCGCACTCGCACGCCGGTGTGGGGCTCCAGCAGGAACGTGCCTTGCCCCGGGGCCTGCTCGTTGGCGGGATTCCGGGGCAAGGGTGTCGGTCGCAAGTGTCTACTTGGGTGTGCTCGCGATTAGGCATGTCGGTACTGCCGTCGCGGATGGTGCGCCGCTTTCGGACGGCGATCCGTCCCGCGGGTTTTGCACACTGCCGCCGACGAGCGGACCACCAGTAGCGGTGTGCTGTGGCCGGCCTGCGCCGTCGTACGCGGTCACAGTCACCTGTTCGGGCCCCCGGTAATGCTCAGGGGTCGCAAAACGGTCCGTCGGCAGGGGCCTGGCCGAACGCTGAACCCAGAAGAACGTCCAGCCTGTGGCGGCATTTTTGGCGATGTGGGCGTCCGTTGCGTGACCCTCGGACGTGACTGTGATGCGGTGCGCGGCTCTGGTGTACAACCCGATGTCGAGCACCTTGTTGGGTCCGAGAGCAAGCTGGCTACTGAGGAACTGGTAGGCCGGATCGCCGGCCCGCTTCCCCGCGATGTCCCCGTTCGATTCGCGTCCGAACCCGAGCGTGTCCCACACCTGGACTGCGGCAGTCTCCTGGTCGCGGAACGCGACGATGAAACCAGGCTGGTCACGGGTGCCTTCCAGGCCGATGAGCACGTCATACCGGGTGTTGACGTTTGGCGCGTCGAGAGTCGCGCCTGTCTCGACCAGGGGACCGAGTGAACGAACCTCGCCCCCCGGATCAGGGGGAAACCGAGTCGGAGTGGGGCATCCGAACGCCCCAGGTGCGTACTCGGGGACGCTGGAACCAGGGGTCGCACCGATCAGCAAGAAGGCGGGGATAGCCCCTACCGCGACGGCGACGGCTCCTGCGGCAGCCAGCGTCGCCCCTTGTCGGGTCCGTACCCTGCGGGCTCGACGGCGAATCAGACTAGCCGGGATATGTACGGTAAGGTCCGCAGTTTCGGCATCAAGCGCGTGCCGCAAGTCATCGATATCTTTCATCAGAACTCCCTGTGTAATGCCGAGGCGGCAGCAGGCAACGGTGAGGCTGACCTTGCCGGTTCGGCGAGGTCTGGAGACACGCGGAGCTTGGCCAAGGCGCGGGCGTTGGCGCTCTTCACCGTGCCGAGTGAGACGCCGAGCTCGTTGGCGGTTTCCTGCTCAGTGAGGTCGAGGAAGTAGCGCAGGGCCACCACGGCCCGCTCCCGCCGGGTGAGCCCACGCAGCGCACGGACGATGCTGTCCCGCCGGGCGAGCTGGTTGCCGTGGTCCGTACCGTCGGGAACGTCCGGTACCTCGCCGGTGAGCGTTTCATGGCGGCGCGGCAGCCGACGCCACCAGTCCGTATGCAGATTCACCATCGTGCGCCGGGCGTAACCGAACCCATCCCCATCCCGTATCCGAGGCCACGCCAGATAGAGCCGGGCAAGCGTTTCGGCGACAAGATCCTCCGCGCGAGCCAGGTCACCGCCAGTGAGCAGGCACCCGACCCGGTACAACCGATAAGAGCAGGCGCGGACAAAGTCGTCAAAACTTTCCGGTTCCGGCATCGAACTAGCCTTTCACTCGTGTGTCTCCTCCACCTACGAGCCGAAGGCCTGGAAAGGTTCCGCGTGCGCTCCGCGATCTTGTGAAGAGCTTCCGTATGAACGGCAACAGATCGGCGCGTGGTCGGGCGATGTTGCCGAATAGCTCTCTTAGAGGATCAAGGCGGCCCGCAAGCGGGCCGCGCCGGCCCGGCCCCGGCCTGCTGGCGACCTTCGGCCGGCATCGGCCGGGCCGGCCGGCCACGCTGATGGGACGCAAAGGCATGAGGGCTGAGGCGGGACGATCGCAGTCGGGGTTGCTTGTCGTCGAGGTTGGGGCGATCGGCTGCCGCGCAGCGGAGCTGCTTGCCCCCGGACTCTTGCAGGCATCGCCCGTGGTTTGGTGACGACGAGGACCAGGGCGTGACCCATCCCCCAGGTGCCCGATCCTCTACGCCACCCGCCCGGCGTCAAGGGCGCTGCGCGTCGGCACGCCGATGGCCTACGGCCACCCTTGACCCCGACCGGGCGACGCAGTCTTTGGCACCTATCCGGGGGATGGGGGCAGACTGGCGGCCACCTTTTCACCGGGAAGCGGATGGCCTACAAGCGCAGGCGATGCCGACCGGGTCAGGTGCAGCCTTTTCAGCCGTCGCACACCGTGTTGGCGTAGCGGGCGAAGTCCTCGGGCGTATGAAACGTGGCGACGTAGCCGCCGTGCTCCCCGCCCTCCCACCGCTTGGTGAGGATCACGGCGGAGCCGGTCCGGCCGCGCAGCTCGCTGATCCGGAACGGGAAGTCCTCCACTGCGCCGTCGTTCTTGTTCCACGCGTGCAGGTCGTAGATCTGGCCGTCGTCTAGCGTGGGCGGTGCCAGCTTCGTCTGCCAGCCGACTGCCGGGTTGAGCAGTACAACTTCCTCTGCGGTGCGGGCGCTGCGGCCGGGATCCCGATCGAGCTGAATCACCTTGTCGGTGACCCCGCCGTCGTCATTGCCGAGATAGAGGGTGATCCGGTCGGTCCCCTTGCCCCGGCACCAGTCGAACACCCCAACCAGCCGGCCGTCGGCGTCCAGCCGTACCCCGACCGCGCCCTCGGTGGCAGGGCTGCAGCCGGTCAGCCCTGCCAGCACCAACGCGCAGATCAGTCCCAGCATCCCCGTCCGTCGCATCCCTTCAGCGTGAGCAACGACGGTCACCAGGTGATCACGACGAGAGGACGGCTTGACGGCATCGAGGATCGGCTTCTACTGGGAGGGAGTGACAGTCGCGTGCCCCTTGCGTGCCCGTTCGCATGGGTGCCGGCGGTCAACGGCGGTCAGCTCCTGGACGTAGCGGCCAGCGTGGCGAAGCAGGTCAAGCCAGGCCACTGCCGAGCGGCTTCCGGCCGTGTCCACACTTCCTAACCCGTGTGTCGACCGGTTCCGTTGGCACGTTTGGTGGGGCCTGCCACGATGATCCGGTGCCGCGACCGGAGGAGCGACAGACATGACAGAAGTCGAGGAGGCGGTCGACCGAATCCGGGCGACTCCGGCGTACCGACTGCTTGTCATCGGGTACCGCTGTCTGCCTCTCGGGCTACTCATGTGGGGCGTCGGCGTCGCCGTGGTGGCCCTGTGGTCCCTGAAGCCGCCGATGGTGTTCATCCCGTTCGTCGTTGCGATGGGGACGGGGCTTGCTGGGGTGGTCGCGGTATGGGCTGGCCTGCTAACCCTGCACGCCCGTCGGCTCATGCCCGGTGGCGGCACCAATCGACACAGGGCCTTGATGAAGGTGCTGTGGCGGGACGTAGTAGCACCAGTCAGGCCCGATAGCTAGCGGAGCGAGTGCAACACCGGACCGGCGCGGGGCGGCCTACGGGCATGGCCTATGTCAGTCCTCATTTAGTCCTCAAGAGGCCGGACCGTGACCACCGACGCTGAGAGATGCCGAGAGGCATTTCCGCACGTCAGGCCAGTCGAGGCCAGGTAGGCACAGGTCGCCAACTTGATCTCGTAATGCGTAGGTCGACGGTTCGATTCCGTCAGGCGGCTCCACGGAAAGGCCCAGGTCACCGGCTTGATTGCCGATCATGACCTGGGCCTTTCGACGAGCGGGCAACGAAACCGCGGACTGGACGGCCAACCACCGGCCGCACCTCCTCACTCTCGGCATGGCGGCCTACACCACCAGCGGCGTCATCGGCCGACCCTCACTCGGAACAGCCTAGAAGGGCAAAGCCGCTCTCGACAGCCTCACCCGATCGTTCGGCGAACATCAGCGAAGCCTCGGCATCTGACCGGGTCGGCCGGGCTGCCGGCGAATGTCGGGTCTCAGGACCTCCATGACAGATCAGTCTCGGGACGTGGGTGACACGTCCGGCTAGACGATCTTCGCCATCCTCCGGCCTGAGGTTTGACAACGGTGCGATCGTCGCGCGGCGTGCGATCTGGAATTCGGCGATCGCCACTGTCACGATGAATGGATGGACGGTGACAGAGTGGAGCCGGCCCGCGATGACAGCGCTTGGCCGAGGCAAGCTGCGAGCATGTCACTGCTCATCGCTGGTGTCGCGCTGGTGCTGGGCGTTCTGGTCGTGGTGGACCACGACCAGCCGGTCGGCGCCGCTCTGTTCCTGTTGCTCGCGCTGCTGCTCGGCTCGTCGCTCATCGTGATCGCGATCCGGCGGTGGCTGTCCGGGCACACCATCCCTGCTTCGCTCGGCCTCGCCGGGTTGGTGCTTCTGTTCGGCGGGTCGGTCGTCGTGAACCTGGTGGTGGGCTCTGGCGGATTCGTGATTGCCGCGTCGGGAACAGTCGCCGGAATGCTGCTGGCGAACGTGTGGGCGATCAGCGCCGCGCGGGCAAACCGCCCACCCAATCTGCATGAACGTGAACCGACGCCGGAGCACCGGCCGTCAGCACCGGATGAACCTGAGCCTGCCCCGGAGCCTGCCACACACGCCGGTGTGTCCGGCAAGGACTGTCTGTCGTTCGTCCTAGAAGCCAAAGGCGGGCTCGTGCTCATTGGCGACCGCGACCACCGGGATAGTCCGATCTGGGACGAGGGTGCCGCGGCGGCCGGCGCGATATCGGACGGCAAGTCGGTCTTAGTGGGCACCCGGGCACCGGGAGTGGGTGCGGTACGGGTTCAGGTCAGCGTCGGGCAGGTGCCCCCAGCCGGAGGGCATCAAGTCTTCGCCGGACGGCTGGACCTACCAAGCGGGGCCGTCGAAGCCGGCAACATCCTCGTTCACCACGTCGAGAAGCTGGACATCTCACCGGCTCGGTCCGCATTCTTCCGGATCTTCGTCGACTCGCGAGAGTCACCCGCCAGGGTCACCGTCCTCGTCGCTCCCGAATAACCTTGGCGGGCTGTCACCCAGGTCCTGATACCGATCTGTCACGCAGGTCCCGAGACCGGACACGGGCTGCCGGCGAACCTGGTTCAAAGTTTCTGTACGTCTTCAAGGCGGCCCTGAACGGGCCGCACGCGCCGCCGCCTGGGCGCGCGCCGGCCGCTGCCGCTGTCGCTCTGCGGCCGTCACGCCTGATGCCCGGCGGCTGGCGCGGACAGCGGAGATCCCGGGGGCCGCCGTAGACGGGTAGCTCAGGAAGCGGTGGAGGTTCGCCGCCGGCAGCCGGCCGCGCCGCGCCCGAGCAGCGCGGCACAGGAAAGCGCACGCCGGGTCCGCGCGGCAAGCCCTAAGCATGGGGGCGGTGCCCGCGCGAGGCATGCCGGTCGTCCAGGAGCCGGCTCCACAGCCACTCAGGATCAGATCAACCGCTCACCTGGGAGGGGAGGGGTGCACGCCGGTGGCCAGCTCCGACCCCGGGAGCCGGGTCCGTGCCGGGCGAGATCGGGTCAACTGCGCCACTGTGGCGGTGTCCGCCGGGGGCGCGGCCCGTGACACGAAAGCCGACTCAGCCTGTTCCGGCAGCGTCCGTACGTGCGTCAAGGCCCGCTTGACGAGCGGGGCTCACGAGGCGTCGCCGGCCGCGAGTCCCGCGTCGAACGATCCTGCGCTGTAGGACGGCCCCGGCGACGCATGGTCAGGACCAGGGCGGTTCGCCTAGCAAGCCACGGCACGCCGTCATCAGCTTCTCTTGAGCTTCGGCGATCCGGGCCTCGGCCTGCGTCAGGTCCGCCTTACCGTGGCTGCTTACGTCCAGGTCGCCAGCCTCCTTTACCACCGACGTCAGCTCCTCGCCGGCCGCTTTAACAGCAGGGTCCGTCGAAAGGACGGCCCGGCGTGCGGCGCGGCTGTCCATCCAGCCATGGTCATTCTTCTCCAGCTGTTGCGCCAGGATGATGCAACCTCCGCGGCCGGCCGGGTCGGGGCTGGGCCGGCTTGCCTCCGGCTTGTCCTCGCTGCAAGCAGCGAGAAGGAGGGTGACGCCGAGCAGGCTCGCGGCGAGGGATCGATTCACCGGCGGATCGTACACCGGCGATCATGAGGGTTGGCATCACCTCGGTTGGATGCTTTCCCATGCCCTCCCGGATCGGGTTGACCCGCTCACCCAGACGGCTGGGTGGCCGCGTCGCCGTCCATCTCGCGCCACAGACCGCTATCGGCTTGCACGAGCCGCTTCACCATCTGCCGGGCTTCGTCTTCGGTGGCGAACTCCCAGCGGAGCACCTCGACTTCTCTGAATCTCCTGCTTAGGCGAGGCCAGGCCGTCGGAGGTCGATCGAGAGCGACCAACGACGACCACTGGTGACGACGTCTGCCCAGGTGACGAGGCGTGGCCGGTGCGATGACTAGGCCGACCGGGGCCGTCTTACCTGTAGTTGGTGAACCGCAGGGGCACCCAGGGCAGCGCGTTTCGCCAACCAGGCAGTTCGAATGCCCAAGACGTGATCACGGAGTGGGCGATCCGCTTGTCCTCGGTGAATGCCTGAAAGTGACGGTCCGCGTCACCCTCGCGGTACTCGACTTGGTATCCGCCCACTTCGGTACGGGCAACCTGCACGAACGTCTGGCCGGTTACGTCGGCGAGACGATCCATGACGAGGAACTGTTCGTTGCCGCGCTCCATGTCCGACAGCAGCTCGAACAGCAGATCGTCTGAGGGGTCGTCCCAGATCTGGCCGGACTCCATCCTGACGCGCAGCAGCGGAGCAGTCATGCCTTAATGATCCATGAACCGAGGTCGCCGGTGTGTGCCCGACCCGTGCCCGATTCAGCGGTCAACACCGGTCAGTAGCGGCACATTGACAGCCTCAACCTCAACGTTCCGTGGCCGTCGATCGACCGGCACGGCTACTCACGGTGTAGATCATTCCGATTCCCGAGCTGTTGCCCTGCACCTTCCAAACTGACGGTCAGGGCTGGTGCTGGGCTCGCCTCGCCAACACGAAGTCCGCATAGTCATCTCCGGCAACCCCGTGGTTGACCCACCGATCCGGGGAGGCCCCAGGGTCCCGCTCTGCCAGCTCCAACGCTTCGGCCGGGTCTTGAACGTGGCCGATCACGCGGCCAAAGCCGGTGTCGTCTTCGTCTTCGGGGTCGAGGGGCGGGAACACGGACAGGTCGCGGTAGTGCTCGTCGTCTAGGTCCTGTACGTCATGGACGGACACGTTGTAGCCGTCCTGCCAGGGCCAGACCGCAACCCAGCGGATGCCTCGGACGCCCGCCAGCGTGATGGGTCCGACGAACTGCTCAACGCCTTTCCTGCGGCCGAGCGCGCCGAGGACGAACGGCCGGGTGAGGTAACGCATGCTCGGAGGCTATCCCGGATGCCCAGGAGCCGAACTGGGTGACGAACTGAGTGACAACCGGGGCGTACAACCACGGACGTCCGAGAACGTAGACGGATCGTCTGCGCCAGATGGCGGCGGCCGGCCGAGGGCGTCTACCTGGCCTCGATCTCCACCCTCTACCGCATCCTGCGCACCAACGATCAGGTCGTCGACCGGCGCCGCCAGGCCCGACACCCCACCCGTGCCCGTCCGGAGCTGACCGCGACCGGGCCGGGGCAGGTGTTCACCTGGGACATCACCAAGCTCCCCGGCCCGGCCAAGGGCGTCTACTACGACGCATACGTCATGATCGACATCTGGTCGCGATACATCGTCGGGCACCACGTCGCCGCCAGAGAAAGCGCCGAGATCGCCCACGACTTCATCTCCGAGATCATCACCCTGCACGGAGTCCCGCAGGTCGTGCACGCCGACCGCGGCACCTCCATGACCTCCACACGCGTCGCCACACTCCTGGCCGACCTGCGCGTCACCCGCACGCACTCCCGACCCCGGGTCAGCAACGACAACCCGTTCTCCGAAGCCGCGTTCAAGACCGTGAAGTACCACCCCACGTTCCCCGAACGCTTCGGCTCCCTGGCCGACGCCCGCGCGTTCTGCGACACGTTCTTCGCCTGGTACAACCACGAACACCACCACGCCGGCATCGGACTGCACACCCCCGCCGACGTCCACTACGGCCACGCCGCGGCCCAACAGAAACAACGCGAACAGGCCCTCGACACCGCCTGGACCGCCCACCCCGAACGCTTCTCCCGCCGCCCCAGACCAAAAGCGCTGCACCTGCCCGACGCCGTCTGGATCAACCCGCCCGAACCGACAACCGATCAACCACTACCCCAAGCGGCGTAACACCCACTGGTCCCACCGACCTTGACAAGTTCCGGTGGAGGCGAGCAACGCGAGCCAGGACGCGCCAACAACCGCCGCGATCGTGCCGACCATGCCAACGATCCTGCTTGACCTTGTGTCCACGGCGGCACTCTACGGGCAGGCAGCGACGCCCGATAGCTACCAGGGCTGGGTGACTAACCGAGTGACGACGGGGACGAACTTCAGCGGACGGGCGTGGACTCAGGATGACCGTTCTTGCAGGTTACTTGTCGCAGGGGAGCAGGTCGGGCGGCTGTGTTGGTTGCCTGGGGGGTAAGGGGGTCGACGAGGACCAGGTCTAGGCCGTAAGAGCGGGATCTGGCGCGGCGCGAGCACGGCCCGGAGGGATGTAACCCCGGTACTCAGACGATGCCTCGACTGATCAGCGGAAACTATGTTCCGCCTCGGCCTCGCAGGCGTCCATGACTCGCACTCCGGGCCGTGCCGGATCAAGGCTATGTCGGCAAGACAGCGCGTGCGGCGGGCGGAGCTTGCCCGAGGCGAGATGGTGACAGCCTGATCCGCAAGATCCGGAACATGCGCGGAATGATCAAGCGCCCCGTCAGCGTGTCACTGCACGTACATCCTGGTAGAAGAGGGACTGGCTCGCTGAGCGCTACTCCCTTCCTAAACCGTGTGTCGGTCCAGTTGGTCGTCGCGCACCCGGAACCGCGTCTGTCCGTCCTCTGCTTCGACTGCATCCCGCCGGGTGGAGACGACCACGGCGCCGTCCTCGTCGTTGCCGACGATGCTGCATCCCAGGCGAACTGGTGCTGGCAGACGAGCGCCAGCGTCGAGCTGACCACAGGTGAAGACGGGAACCTTGTCGACGAAGAACCACGGCTTCCCGTCAGCATCGACCAGGCGGACACGTATCCAGCCCGGGAAGTCGTGGCTGACCCAGGCCACCACCTCGCAGCGGACAAAGCATTCTTCGTGAGACATGGGCCGATCCTGCCCGCATTCGCGTGAGGAGCCAACCGGCGATGAGGAACGTCAGGTCAGGGAGATCCAGGCTGTCGACAGCAACGCTGACAGCAACCGGGCCAGACAGCGGCACGCTGACAAGCACGGGCATGAACGAAGCTCCGAGCGTGCAGCCGTTCCCAGACACGCGCGGACGCAGCGCACAGAGCTTGTAAACGAGACGTCGTGGACAACAGCCGGTCAGGCGGTTTGCAGCCGACGCGCGATGTCGAGCAGAGCGGTGAAGGTGTCTCGGTCTGCGTCGGTTGGCAGTGGAAGCGGGGTGGCGACGTGGTGGTGACGACGGACATGGTCCGCTGCGGCAGCGATCACCCCACTCGCCCCCCAGTCCTCGGCGTGATCCGCGGCGAAGTATTGCTCCAGGGCTTCAATGGCCTCGGGGCCGGCTAGGACAACGGCGGCTGTCGCAAGCGGCGGTGCGTCGAGGGAACCCCGCGATGTGGCTAGGGCCTGGAGAACGGCGGCGGTTACCTCGGGACCGCCAACCCCTACCGAGTACCAAGCACCCATGACCCTTGGACGCCAACTGTCCCGCAGGAGTGCCATCACATCGGCTGGGGTTGCGCCTCGGCTTACTTCTGTCAGAGCCGCCATCAAAGGAAGCCCGTACCTGAGGGCGTTGGTTCCCATCATGTCTAGGTAGAACGGCACGACGTAGCGAGCAACCAGTCCGTCGGTGCCCCCTTGATCCACGTCTGCAACATAGCCGGTGCTTGACGTATCAGACCAGGACCAGGATTCCCGTCGAGCAGCCAAGCGAGCAGCCAAACCAGCGAGCATCAGCGGACGAGGGCGGACCGGGACGCCCGGTTCGGCATGAGGACCAGGGGGTGAACCAGTGCCGGGGGACTGACTCGTAATGCGTAGGTCGACGGTTATACATCAAGGCGGCCCGCAAGCGGGCCGCGCCGGCCCGGCCCCGGCCTGCTGGCGACCTCCGGCCGGCATCGGCCCGGGCCGGCCGGCCACGCTTCGGAACGACCAGACCATGAAGACCTCGGGGCTCTGCCCCGAACCCCGACCCTCCTCAGAGATGCCGCCGCGGATCCCCTCGCCGGGCACCACAAGGGCTACCAGCCTCCCCGGACGGGGCCAAGGTCGTTCGGCTGGTGAGGCGCTCCACGTTGTCCCCGTCCGGGGAGGCTGGACGGTCTGGCGACTGCCCGACGAGGAGATCCGCTTTCAAGCGGTGGGGAGATTCCAGAGCCTACGTTCGGAGCTGTAGGTCTAGGTCAGCTACGGCAACGGCATCAGCTGAGACAACGACTGAATCCCAGGTCTCGTGCACGTAGACCAGGACGTCGGCGCGCCGGCATGCCCACAGTCGGTCCGGGTTGATGACCCGCAGCGCTGCACTGATTGTGGCAGGCGTGGGTTGCCCCTCGTAGTCGCCGCGGCCCAGCGAGCGCATGTCAGCTTGCTCAAGCACGTTACGGTCGTAGCTGTCCGACACCATCACGCGTAGGCGGTCCATCCCGAGGTCAACGGCCCAGCTCATGACGATGCTCAGCACGCGGCTCGTCTTGCGGTCCTGCTCATCATCATTGAGGGCTAGAAACCCGGGGGGCAGGTCCCCCTCGACCAGTGGCAGCGGCTTGCCTCGCCATGGCCGCAGGCCGAAGGCGGCGTGAACGAGCCACCCATCATCCGGCATCGGACCGGGCCTCCCTGCTCTCCGCCACCTCACGCGGTCGATTCTGTCTCAGCGCAAATCCCAGTGACGACCATCGACCGTTGGCGCAGGGGTGCGACACCGCCCCGACAGATGAGAGCGGTCCGCATCTAGTCCGCAAGACGTCGACGGACGACGGGGCAGCGGTGTGAGATGTCGGAAGGCATTTCCGCTGCTAGACCCCCATCCGCCCATGTCGTCAGGGCGGGGAACTTGATCTCGTAATCCCTCGGTCGCAGGCTCCAGTCCCGCCGGCCCTCGCGGAAACCCTTTGGTAGGACACAATCACCGCATGGACGATGGTTCCGGGGATGAGGCGGACGCGCGGCGCAACGGGCCGTCCCGCTGGCTCCTGTGGCGGCCACGAGAGCCACGCTGGGTACCGCTCGCCGGTCCCACGGCTAGCCCGGACGTTCCGTTGGCGCTTGACTACGTACTCATTCAAATCCTCGTTGCGGCCTACGTGGCACTCCAATGGGTGATCGTAGTGCTGATCGCACCAGTGGTCTTCGCCGTTCGGACTTTGCGGGCCACTGGCGGGCCATAAGCCCGTGCCCCGAAAGGCCAGTTGAGGCCGTAAGGGACCGCACCGAGCGCGGGAAACGCGGCACGCAGATCCGATCTTGTCCACATCCCAAGCTGACAGTCTGGGAGCCACGCGTGGGAGCCACTGGGGCGAACGGAGTCGGACGAGCCCGGACCGATCCAGTTGCCGAGAGCGCGGCGACCAGGACGACACGGACGTTGCCGAACGGCTGCGGAGCGGTCTTGGGAATCTACGGATCAGAAGGTGGCTGTACAGCCATCCGTACAGCCAAGCCCACTGACGACGACGGTCCGAGATCGACGGCTGGCGACACGGCGAGCAGGTCAGCGGCAGTGACCGACGCCGGCCGACAGCAGTCTTGATCTTTGCAAGGCAGAGGTCCGAGCTTCCCTGCGCCCCTTCTCGTACTGGTGCCGACATCTGCCGTCGTAGAGACTCTGCTTGTGACAGCAGGGACTCGACGGGACTGGACGGCGATGCTTGAGCCGATTCCCGTACGCGTAGTGGTCGGTGTGTGCGGGGTCTTCATCTCGTTGGCCATTGCATGGAGGTTCACCCAGGAGAGAGGCGTTGTGGTCGGAGTGGTGACCGGCCTCGTTTATCTGGTTTTGCTGCTGGCCATGGCGGTGTCACCGCGCCGCGTGGTCGAGTGGTCCGCTCGGCACGACGTCGCCGATGCCACCTTGTTTGTCCCGTTGGCGTTTTTCGCACTGCTGCTCTTACGTCCGCTGCCGCCATGGGGGGCGGCTCTGATCGCGCTCGGCTTGGGCGCCATGTTCGTGCCTCTGGCCGTGCGCCGCCGCCGGCGGCTGTCGCGGGACGACGGCGCATCGCACAGGCAGCGAGCAGGCAGCGGGACGCCCAGGGGCGGGCCGCACCACTGAACATAGGTTGGCGCCAGCCGGCGTGTTCGGGGGCTCAACGACAGCAACGGCAACCGGCGGGACGGCGTTGCGGATCCCAAGGACACCCGGTGCCTTTTGGGCGGTCCGCACCCAGTCCGCAAGAGGTCGGTGGACGGCGGGGGAGTGGTGGAAATGTCGAGAGGTGTTTCCGCTGCTTGACACCCATGTACCCAGGTCGTTGGCGCTGGCAATTTGATCTCATAATCCCTCGGTCGCCCGGCCGACCCTTGACGACCGACATTGAGACTCGTCCGTAGGGCGCTCCACCTTGGCCCCCGCCCCGCCCCGGGGAGGCTGGACGCGCTGCGACTGCCCGACGAGGACATCCGCTAACCAGCCGACACCAACGTGGTCCTAATGACGAGTTCAGCCCAGCGCGACGGCAAGTGCAATGGCGATGAGGATCGCGGTGACGGCTATGACCCCGATGGTCTTGACAATGAGCATGACGACGCCCTCGGACATGACTGTCACTTCGGGGTTTCCTGGAAGGTAACGCACCAGGAAGTCCTGCCCGACTTCGACGTCCGGGGCAACGTGGCCGGTGATCGTGTGTTTGCCACGCGGGGATGAGTACGTGACGCTGCCCCTCCACACCGGGCCGTAACTACCGGCCGACCGCCTAAGGCTCGTAACCCTGCCGTTAACGGTCTGACCAAGAGCCGCAGCCGCCACTCCCGCACGGTGGTTCTGCCCTCGGTCAAGTAGAAGCGGGCGAAGATCGCCACCCACAGGATCGGAAATATCCATTCCACGGCCACACCCCGATCAGACAAGCACAGGAGGGCCGTGAGCGTATCTGCAACGCGCCAGACCACCACAGACCGTCCAGGGCGCTGCTTGCCGAGCTGACAGGAGCCGAAACCACGATGACAGCAGCGACTGACAGCAACGGCGCTGGACGGGCCGACACAGCAGCGGATCCGTGAAGCGCTGGGACCAGGAGTCGCCGACCGCGCTGCACCAAGCCGGACAACCTCGCCGAGGCTACGGATCAGAAGGTCAGCGCCGGCCGGTCGTACAGCCATCTGTACAGCCAAGGACAGCGGCAGTGGCCGACGACGCCCGACAACCACGGACGTGCTGAACAGGGGTGCGGCGGCCTGACCAGTCATCCGCGATCTTCTTCTAAACTCCAGGCCATGCCCACGCGCAATCGCGCCGCCCGATGGGCCCACGACGAGGTCCGGGCGGCCCGGCCGCGGAGGCCGGACCGCCCGGGTGTTGCCGGTACGGCGCCGAGGATTGTCAGTTCACGCCCGCGTCCAGGGTGACCTGGCCACCGGTCGCCACCGTGAACCAGTCGGTGTAGCCGTAGTTGTTGTAGCCACCGGTCTCGTTCGAGTGGTAGATCAGGTCGGAGTCGGCCGAGTCGATGAACTCGTGCGGGTCCTGCACGTAGAACTCCGCTCGGTAGGTGCCCGGGCGGACGTACGCGACGTAGGTGCCGTCGGGGTTGATGGTGACCGTGTAGCCGGGCTGGCCGGGGGTGTGCGGGTTCAGCTCGATGTGGTCGATCCCGTCGCTGCCGACCGGGGCACCCGCCTCGCCTGCGTCTCGTACGCCGTTGCGGTTGCTGTCCACCCAGACGGTGCCGCGTACGACGGCGGCCTGCTCCCACGTGACGGTGTGCCGCGCCGTGTTGTTGTCCAGGGTGGTCTCCGTCGACGTCGTCGACGCGGTCGCCTCAATCGTCACGACGGCGCCTGCTGTGGCGTCGGTGAGGCTCGCGGCGAATTCCAGCGGCTCGCTCGTCTGGCCCGGCTGCAGCGGGCCGTGAATGCATCGCCAGCCGGCCCGGCCGTCGGCCACGCCGTCGCCGAACGCGCAGTCCCACCCCTCGTTGTACGTCTCCGAGCCGCGCAAGCCAGTCGGCACGGGGGTGGTGACGGTGACGTCGCCCGAGGGCGAGTTCCCGGTGTTCCGGACGGACGTGACGAGCTGCGCCTGCTCGTTCGTAAGCAGCTGCTGGGTGGTGGCGGCGGGCACGAAGTCGAGATCCACCGTGCTGGGGATGTAGCGCAGAGTCGCCTGGCCGGTGTTGTTGGCGGTCGACGATTCCATACCGGTCGACGCCCTGGCGGTGACGGTCAGCGTGTCGCCGGCGGTACCGCCCGGGATCCCGAACGGGATGGCCAGCGTGTCGGCGACCTCCCCGGCGGCCAGCGGGGCGTGGGTGCAGGTCGCCGTGCCCAGCAGGTCACAGTTCCAGCTCGGCGGGATCACGAACCCGTCGGTGAAGAACCAGGCGTCCGTCGGCAGCGTGAACGCCACCGTCACGTCCTGGCTGGCCTTCGTGCCGGAGTTGCGCAGGTCGAGGGTCAGGGTCGACCAGCCGCCGCTGGCCGGCACCTCGACGGGGTCGACGGAGGTGGCGACGACCAGGTCCGCCCGGGCAGGGGCGGCGACGGCCGGGGCGGCGGGCAGCAGACCAGTGCCGAGTGCGGCCAGTGCGCCGACCGCGAGGCCGCTACAGAGCAGGTGTTGGCGGGTGGAGGGGGGTTGAACGGGCATTACGTCCTAACGTCTGAGGGATCGGCCGGGCCGGCGGCCCGGTCCTCGGGATTTTCGGAGTCCCGTTGGTAGAGCGCCACGATCGTGACCACCATTACGTCCGCGCGCCCTTCCCTGCGGCCGCTGATACGTCGACGTCACCGGTCGTGGAAGCCACCGACGAAGGAACAGGCATGCCCGCGCGGGTAGCAATCGTGCGTGCCATTCACGTGCCATTGGGCCAGGACAGCAGGGGCTAGCCGAGGCCGCGAGAGACCGCCGAGACCAGGCCGCGAAGCCAGAGGGCAGCCGGACATCGGCAATTGCCAAGCTGTTTTCGGGTCCCTTCGGGGCGCCGCGTATGCGGGAAAATCGAGGTGGTCGCCCGCCGACGTCGGTACTTTCATGGCGCAGGTGAGGCCGTCAAGCTGTTTGACGCTGGGAGCCGCTTCGAGGGGCTGCGCATTGTTGCTACGAGCACGAGGGTCCGACTCTTCATCTTCCCCGCCGGCTCCCGCGGGTGACCTTTCCCCGTCCCGACTCCCCACGGGAGAGCGTCATGGAAGAGGTCGACGAGCAGGAGTTACACGTCGAGCGGGTTGCCGCACTCGATCTGGGTAAGGCGGTGTTGGAGGCGTGCGTGCGGGTGCCGCACGAGTCCAGGCCGGGCCGGCGCATGCAGGAGGTACGCGGCTTTGCCACCACCACGTCGGGGCTGCTGCAGATGGCGGACTGGTTGCGCCGTTGGGGCGTCACCCGGGTCGTCATGGAGTCAACCAGCGACTACTGGAAGGGTGTCTACTATCTGCTCGAGGCGGAGGGCTTCGAGTGCTGGCTGGTCAACGCCCGCGACGTGAAGAACGTGCCCGGGCGGGCCAAGACCGATAAGGCCGACGCGGTGTGGTTGGCCAAGGTCGCCGAGCGGGGCATGTGTCGGCCGTCGCTGGTGCATCCCAAACCCATCCGGGAGCTGCGTAACCTGACCCGCTACCGGCGTTCGCTCATCCGCGATCGCACTCGGGAGATGCAGCGGGTGGAGAAACTGCTCGAAGACGCCCAGATCAAGATCACCTCGGTGGTGAGCGACGTGTTTGGGGTATCCGGGCGGCTGATACTCCGGGCACTCATCGATGGACAGCGCGACCCGACGGTCCTCGCTCAGATGGCCAGGGGCCGGCTGCGTGTCAAAATCGCGCAGCTGCAGGAGGCGTTGCGGGGGTTCTTCACCGATCACCACGCCACCATCCTGGCGATGATGCTGGACAACATCGACCGGCTCAGCGCACAGATCACCGCCCTGGACACCACGATCGCCGAGGCGGTCGCCCCTTTCGCCCATCAGGTGGCGCAACTGATTGAGATCACCGCAGTTGGCCCCACCGCCGCTCAGGAACTGATCGCCGAGGTGGGCGTGGACATGAGCCGCTTCCCGTCCGACGCGCACCTGGTGTCGTGGGCCAAGTTCTGCCCGCAGACCCACGAGTCCGCCGGGAAGAAGAAGAACAAGGGCCGAGCAAAAGGCAGCCCGTGGCTGGCCGCTACCTTGGGCAACATCGCCGGCAGCGCGTGCCGGACCGACACCTTCCTCGGCACACGGCACCGACGCATCGCCAAACGTCGCGGCAAACAGAAGGCGACCGTGGCCACCGGCAATGCGGTCCTGGTCATCGTCTACCACCTGCTGTCCGACCCCGCGGTTCGGTTCCGTGACCTCGGCGCCGACCACTTCGACACGCGTATCAACAAACAGCGCAGGGCCCGAAACCTGGCCACCCAACTCCAGGCCGTCACCGGTCAAAAGATCACCATCCGCGACGGCAAGGCCGTCATCGCCGAACCTGAAGCCGCCTGACCCCATCGCCCACACAAACCCGGCTCCGCTGCGCTGCGCCGGGTGCTGCCGCCTGCCCACTCACCGTTGGATTTTCGGGTCTGACAGTCGACTCGCCAGTGACGGACTACAAGCGCCCCTGGGAAGCTGCCGACGGCGGCTGACGAGGCTTGCTTCTGCGCATGATCAGTCCGCCAAGTCATCCTCGGTCAGGTAGCCAACACCGTCGCAGGTGGGGCAGGGCCCGAAAACGCTTCCCATTCCCTTGCCCATGCCCGTGGTCTTCACCATGCCGGGAAGCCGCGCGACACCACGGCATTCCGGACATCGGCGATGAACGCCTTTGGGGCGAGAGGAAGGTGGCTGTGCCTCCGGAAAATCTGGCTCCACCTCGTCGAGGGTAGCCGTAGAGAAGGATTTGGGAGCCATCTGTGGGAGCCACCGAGGCGAACTGGGCCGGACGAAACCGAACCGATCGAGTGACCGAGCGCGTGACGACCAGGGCGACGCGCACGGTACGGGACAGCCCAGAATTGGTCTTGGGGATCTACGGATCAGATGGCTGACAAGCTGCCATGCCACGATGGAGTGCATGGCCCTCCGAACCGCCCAGGACGTCATCGACGCCCTCCACACTTGGATCGATCAGGACGAACCCCTAGTCGAAGCTATCGGGGACACCCTCGCCCGGTACTCGCGGACCGACTCGCAAGAGCAAGCGCGACGGGTTGTGGCCACCGTCATCGACGTCCTACAGCAACACCTCGGCGCATCTGAGTGAGCTCGTGGCACGATGCCCGATGCCCTGTTCAGCCGTCAGTCCTAATTCGGTCCTCACCGGGGCCGCACCGTTCCGGACAGCCTCGCCGAGGCTACGGATCAAGGGGTCTGCGGTCCGCATCCAGTCCGCAAGAGGCCGGCGGACGGCGGGGGAGTGGTGTGAGATGTCGAGAGGCGTTTCCGCTGCTAGACCCGCATGTGCCCAGGTCGTCGGCGCTGACGATTTGATCTCGTAATGCGTAGGTCGACGCTGCGTCGGTGCTTGGCACCTAATCGGTTGGCACCGCACCGCCTGACCGCATTACCGTGCCAGCCGTGCCCATCCATGATGACGAGATCCGAGCCACCGTCGGGCAGGTGCGCCGCCTGGTGGCGGCCCAGTGCCCGCAGTGGGCCGACCTTCCCGTGGCACCCCTACCCGACGAGTTGGAGGGCACCGACCACGTACTCTTTCGGCTCGGCAACGAACTCGTCGCCCGCATGCCCAAGATCGCCTGGGCGGTCGACCAGGCCGATTCTGATGCGCGGTGGCTGCCCTTGCTGGCGTCCCACCTGCCGGTGCGGATTCCAGTTCCGCTTCACCTGGGTGAACCGGGCGCGGGGTACCCGTGGCGGTGGACCGTGGTGCCGTGGGTCGTGGGGAGCACGCCTCCCAGGCTTGGCTGCGACGACGTACCCCTGGCCCGCGATGTGGCAGCCTTCGTGCGCGCCCTCCACGCGGTGGATCCGGCCGGAGGTCCGTTCAAGCCACCGGGTTCCCGCGGGTCCGCACTGCTCCACGCCGATAAAGACGTCCGCCGTGGGCTGCCCCGGCTCGCCGAGCATGACGACGGCTTCGATGTGACCGCGGCCGAGGCGGCCTGGGATGCCTGCCTGGCTGCTCCCGACTGGGAACGGGACCCCGTATGGATCCACGGTGATCTGCAACCGGGCAACCTGATCACCGACCGCGGCCGACTGGCCGCAGTCATCGACTTCGGCGCACTCGGTGTCGGCGATCCGGCGCCGGACGTGGCACCAGCGCTATGGACCTTCACCGGTGCGGCCCGGGAGGCCTTCCGGGAGGCAATCGGGTACGACGAAGCTACCTGGCACCGCGCCTGCGGCTGGGCCCTCGCTCCGTCGCTGACCGGCATCGACTACTACCGGCATACGTTCCCTCGAATGGCCGAGCACGGCCGCCGAACGGTCCGCGCAGTGATCGCCGAACTGGCGTGAGTGCCATTGCCCGTCGAGTGGCTACGCGCGCTCAGCGCACCCGCACCAGATGACCAGCCATCCGCGATCTTCTTCTCAACCCAAGGCCGGCGTGACTTGCGCAGGAGCGGGGGCCGTCAACGCCGGTTCGGTCCCTCGTTGAACTCGAAAATCCGCCCGTACGGTGGCCGCGGATGAGTATCGAGGACAAGGCAGCCGCCGCACAGATCGCTTCCGAACGCGATCCAGGTCGACCGCCAGGCATCGCCCCAGATTGACGCTCTCTGTCGGGTGTCGCGAGCCATCTGCGAGCTGTCCATCATGTAGCAACCCGGCGGAAGCAGGGTTATGCCGGTGACACCTCGTGCGTCGTCCGAACCGTTGAAGTTCAGGAGCAACTCCACAAAATCAGGTGGAAGCTCAATGCCCAATTCTGAAGCGAACTCAGCCAGCGCCCGTTCATCCGCTGGAGGGTTGAGCTTTTCGAACGTGAGCGGCGCGTTCTTCCGTAACCACTCGGCGATCTGCGTCCATAGGAGAGTGATCGAGCCCGGCATGGCTCATCAACCTAGCGGAGGCTCCATCGCGCCGTTGGCCGTCGGAATTTTTGCCCTGCCGGGCCGGATCCGCGGGTCTGCACCCCGTTCGTGAGGCTCGAGGGCGAACGGGATGGTAGCGGCCGGGGGAGTTGAACGATCAACTTCAAGGGATCTTGCTCGTACGCGGTCAGGGTCGTGAGGCGGCCGCCGGCCGGGAACCCGCCGAAGGCGCAGCTACGGGCGTTTGCCGAGGCGGGAACGGGTTGCGCCAACGGCCCTCCTCGGCGGTGTCCGGCAAGCCACAATTGTCGTATCAGCCGGTCCACGCACGACCCGGAGCCGGCGCTCGGATCCCCGGCCGGTGGGGGCTCACCCAGGGCCATAACCGAACCTGGCATCCGTCACAGGAGGTCGACATGAGCACCCCGCAGGAAGATCAGGGCGGCGCATCGAACGTCAATGAGCCGACCATGCTCATGAAACTCGAGGTCGTCGTCATCCCTGTGGCTGACGTCGACTGCGCCCTGCGCTTCTACCAGGGCTTGGGGTGGCGGCTCGATGCGGACTTCGAGGCCGGCCCGAAGTTCAGGGCCGTGCAACTGACGCCGCCGGGGTCGGCATGCTCGATCCACCTCGGCCGCGGGCTCACCCCCGCGGCGCCTGGCACTGCCCAGGGCACCTACCTCGTGGTCTCCGACATCGACCAAGCCCGCGCCGACCTGATCAGCAGGGGCGTGGAGGTGAGCGAGGTCTTCCACAACGTCTACGACACCGGTGACCAGGAACGGGTGGACGGCCCCGCCCCGGACCGTCGCAGCTACGCCTCATTCGCCTCGTTCACCGACCCGGACGGCAACGGGTGGCTGCTGCAGGAGGTCAAGGAGCGGCAACCCGGACGGTGACGAGTCCGCACGACCGAGGAGGTTTTGACTGATGGACGTTGAAGATCTTGCGCAGCTCCTGCATGAGACGGCCGAACGCCACGGCTCGTTTGAGGCGGTCGCCCCACCGCACGACTGGTGGGACTGGTACGCGGCGTACATGCGTGCGCGTGAAACCGGGAACCCCCCGGACGATGCCTCCGCGGCCGCCGGGCGCTACATGGCAGAGGTCAAGCATGTTGTCGTCTCATCCGCTTGACGCCTGGATCGCGATTTACCCCCTACAGACCCCTGCCGCTGCCACCACCGACCAGCGGTTCAACCTCTTCCATCGTGAGTTCGAAGCCAGCTACATCGACAACGACTGGTGCGTAGGGCCAGGCGACGGCATGACCGACGTGCGGACCGCGCACGCTCAGGGCGAGATGAAGCTCAACCAGGTGCTCACGGCGTGGGGCATCGATCCGAGCCAGCTCACCTACGTACATCAGACCGGCTATCCCGCCTGACACCGGCCTGAGGCCCGGGACTTGCGGAAAATAGGAGCGTCCAATTCGCCGTGGGTGGTTGCGAAAAGCCATCCCGCCCCCATCGACCCGGACAGGACGAGCAGGCCACCGCTCGACCCGCCAGCGCCTGTACGGGCGTCAAGGTCCGCGTGACACCGCGGGCCGGGCGGCGGCTCGCTCCCCCGGAGGGTGGGTCGACCGCGAACGGGATGGCGGCCCGGCAGAATGCCGGCTGTTGCCCCTTGGGAGAGCCCGAGGGACGAACGTCGGCCGACGTCACACGAACCACGGTCGGTCGGATAGCGCCGCCTACGGGGCGTTGGCTCGTTCATCGCGAACACAATTCGGAAGGCTCATTGGTTCCCGTACCAAGCGGTAGGGTACTCACCCGCCCCCAGACGCGGACGGCCTTGGCGGTATCAGATTGGTGCGCACCTTGAACGAAACGAGCATTCCGATCACTGATGCGCGATCTAGGTGGACTCGCACCAAAACCCGGTTCTTCGTCGCATGTGCGGTGCTTGGCGTGACTGCAATTCTTGCATCGGACGGTGCGGGCGCAGATCCTCCGGGCGACGAGCTCAAAACGGGCCAAGGAGCGTACGGCTGGTACGCCTCCAAAGACGTCGGTTCGAAATTTACCGATGGGCTCAACCTCATCACGGTGACGCCGCAGGCGCGAGGGCCGTTGCGCCTCATCTCGGCGAGGCCACTCATGGATGATGGCGGGACCGTGCGTGTGATTGGAATTCTGGCGCGGATCAACCCCGACATGTTGCCACCGGGTTCGGTCGGATCGTTCCAGGAGGCACCGGGGTTTCCGCCTGCGCGGCCCCACGCGGCAGGCGCCGTACCCGTCGAAGGCCTCATCGTTCAGCCGCCGAAGCAGGGCGAAAATCGCTGGATCGAGCTCCAGATCGGGTACGAGGTCGTTGCGCCAGGTCGCTCCGCACGCCGCGGCGTTGAGCTTGTTTACGAATATGAAGGTGCCCAGCACAGGGCAGTTGTTCCGAGCTACCTGGCAGTCTGTGCGCCTTCTACGGCTGCGTGTGAGCCGGAGTACGACAAGTAGCTATGTCGTCAACCAGCGACCAACCATGGCAGCCCCGGATGCCGTCTGAGCAGGTGTCGAGCGGCCTTCTCGCTGGTGGGCCGAGGGCGGCTCCTAGTTCCGCTGGCGACCGCGTCAAGGCGCCCGCAAGGAGATGTCCCGTGCTACTCGGTCTTCCCCGCCTTCGCGATCATGAGGATGACCCACCCAGTCCACGCGTACGCCTGCCCCGCCGGTCGTCGAGCCAGAGCGCCAGCCCTTTGCGAAAGCGGTACGCCGCGATGCCGGCCACCAGGACGGTGATGAGGACCGTCCAGAACCAGAATCGGGGGCCCATTCCACCGGGCGGACTCGCGTCGCGGGTGCGACCGCTGCGGATCACGTCGTCGGAAACGTCGATCGCGACCACGTCTTCCGGGGCGGTGAGCAGGGTGGTGGGAGCGTCCGCGCCGCGGCCGAGGGCCAGGACTCGGACGGTGCCGACGTTGCCGTGTGCCAGTCGCTGATCCATGTCGAGGGGCGCGTCGAACGCGGTCGGCGTGCGGGGTTCAGGATGGTAGGCGACGACCCGGGCGGACCCGTCCGCCGCCCATCCCAGTAGCCGAATTGCGGTCACCCCGGAGACGGCCGGCGTGTCCATCGCGCCGAGGTCCCGGCCGGTGGCCGGGTCGATCCGCCGCAGGCTCCAGCTGCCGCCGTCCCGGCGGGTAACCGTCAACGTCCGGCCATCGGTGCTCCAGGCACCCTTGCCGGCCAGGTCCGTCTCCGGCGCGAGGGTGAACGAGGAGAGCCGCCGGCCGTCCAGGTCGGCGACGGAGACCGTCCGTCCGGTCTGGAAGGCGAGCCGTGCCCCTTCCGGGGCGAATGCGACCGGCGATCCGACCCCTTCGTGATCGTCGGCCAGCCGGGTCAGGCGGTCACCGTCCAGCCAGACGACGCTCAGCATCTGCCGGTAGGCGCTGCGCTCCGGGTTGGCCGGCACCGTGTCCCGGACGACCAGCGCTCGACCGTCCGGCGACCAGCCTGCCGGTTCGGCGACGATCGTGCCGGGGACCCCGCTGCCGACGGTGCGGCTGTGCCCGGTGACCAGGTCGACGATCTCCACTCGGGGCTGCGCGGAGCCGGTCGAGGTGAAGGCGACCCGGCGACCATCGGGGGACAGCACCGTGTCTTCGCCGGGTTGCGCCTCGATTTCACCTTTGATGATCCGGTAGCGGTCGGCGTCGGCGCCGACGACCGCGATGATGCTGCCCTCGTCGCCGTGCATCAGGCCGGGGGCCTGACCGGTGAAGATCACCGAGGCGGGACCGAGGCGCGGCCGATCGGTGGCGTGCAGGCTGCCGAAGGGGGGCACGCCGACCCGGTCGGGCAGCGCGGCCTCCGCGCCGGCCGCCGGGTCGGCGGCGGGGGTACCTGCCGGCGGCAGCACCGCCCCGGCCAGCGCGACCAGTATCAGCGCCGCCACGGCCGCGAGCGCGTTACGGCGACGGGAGCGGCGGGCGGTGGCGAGCGCCCGTTCGTAGACCGGGTACGCGGGGACGTGGGCAGCCGCGGTGTGCAGCGATTCGCGCAGTCGGGCGGTCATCGCGGGCTCCTCTCCGCCGTGCGGTCGACCAGGTCGGGGGCGATGGCGCGCAGCCGGCGTACCGCGTCATGGCCGTGTCGCTTGACCGTGCCGACGGAGCAGCCCAGCACCTCGGCGACCTGCGTTTCGGTCAGGTCCTCGTAGAACCGCAGCACGATCACGGCGCGTTGGCGGGGGGTGAGCTGGCGCAGCGCGGCCGCCAGGGTCAGCCGCAGGGCGGTCGCGTCGGAGTGGTCGTCGCCGGGCCGGTCGGTGGGCTCCGGGTCCAGCCGTTCGGCGAGCCGGCGGCGTCGCCACCAGGAGACCTGCTGGTGGTACATCACCCGCCGCACGTACGCCTCCGGGTCGCCACCGCGGATGCGCCGCCAGTGCCGGTACGTCCGGGCCAGCGAGCTCTGCAACAGGTCCTCGGCGAGCTGGTGGTCGCCGGTGAGCAGGTAGGCCCTGCGGGACAGTGCCGGTGAGCGGTGCACCACGAACTCGTGGAACGTCTCGGTCATGCCCACCCCCTCGCCAGGTAAGACGCCTCCCGTCGCCGCAATGGTTGAGGCCGGGTACGGCGACAGCCTCGGACCGCCGCGCCCGACGCCCGTCAGCCGGTGAAAACCGCCGTCCACGTCGACCACCGCGCGGGGTCGACCAGGTCGCCCGCCCGGGTGTGGGCGCGGTCACCTCACAGTGTTTGCTCAGTCAAGGAATTTGCCTCGCCCGGCTCAGGTTGCTGATGAACGGTAGGCGTCATCGGAGCGAGCGAGCGAGGCAGGCGGGCTGAGATGCAGTTCGGAATCTTTGGTGTGGGCGACGTGGTCCGCGACCCGGTGACGGGGCGGATGCCCTCGGAGCACGAGCGGATCAAGGCCGTCTTGGAGTACGCGAAGCTGGCCGAGGACGTGGGTCTGGACGTCTTCGCCATCGGTGAGCACCACAACCCGCCGTTCTTCCCGTCCTCGCCCACCACGCTGCTGGGTCACGTCGCGGCGCGGACGGACAGGATCGTGCTGTCCACCTCGACCACGTTGATCACGACCAACGACCCGGTGAAGATCGCCGAGGACTACGCGATGCTCCAGCATCTCGCCGACGGCCGCGTCGACCTCATGATGGGCCGCGGCAACACCGGCCCGGTCTATCCGTGGTTCGGCCAGGACATCCGCAACGGCATCGCGCTCGCCGTCGAGAACTACGACCTGCTGCGCCGGCTGTGGCGCGAGGAGGTGGTCGACTGGCAGGGCAAGTTCCGCACCCCGTTGCAGTCGTTCACCTCGACCCCCCGCCCGCTGGACGGCGTGCCGCCGTTCGTCTGGCACGGCTCGATCCGCAGCCCCGAGATCGCCGAGCAGGCGGCGTACTACGGCGACGGGTTCCTGCACAACAACCTGCTCTGGCCCAAGGAGCACGTCCAGCGGATGGTGGGGCTCTACCGCCGGCGCTTCGAGCACTACGGGCACGGCCCCGCGGACCAGGCAATCGTGGGCCTCGGCGCGCAGGTGTTCATGCGGAAGAACTCACAGGACGCGCTGCGCGATTTCCACCCGTACTTCGACAATTCGGCGGCCTACGGACATGGGCCGTCGCTGGAGGAGACGATGAAGCGGACGGCGCTGCTGGTCGGCAGCCCGCAGGAGGTGATCGACCGGACCCTGGCCTTCCGGGAGTACGCGGGCGGCGACTACCAGCGCCAGCTCTTCAACGTCGACGGGATCGGCGTACCGCGGAAGACGGTGCTGGAGCAGATCGAGATGCTGGGCGAGGTCGTGCAGGTGCTGCGCAAGGAGTTCGCGGTGGGCCGTCCCGCCCACGTGCCGGACGCCCCGACGCACGCCTCGCTGAAGGCCGCCGCAACGGAGGGGAAGTGATGAGGCGCACCATCGCAGTCGTGTCGGCCGGTCTGCGGCAGCCGTCGTCGACCCGAATGCTCGCCGACCGGCTCGCCGACGCGGCCCGGCGCGAGCTGGAACAGCTCGGTGCCGAGGTCGACGTCGAGGTCATCGAGCTGCGCGACCACGCGCACGACCTGGTCAACAACCTGCTCGCCGGCTATCCGTCGGAGGAGCTGAAGCGGGTGCACGAGACCGTCGCGGGCGCGGACGCACTGATCGCGGTCACGCCGACGTTCAGCGCGTCGTTCAACGGGTTCTTCAAGATGTTCGTCGAGGTCCTCGACGACACCGCGCTGGTGGACAAGCCGGTCCTGGTCGCCGCCACCGGGGGGACGGGACGGCACTCGCTGGTGCTGGAACACGCGCTGCGGCCGGTCTTCACCTACCTGCACGCGGTGGTCGTGCCGACCGCGGTGTTCGCCGCCCCAGAGGACTGGGGTGCCGGCGACACGGCAGAGAGTTCGCTGGTCCACCGGATCGACCGGGCGGCCGGCGAACTGGCCCGCGAGGTCGACCGGCGTGACAAGCCCACCCACACCGATCCCTTCGACAACCCCACGCCGTTCGCGCACCTGCTCGGCGCCGAGTGACGCAATCGCGCCGGGCCGCCGCGACGGGTGCCCGGCGCGCCCGGCTGACGCGGGCGGCAGGAGCATCCGTCGGGCCGTCGACCTCCACGGAGACGATTGACCGATGAGTTTCGCCGGCCCTGCCCGTACACCCTGACGAACCCTTGTCCGTCTCTGGAGGCAGCTTCATGCAGTACGCGCCCGTGATCGTCAGCCTGCCCATCGCCGACCGTCCCACCTCGTACCGTTTCTACTCTCAGGCGCTCGGCCTGGACGCCGTCGGCGAGCCGGCGGAGGACGGCATCCCCGAGCCGTTGCAGTTCGCGGTCAACGACGGCCTGCGCCTGATGCTGGTGCCGACCGGCGGCTTCGGCTGGGTGGTCGACCCCCATCGGGTCGCCGAACGCGGGCAGAGCGAGTGCCTGCTCGGCCTCACCGCCGCGTCCGCCGCCGACGCCGACCGGATCATCGAGCGGGCGCGCCGCGCGGGCGCGGAGGTCGTCACCGAGCCGGGGCAGCAACGCTGGGGGTACGCGGGCACCTTCGCCGACCCCGACGGCCACCTGTGGATGGTGACGGTCGTCGAGGGCTGACGCCGGACGGGCGAGGGCCCGGCCGGTCCCGCCGCACCTGATGAGTGCGGCGGGCCCGCCGGGCCCTGGACAGAGGACGGTACGGCGTGCACCCGCGCGGGGTGCTGGTGTCAGATGCCGCGCCGGGGATCGGCCGGGTCGGTCACGGTGCCCGGGTAGCCGGTGGTCCCGGTGGTCTCGGGCACGATCTCGACGTCGGTCACCACGTACTCGGTGCCCGTGGTGCTCCGCTGGTCGTCCTCGTCGTTGCCGGAGCGGTGCTTCGCGGCGGCTGCTGCCGCCGCCGCAGCCGCGCCCGCGGCGGCCGCGCCGGCGGCCACGGCCTTGCCGGACACGCCGGCCTTGCCGCTGTCACCCCGGGTGGCGGCCGCGTCCTCGACGCCCGGCGTGCCGACGCCGACACCGTTGTCGACCGTGCCGCGCCAGGCGCCGGTCTCGATGCCCCGGCCCTCGATGTACGACTTGAACTTCTCCAGGTCCGACTCGGCCTGCTTCTCGACGATGTTCAGCTTGTCGCCGGCCTTCTCGACCAGCCCCTCGGGCTCGTACTCGAGGTGCAGCCGGACCATGGTGCGGTCCGCGCCGATCGGCTGGAAGTAGACGGCCCCGGCGTTGGTAGCGCCCTCGGTGGCCGCCCAGGCGACCTTCTGGTCGGGCACCTGCTCAAGGACCCTGGCGTCCCACTCGCGCTTGACGCCGGCGATCTCGGCGACCCAGTGCATCCGCTTGTCGTCGAGCTGGCGTACCTCGCGGACACCCCCCATGAAGCGGGGGAACTCCTCGAACTGCGTCCACTGGTTGTACGCGGTGCTGACCGGAACCTGCACTTCGATGGACTTCTCTACCGTGGTGGTCATCGGCAATCCTCCTCGGTGGGTCGAACCGCTCTCATCTGAGGGGAGAGCTGTCCTCGTCACCGAAACTCCTACCCGTGACGAACGCGCTCAATCGCCGGACCTGCCGCAATGCCACATTCGACCGTCGGCCCGGGCAGGGGCCGACGTGGGTTGCCGCCGGTCTGGTGTGGATCGGAAACGCCGGAGGCCCGGGTCGGCGGATGCTGACCCGGGCCTTCCCGGTCGTACGCCCTCAGGGGGCCGGCGCCGCCGTGGCGGTCAGCCGTCCTCGCGGTCCGGGTTCTCCAGCCGGAAGAAGTTGCTCTGCTTGCCGTCGGAGCGTTCCTCCTGGTAGATGAAGTTCAGCCGGCGCTGGTCGAAGGCCGCGAACCACTCCTCCCAGCTGATCTCGCGCAGCCGGTCCTCGCGGCCGTTGGCCGGGAAGTCGAAGCGCAGCACGCCGGCGTGGCCGTCGTGCTCGCTGCCGTCGACGGTGCACGGCACGCCCTTGCGCGACTCGGCCCACCGCCGGATGACCTCGTGGTCGGTGGTGACCAGGCTGCGTCCCGGCCGCTCCGGCTCGTCGTCCACCGAGTCGATCTCCTGCGAGTACTTGAGCGACTTCGAGGTGTGCGCGCCGGTCCGGATGCCGCCGCCCGAGCCGGACGACCGCGAGCCCGCCGACCCGTTGCCGGCGGAGCCGTCCCTGAGGCTCTTGACCAGGGCCTTGACCAGGTCGTCCTTCTTCATGTCGGCGGTGTCGGTGACGCCACGGTCGCGGAGCCGGTCGCGCAGTTCGTCGACCTTGAGCCGGGCGATCTCGCTCTCGTTGATGTCCGGGGTGTTCGGCGTCTGGTTGCCCGGCGGGTTGCCGTTCGAGCCGCCGGACTTCGCGCCGTTCGCCTTCGCGCCGGTGCGCGAGCCGCCACCGCGGGAGCCGGATCCGTTGCCGGAGGAGTCGTCCCTGAGGCTCTTGACCAGGGCCTTGACCAGGTCGTCCTTCTTCATGTCGGCGGTCTCGGTGACGCCGCGCCGACGCAGCCGGCTGCGCAGGTCGTCGACCTTGAGCCGGGCGATCTCGCTCTCGTTGATGTCCGGGGTGTTCGGGGTCTGGTTGCCCGGAGGGTTCTTGGTCGCGGTCGATCCCGAGCTGCTTCGCGTGGGCATGGGGGTCCGTCCTTCCTTCGAGCGGGGGCCAGGGGGATTCGGCGCCGGATGACGCGTCGGGCCGTCACCTGAATCAGTACCCTCGCCGAACGGCTCAAACGTCGGGGCCACGGTCGGCCGGCGACAGGCCCGGCTCGCGCTCCGTCCGCCGGCCGGTGGTGGGCACCTGGTCGTCGGCCCGTTCGGGCAGGCCGCGCAGGTGCGGCACGGGCGAGAAGAGCACCCAGAGCACGCCGGCCACCGCACCCGCCGTCGCGATCCAGAGCGCCGGGCGTACGCCGAGGGCGGTGCCCAGCACGCCGCCGAGCAGCGCGCCGATGGGGCGGATGCCGTAGTTGACGGTGCGCCGCGCCCCGGTGACCCGGGCCAGCAGCACCTCCGGGATGAGCGCGGTCTGTACGGAGCTGCCCACGATGTCGAGCATCATCACTCCGACGGCCGAGAAGAACTCCGCGGCGAAGAGCATCCCGAGCACCAGCGGTGTCGGCCCGCCGGCGAGCGGGACGAGCAGCAACGGGGCGGGGAAGAGCACGAACCCGGCCAGCAGCGTCGGGCCGACGCCGAAGCGGCGGACCAGCCGGCCGGTGAGCGCCGCGCCGATCAGCCCGCCCACCGCGCCCGCGCCGAGCACGGCGCCCAGCAGGCCGGGTGCGAGGCGCAGCTCCTGCGTGGCGTAGAGCACGAAGAGCGCGGCGAACATGAAGTTGAACAGGTTGATCGTGGTGGTGCCGAGCAGGATCGCGCGCATCATCGGCGTCCGGGCCAGGAACCGCAGCCCGGCGCCGAGCGCCAGGCCGCCGCCGCGCGCCGGCGCCGGCTCCGTCGGCCGGATGCGCCCCAGGAAGTACGCCGACACGACGTACGACAGCGCGTCGGCGACCAGGGCGATCGGCGCGGTGAGCACCTGCACCAGGATCCCGCCGATGCTCGGCCCGGCCACCAGGGACATCGCCCGACTGCCGTTGACCAGCGTGTTCGCCTCGACGTAGTCGCGCCGCTCCACCAGGGACACGAAGAGCGCCCCCCGCGCCACCTCGAAGATCACGGCGAGCGTGCCGACGGCGAAGGCCACCACGTAGAGCTGCGGCAGGGCGAGCACGTCCAGCAGGTACGCCACCGGCACGGCGGTGAGCAGCAGCGCCCGACCGAGGTCGGTGAGGATCATGAGGCGGCGTTTGTGCGGGTACCGATCCACCCAGGCGCCGGCGAGCAGGGAGAAGAGCAGGTTCGGGGCGAGCGCGGCGGCGGTCAGCAGGCCCATCTCGGCCGGTCCCGCGCCGATGACCAGCACGGCCAGCAGCGGCAGGGCCAGGGTGGAGATCTCGTCGCCGAAGTACGACACGGTCTGCGCCGACCAGTACCGCCGGAACACCCGCTCGCGCAGCAGTCGGGGCAGCGGGTTCCGCCGTGCCGGGCCGTCGGGCGGTCTGGTGGTCGGGGCGGTGGGCGCGGCGCTGCTCATCGGGGCCCGCCCGCGCCGCCGCCGGCCGGTCCACTGTCGACCGCCGCGGTGCCGCCGGTGGCGGTCGCGGCGTCGTCGGTCGCGGCGGATCCGGGCGGCGGCGGGGCGAGGACGGCGAGCCGCATGACGCTGACCTTGCGGCTGCCGGCCGGTCGCTTCGTCGGGTCGGTGATCCGGTCGTCGTACTCGCCGAGCAGGGCGTCGATGCGACGGGTCAGCTCGGCCATCTCGTCCGGTGTGACGTGCACCGGCTGGTCGCTGAAGCCGGTGACCGCCCGCCAGGCGGTCGACTCCTGCGCCCGTCGGGCGAGGAACTCCTCGGCGAGGCGGGTGTAGAGGGCGAGTTGGACCGCGTGCAGTTCGTCGGTGGCCGCGCGGACCTCCGGGTCGTCGGAGTTGTCGTCCCAGTGGGTGGTGAGCGCGGTGGCCCGCCAGGGGCGCTCCCGGCCGTCGGCGCCGGGGGCCCGTTCGGCCAGGCCGTACTTGGCGAGCTGGCGGAGGTGGAACGAGCAGCTCGGCACGCTCTCGCCGAGCTGGGCGGCGGCCTGCGTGGCGGTCAGCGGGCCCTGCTGGCGGAGCAGGCCGATCAGGGCCATCCGCAGCGGGTGCGCGTACCCGCGCAGGGCGGTCGGATCGGAGAGCTTAACCTCGGGCAGCGACATACCCTAAAGCTATCTTTATAAAGATGTCTTTAGCAATGGCGGAGGCCCGTCGGGCGACCCGGGCGGGGATCAGGTGTAGATCTTGGTGACGTAGTCCGGGCCGTAGTGGCGTTCCAGGTCGGCGAGGCTCTCCGCGGGGGCCTCCACCTCCTTGATGAGCCGGGCGCGGGTGGGCAGCGCGTCCGGCTGCCAGGTCTCCGGCTGCCACAGCTCCGAGCGGAGGAACGCCTTGGCGCAGTGGTAGAAGATCTGCTCGATCTCCACCACGACGGCGAGGACCGGTCGGTGCCCCTTGACGACCATGTCGTCGAACCAGGGCGCGTCGCGGACCAGGCGGGCCCGGCCGTTGATCCGCAGCGTGTCGGTGCGCCCGGGGATCAGGAAGAGCAGCCCGACGTGCGGGTTGTCCAGGATGTTGCGGTACCCGTCGGCCCGCTTGTTGCCCGGCCGCTCCGGGACGGCGACGGTCCGCTCGTCCAGCACCAGCGCGAAGCCGGGCGGGTCCCCCTTGGGGGAGACGTCGCAGCTGCCGTCCGTCCCGGCCGTCGCGACCAGGCAGAACGGCGAGGCGGCGAGCCACTGCCGGTCCCGCTCGTGCAGGACCGTCCGCTCCTTGGCGACGGCCCGGGCCGCCGGGGCCCCCAGCAGCTCCCGTAACTCCTCGTGCGAAGTGATCTCCACCGTCACGTGATCCTCCCCCGACCGTTGACCCCGTTGGCGGAGCGCTCCGGCGGACCGCCCCCGTCAGCCTAGGCGGGCGTGACCAGTGCGAGGTTTGCCCCTCGGGGCCAGGGGTACCGCCTCACGCGACGCCCGGAGACCGAGACCGAGCAGTGGAGGCCCGCATGGAGAGCCGACTCAAGGTGCTGGGTCACCCCGTCCACCCCATGCTGGTGATGTTCCCGGTCGGCCTGCTCGTCACGGCGGTGCTCTTCGACCTGGTGGACACCGTCGGCGGGCCGGATCTCCTGGGCGAGGTCGCGTACTGGAACATCACCGTCGGCCTGGTCGTCGGCCTGCTCGCCGCGGTGGCCGGGACGTTCGACCTGCTGGCGATCCCCACCGGCACCCGCGCCAAGCGGGTGGCGCTCACCCACGCCGCCGCCAACGTCGCGGTGATCCTGCTCTTCGCCGCGGTCTGGGCGGTCCGGCTCAACGCCGACTCCCGGGCCGCCGGCGGCGCGCTGATCGCCATCGAGGTGGTCGCGCTGGCCATCCTCGGCGTCAGCGCCTGGCTCGGCGGCGAGCTGGTCGACCGGCTCGGCGTGGGCGTCGACCGGGAGGCCGGCCTGGACGCCCCCAGCTCACTGCGGCCACCGGCGGCCACCCAGCGGATCGGAGAGGTGCGATGAGCGAACAGCAGAGCGGCGGCGGGTTCGGACGGGGCTGGCGCGGGCGCCAGCAGGGTTGGGACCCGATGGGCGAGTTGCAGTCGTTGCGGTCCGAACTGAGCCGGCTGGTCGGCGGGCGGGCCGGGCCGCCGGAGGTCGAGCTGGCCGAGACCTCCGACGGCTGGGAGGTCGTCGTGCGGCTGCCCGGGGTGGCGCCGGAAGAGGTGGCCGTCGAGCTGGACGACCGGGAGCTCTGCGTCCGGGCCCGCTCCGAGGCCGAGGTCAACGCCGACCACGGCATCCCCGGCGGCTTCGAGACCCGCGGCTTCGAGTACCGCGTGGACCTGCCGTCCCGGGTGGACCCCGACGCCATCGACGCGGTGATGGACCACGGCCTGCTCCGGGTCCGGCTGCCCCGGGCGCCCCGGCCCGCGCCGCGCACCATCACCGTCGGCCGCGCCGGCCTGCGACCCAGCGGCCGCAACGGGAGTACGCCGAGCGCCGCCGACCCGGCCGCCGACCGGGAGATGCACCACCCGGACATCGCCGGCGAGATCGACCGGCCGTAGCGGAGACTGCGTGGTCACCCCGAACCTGCTCGGCCCGGCCGCCGAGCGAGTGCCCGACGTCGAACGGATCGCCGTGCTGCGCGCCAACGCGCTCGGCGACTTCATCTTCATCCTGCCGGCGCTGGACGCGCTGCGGGCCGCGTACCCGGCGGCGGAGATCGTGCTGATCGGCGCGCCGTGGCACGCGAAGCTGTGGCGCGACCGGCCCGGCCCGGTGGACCGGGTGCTGGTGGTGCCGCCCGCGCCCGGGATCCGCGCCCCCGACCCGGGCGAGCCGGAGTCCCGGATGGACGACTTCCTCGCCGCGGCCCGCAAGGAACGCTTCGACCTGGCATTGCAGCTGCACGGCGGCGGCGCCAACTCCAACCCGGTCGTCAGCGGGCTCGGCGCGCGGGTCACCGCCGGCCTGCGGGCCGAGGACGCACCGCCGCTGGGCCGCTGGATCCGCTACGTCTACTACCAGCACGAGGTGATCCGCTACCTGGAGGTGACCGCGCTGGTCGGCGCCCCGGCCACCACGATCGTGCCGACGCTGGCGATCACCGACGCCGACCGGGCGGAAGCGGCCGAGGTGCTCGGCCCGGCGCGGCGGCCACGGGTGGCGCTGCACCCCGGCGCCACCGACACCCGTCGGCGCTGGCCGGCCGAACGGTTCGCCGAGGTGGCCCGGGAACTGGTCGGCGACGGGTACGAGGTGCTGGTCACCGGCACCCCCGCCGAGCAGGACGTGGTGGACCGGGTGGTCGCGGCGGCCGGGGTGCCGGTCCGCCCCCAGGTCGGCACGCTCAGCCTGGGCGGGCTGGCCGGCTGCTACGCCGGCTGCGAGCTGCTGGTCTCCAACGACACCGGCCCGCTGCACCTGGCCGCCGCGGTGGGCACCGCGACGGTCGGCGTCTACTGGGTCGGCAACCTGATCAACACGGCCACGCCGCTGCGGGCGCGGCACCGTCCGATCACCTCCTGGACGGTGCACTGCCCGGTCTGCGGGGTCGACTGCACCCCCGGCATCTACCCGCACCGCCCCGGCGACGGCGAGTGCCCGCACCGGGACTCCTTCGTCACGGATGTCCCGGTGGTCGAGGTGCTGGAGGCCGCCCGCGAGCTCCTCCGACCCGAGCCCGGCGCCCCCTGAGCCCGCGCTTTCTCGCCCGCCCGCCCTGGTGCGGTGGTCGCGCCGCCCCGGCGCGGTGGTCGCGCGGTCAGGCCGGCTGCGGGGCGTCCTCGTCGGCGAGGACGACCTCCCACGCCTCCACGTCCCGTTCGGTCACCGTCGTCGGCGACTCCAGGTGGTACGCCCCGCTGGGCAGGACGCCGGCGCCGCCGTGGCGCGCCAGCACGGCGAGCTGGGCGGCCACGTCCTCGCCCTGGTGCCGCTGCGGCAACCGCCGCCAGAAGTCGAACCCGCCGGAGTCGACCAGCTTGGCCCGGTCGTAGAGCACGCAGCCGCCGATCCAGGAGATCTTGTACGCCCGCCATGCCCCCGGCGGCAGGTCGAGCTTCCGCGTCACGTGCAGCAGGTTCGCGGCCGGGTGGATTGACGCCCGGTGCCACTGCGGGGTGCCCGGGCGGATCCGCTCCGGCGTGGGGCGGCCCGCCCACTCCTCGTAGTGTCGGTGCGTCTCGGGGCGGACGTCGTCGGCGTAGGAGAGCCCGTGCACCGCGTTGCCGACGAAGCCGCAGCGCAGCTCCTGGATCGCGCTGACCAGCCGGCTCAGCGTCCCCGGCTCCAGCCAGACGTCGTCGTCGAGACAGAGCACGTACCGGGCGGTGGAGGCGGCCAGCAGGTAGGCCCGGTGCTCGGCGAGCCCGCGCCGGGGCAGCCGGCGGGTCAGCAGCACCGGGTGCCCCCGGTGGCGCAACGTCCGGACCATGGTCGCCGCCGCCGGATGCCGGTACGCCGGGTCACCGTCGGACTGGTCGCTGACCACCACCCCGAAGCCGGGCACGCCCTCCTGGGCGGCCAGCCCGGAGAGGGTGACCGCCAGCTCGGCCGGGCGGTTGCGGGTCGGGACCAGCACGTCGAGCAGCCGCTCGGCGCGGAACTGCTCGGCCGCGCCGAGGTCGAGCGGCCGGCTCACGACCGCTTGCTCGCCATGGAGGAGTCCGCTTCCCGCTCCTGGCTGTGCGCCCGGATCCGGTCGATGATCGCCGAGGTGGAGCGGTCCGGCACGTACCCGAGGGTGCGGACCTGCCCGCCGAGCCGGCGCACCAGCGGCGCCTCCGGCACCATCTCCGGCGGGTAGTCGCCGCCCTTGACGTAGACGTCGGGGCGGATGGTCTCGATCAGCCCGGCCGGGGAGTCCTCCTCGAAGACCACCACGTGGTCCACGCAGGCCAGCGCGGCGAGCAGCGCGGTCCGGTCCTCGACCGGGTTGACCGGCCGGTCCGGGCCCTTGAGCCGCCGTACGCTGCCGTCGGAGTTCACGGCCACGACCAGCAGGTCCCCGAGCGCCCGGGCCTGCTCGAGGTAGCGGACGTGGCCCCGGTGCAGCACGTCGAAGCAGCCGTTGGTGAAGATCACCGACCGGCCGGCGGCGCGGTGCTCCGCGACGATCTCGTCCAGCTCGTCGGCGTCGACCAGCACCCGCTGACCGGCCCGCTCGACCGGTACGTCCAGCGCGGTGAGCAGATCTTCCCGACGGCACACGCAGGTGCCGGTGTCCGAGACGGTGATGGTCGCGGCGAGCTGGGCCAGCTGGGCGGCGGTGGGCAGCGGCGCGTCGGCGGCCAGCGCCAGCGTCATCGCGGCCAGGTACGCGTCCCCCGCCCCCACCGCGTGGCTGGCCGGCACCGGGGTGCTGTGGCTGCGCCGGGGCTCGCCGTCGGCCCCGCCGACCACCGCCCCTTCGGTGTCCAGGGTCACCGCCACCACGTCGGCGCCGGTGTGCGCCCGCAGCTCGGCCAGGCGGGACTCGGCCAGCACCGCCCGGTCGACGCCGTCGCCGGCCGAGGCGTTCACCGTCACCCCGGTGCCGGTCACGCCGAGCCCGTCGCCGGTCATCGCCACCCGGTCCTCGCCGGGCGTCGGCTCCCCGGTGGGCCCGCCACCGCCCAGCCTCGGGCCGCCGGATCCGGCGTGGCGGCTGCGGATCGCGCGGCCGTCCAGTCCGGCGTGGCGACCGGGGCGGGCCTGGCCTTCCGGTCCGGGGCCGTCAGTGGTGGCGTGGAGCCTGGGGCTCGCGTGGCCGTCCAGCGCGGCGTGGCCATCCAGTGCGGCGTCCCGGTCCAATGTGGCGTGGCCGTTGAG
>NZ_JAMOKF010000178.1 GCF_023656545.1 Micromonospora phytophila | reverse complement strand
GGTCGGGTGGCCGGGGTTCCGATGCCGCCCGCGGTCTGCACCGCGCGTCGGGTCGCCCCCGCCGCGCCCGCCGTCCCCGTACGGCCTGATCGCCGGCCCGCCGGCACCCCGTTTCCACGTCGGGGTGACCACGTTGCGGGCCTGAGAGCCCGGTAGTACGACCCGCCCGGGAGGCATCCACGCCTCCCGGGCGGGTCGCTTTTTCCGCCCGGGCAGGCTCCCGCCGGATTCGAGGTGGGCGGCGGTGCCGGGGCGGGCCGCTCACTCCGGCCGCGCTCCGAGCCCCGGCTGCTGAGTCGAGAATCAGCGCGGATTGCGTCCGATCGGCGACTGTGCCGACGCCCGCCGATGGTCGAGGCTGAGGGCGGGGGAAGAGCCGGGCGGACCGCCCGGCGCGGGAGGGGTGGCCATGGCGGGCGATGCCGGCTCGGGGGCGCTGCGCGAACTGCTGCTGGTGGTCGCGGTGGCGCTCGCCGGGCTGCTGCTCGCCATGGTCGCGGTGTTCACGCCGTGGCACGCCACGCCGGACGGAGCCGCGCCGGCCGCTCCGGTCGAGCTGCACAGCCCGACCGGGCGGCCGGTCTCCACCGCCGGCTGAACCCGCCGGCTCAGCCGCGGGCGTCGGCCGAGCGGACGCGGTCGGTGGGTGCGGGTCGGGGCGCGCCCGCCCCCGTGGCCAGCAGGTCAGCGAGGGTGGTCCGGTCGACCACCAGGGCGATCGCCCCGTGCACGGCCAGCCAGACGTCCCGCAGCCCGGTGGCCACCCCCTGGTAGCCGGCCCGGTCGGCCGGCAGTCCGCGTACGGTCGTGAGGGATCCGCCGACCGCGCGGAGCACGTCGCCGACGCTGATCTCCGCCGCAGGTCGGGCCAGCGCGTAGCCGCCCTCGGTGCCCCGGTGGCTGAGCAGGAGACCGGCCCGGCGCAGGTCGACCAGGATGCCCTGGAGGAAGCTCAGCGGGATCTCCTGGCTGTCGGCCAGGGTCGCCGCCTTGACCAGCTCGCCGCCGCCCGCCGGTTCGTGGGCGGCGTCGGCGACGGCGAGCATGGCCCGGAGCGCGTAGTCGCTGCGCGCGGAGACGTACACGTCACTGACCGGCCTGGTCCAGCACGCCCCAGCGGCGCCGGATCGCCTTGTCCGCCGCCCCGAAGGCCGAGTCGACCACGAGGCCGAGCACCAGGATCACGATCATGATGGCGATCAGCCGGGTCGTCTCGCTCAACTCCCGCGCGTAGGTGAGCTGGGCGCCGATCGAGGTCCGGGTGGCGATCACCACCAGCAGCTCGCCGGCCATCAGGCTGCGCCAGGCGAAGGCCCAGCCCTGCTTCAACCCGGCGACGATCGCCGGCAGCGCGGCCGGCGCGATGACGTACCGGTAGAGGTTGACGCCCCGGGCGCCCAGGTTGCGGCCGGCCCGCAGCAGCAGCGGCGGCACGTAGTCCACGCCGTGGATGACCCCGTTGGCGATGGACGGCGCGGCGCCGAGCACCACCACGAAGAAGATCGCCTCCTCGCTGAGCTGGAAGAGGATGATCGCCAGCGGGAACCAGGCGATCGACGGCATGGTCTGCAGGGCGGTGATCATCGAGCCGAGCGCGGCCCGGAGCACCCGGACCCGGGCCACCCCGAGCCCGATCACCAGCCCGACCGCGATGGCGGCGGCGAAGCCGACGGCGGCCCGCCGGCCGGTGGTCGCGAGGCCGTCCCAGAGCATCGGACTGAGCAGGTAGCCGCCCAGGTCGGCGAAGACCGGGCCGGGGCCCGGCAGCGCCCACGGGTCCTTCCAGCCGGTCCAGACCACCGCCTGCCAGACAGCCAGGGCCAGCCCCAGCGCGGCGAGCTTCGGCCAGGTGGCCGACCAGAGCCGGCGCAGCCGGGACAGACCCTGCTCCCGGCCGGCGAGGTCCAGCGCGTCGAGTCCGGTGATCTCCGCGTCGGTACGCGGGCCGGTGGTGAGGGTGTCACTGGCCATGGCGGCCCACCTCCGTACGGAGCCGGTCGGTGACCTCGGCCGCGATGGCGGAGACCTCCGGGGAGTCGATGCGTCGGGGCCGGGGCACGTCCACCTCGGTGGACCAGAGGATCCGGCCCGGCCGGCTGGACAGCAGGATGATCCGGTCGGCCAGCCGGGCGGCCTCGCGGACGTTGTGCGTCACGAAGAGCACGGTGAGCCGCCGTTCGGTCCAGATCCGTTCCAGCTCGTCGTGCAGGATGTCCCGGGTCATCGCGTCCAGGGCGCCGAACGGCTCGTCCATCAGCAGCACCGGCGTGTCCAGGGCGAGGGTGCGCGCCAGCGCGACGCGCTGCCGCATGCCGCCGGAGAGCTCGTGCGGGCGCTTACGACCGAAGTCGGCCAGGTGCACGGTGCGCAGCAGCTCCGCCACCCGTTCCCGCCGTTGGGCCCGGGGCAGCCCGCGCAGCTTGAGCGGCACCTCGACGTTGCCCTCGACGGTCAGCCAGGGGAAGAGCGCCGGCTCCTGGAACATCAGGCCCGGATTGACCCCCTCGTCGAGGGTGATCTCCCCGCCGCTGGCCCGGTCGAGCCCGGCGACCAGGTTGAGCAGGGTGCTCTTGCCGCAGCCGGAGGCGCCGACCAGGCAGACGAACTCTCCGGGCGCGACGTCGAGCGAGACCCCGTCCAGGGCGAGGACGGCGTTCGCGCCGCGCCCGTACACCTTGGTCACGCCGCGCAGCGCGACCGAGCCGGTCGCGCTGCGCCGCGTCGTCGTGGTCGACGTCATGGCAGGCTGACCTCGGGCCTGCCGCCGGACTTGAGCACCTCGTTGAGGTACGTCAGGTCGTAGAGCCCGTCCAGGTCGACCGGCTTGGTGAGTTCGACCGCGACGGCGTGGTCGAGCCCGGTCTTCAGCGACGAGGCGATCGGGTCGTTGGTGAACTCCAACGTCGGCCAGGCCTGCTTGATCAGCTTGAGGTCCAACGGCTTGCCGGTGATCTTGCCGATGTGGCCGGAGATGGCCTGCTGCGCCTCGTCCGGCTTGCCGTTGACGAACTCGTTCGCCGCGACCTGCCCCTCCACCAGCTTCTTCACCACGTCCGGGTGGGCCTTGAGGAACCTCGTGCTGACGATCAGGTTGGTGATGACGAACTTCCGGTCCGGCCAGAGGTCGCGCTCGTCGACGAGCACCTTGCCGCCGGCGTTGACCAGCCGGGAGACGAAGGGCTCGGGCACCCAGGCGCCGTCGATCGCGCCGCTGCCGAAGGTCTCCACCGTCTGGGCGTTCTCCTGCGGGACGATCGTCACGTCACCGCCGCCCTCCTTGGTGGTCTTCAGCCCCTTCTCCTTGAGCCAGTAGCGGATCGCCACGTCCTGGGTGTTGCCCAGCTGCGGGGTGGCGATCTTCTTGCCGCGCAACTGCTCGGCCGAGGTGATGCCGGGCTTCACCACCAGCGCGACGCCGCCGGACGCCGCGCCGGAGACGACCCGGATCGCCTCGCCCTTCGACTTGGAGAAGGCGTTCACCGTCGGGTTCGGACCGATGTACGTGGCGTCGAGCGCCCCGGAGAAGATCGCCTCGATGGCCGAGGGCCCGGCGTTGAAGGTGGTCGTCTCCAGCTTGACGTCGCTGCCGAGCTTTTCGGCGAAGATGCCCTTCTCGACGCCGACGACGGCCGGTGCGTGGGTGATGTTGGGGAAGTAGCCGAGCCGCAGGGTCACCGGGCCGGACCCGCCACCCGCGCTCTCGCTGTCGTCGCCGCACGCGGCGGCGGTGCCCAGGGTCGCCGTGCCGACGACGGCGACGGTGGCCAGGGAGAGCAGCCGACGCCAGGGGAGCCGTCTCATCGTCCATCCAATCCGCAGTATTCCTACTTAGTTGGTAGGAAGACTGGGGCAGCCGCCCGGCTGCGTCAAGACCCATCCACTATCCGGGACGCGATCGTGCCAACATCCCGGCAATTCCCACCTGTTGAATAGGCTTAGCCGGGTCCACCGACCGGCCGTCGGGACCGCCGTCCGATCCGCGACGGGGACGCGGCCGGCCGCTGCCCCGAGGTCGCCGGTGCCGGAGGTGGCGACGCGCTAGGGTCGATCACGTGCCGACGCGGAGAGCCAGAATTCCAGCGACGAAATACCCGGTCGAGCGGTTCACCCTCGACAACGGCCTGCGGGTGGTCCTGACCCCCGACCGCAGCGCCCCGGTGATCGGGGTGGCGGTGGTCTACGACGTCGGCATCCGCTCCGAACCCGAGGGGCGTACCGGCTTCGCCCACCTCTTCGAGCACCTGATGTTCCAGGGCTCGGAGAACCTGGAGAAGCTGGCCCACTTCCGGCACGTGCAGGGTGCCGGCGGCACCTTCAACGGCTCCACCCACCTGGACTACACCGACTACTTCGAGACGTTGCCGAGCAACGCGCTGGAGCGGGCGCTCTTCTTGGAGGCCGACCGGATGCGCGGCCCCCGGCTGACCGAGGAGAACCTGCGCAACCAGGTCGACGTGGTCAAGGAGGAGATCCGGGTCAACGTGCTCAACCGGCCGTACGGCGGGTTCCCCTGGCTGACCCTGCCGCCGGTCATGTTCGACACCTTCCCGAACGCGCACGACGGCTACGGTTCCTTCGACGACCTGGAATCGGCCACCGTCGCCGACGCCGCCGACTTCTTCCGGCGCTACTACGCCAGTGGCAACGCCGTGCTGGCGGTCAGCGGGGACGTCGACGTCACCGAGGCGACGGCGTTGATCGAGCGGCACTTCGGCGACGTGCCGGCCCGCCCCGCCCCGAAGCGGCCCGACTTCACCGAGCCCGACCTGGCCGCCGAGCGGCGCACCTCGTACACCGACAAGCTGGCCCCGCTGCCGGCGGTGGCCGGGGCCTGGCGGGTGCCCGACCCGGTCACCGACTTCGCCGGCTACCTGCCCTACGTGGTGCTGGCCGAGGTGCTCACCGACGGCGACGCCTCCCGGCTGGTCGAGCGGCTGGTCCAGCGGGACCGGTCGGTGACCAGCCTCGGCGGCTACCTCGGCTTCATGGGCGACCCGTTCGACGTGCGGGACCCCACCGCGCTGCTGCTCCAGGCCCACCTGCCGCCCGGCGGGGACGTCGACAAGGTGCTGCGCACCATGGACGAGGAACTGGACCGGCTCGCCACCGACGGTCTCACCGACGGTGAGCTGGCCCGCACCCAGGCCCGGATGGCGACCCACCTGCTGCGGGACACCGACGCGGTGCTCGGCCGGGCGCTGCAGATGGCCGTGCTGGAGCAGCAGCGCGGCGAGCCGGGCCTGCTCAACGAGCTGCCCCGGCTGGTCGGCGAGGTCACCGAGGAGCAGGTCCGCGCCGCCGCCGCCACCCTACGGCCGGAGCGCCGCGCGTCCATCGAGGTCATCCCCGGAGGTGCCAGGTGAGCGCGAGGAGTGAGCCAAGGTTGCGAGCCCCGCAGTCGCGAACGAAGGAATGCCGGTGAGCGCGAGGAGTGAGCCGGGTGTGCGAGCCCCGCAGTCGCGAACGAAGAAGGGCAAGGTGACGGCAACCGCGCAGGCCGGGCCGCGGTCGCTGCCGCCGCTCGGCCCGACCCGCAAGCTCAAGCTGCCGAAGCAGGGCGAGCGGACGCTGGGCAACGGGCTCACCGTGATCGCGGTACGCCGGCCGGCGGTCCCGCTGGTCGAGCTGCGGCTCTGGATGCCCTTCGGCCGGGCGCCGCTGGCCCGGGGCGCGATGCTCGCGCAGACCATCCTCTCCGGCACGCAGACCCACTCCGCCACCCAGGTCGCCGCCGAGCTGCAGAAGGTCGGCGGTGGGCTGTCGGCCGGGGTCGACCCGGACCGGCTGATGCTCTCCGGGGCCGGGCTGGTCACCGGGCTGGACCGGATGCTGGAGATCCTCGCCGACGTGCTGACCGGGGCCACCTATCCGCCCGACTGGGTCGGCACCGAGCGGGACCGGCTGATCGACCGGATCCAGGTCGCGCAGAGCCAGCCGGCGCACCTGGCCCGCACCGCCCTGCTCAAGCGGATCTACGGCAAGCACCCGTACGCGGTGCAGACCCCGGAGCCGGAGCAGCTCCGGTCGGTCCGGCCGGGCGTGCTGCGGACGCTGCACGCCCAGCGGGTGCACCCGGCCGATGCGGTGCTGGTGCTGGTCGGCGACGTGCAGCCGGAGCGGGCGCTGGACGCCGCCGAGCAGGCGCTGTCCGGGTGGAACGGCACCGGGCACACCGCCGACCTGCCGCCCGCCCCGCCGCTGCAGCCCGGCCCGTTGCTGCTGGTCGACCGGCCCGGGTCGGTGCAGTCGTCGCTGCGGATCGCGCTGCCGGCGGTGCCGCGCACCCACCCGGACCACGCCGCGCTGCAACTGGCCAACCTGATCTTCGGCGGCTACTTCTCCTCGCGCTGGGTGGAGAACATCCGCGAGGACAAGGGCTACACCTACGGGCCGCACTCCCTGGTCGAGCACTCGGTGGCCGGGTCGGTGCTGGTGGCCGCCGCCGAGGTGGCCACCGAGGTGACCGGGCCGGCGCTGCTGGAGACGACGTACGAGCTGGGCCGGCTGGCGTCGCTGCCGGTCAGGGCCGACGAGCTGGAGCAGGCCCGCCAGTACGCGCTCGGCACCCTCCAGCTCGGCATGTCCACCCAGGCCGGGCTCGCCTCGCTGACCAGCGCGTACGCCGGCAACGGGCTGCGCCTGGACTTCCTGGCCGAGCACGCCGCCCGGCTGGCGAAGGCCACCGTGACCGACGTCGCCGAGGCGGCGGCCCGCTACCTGGCCCCGGCCCGCGCGGTCACCGTGGTGCTGGGCGACGCCGAGCGAATCGCGCCGCAGCTCGCCGCGCTGACCCCCGTCGTCACCGAGCCGGTGCAGCCGTGACCTGGGCGCTGCCGGTCGGCCCGGCGACCCGCGGTGCGGTCGGGCCGGCCGGTCGGGGTGCGGCGTGAGCGGGGAGGTCGCGCCGCCGCTGGCACGCTCCACGCTCGACCGGGCGGCGCACCGGCGTACCGACCCCGGGTGGCTGGCGCAGGCCTGGAGCCGGGCCCGGGTGCTGGTGCTCGACTCCACCGCCGAGGGCCGGGCGCTGGTGCGTACCGACGCCTCCCCGCCGGTGCTGGTGCTGAGCGAATCGGCCGACCTGCCGGCGGCGCCGTCCCCGATCTTCCTCGGCGTCGAGCCGGACGGGGTGCCGGTGTTCGCGGTGGACGCCCCGCTGCCGACGCTGCCCGGGACCAGGGCGGCGCACCTGCGGGAGGTCGGTCACCTGCTCGGCGACCGGGATGCCGGGCTCTTCACCACGGCCCTGGCGTTGGTCAACTGGCACCTGCGGCACCGCTACTCCTCGGCCACCGGGCAACCGACCGAGGTGGACGAGGCCGGCTGGTCGCGGGTGGACGGGACGGGGGACCGGATCTGGCCGCGTACCGATCCGGCGATGATCGTGCTGGTGCACGACGGCGTGGCCGGCCCGGACGGGCGCTGCCTGCTCGGCAACAACGCCGCCTGGCCGCACGGCTCCGGCCAACGCCGGTACTCCTGCCTGGCCGGCTACGTCGAGCCGGGCGAGTCGGCCGAGGCCGCGGTGCTGCGCGAGGTCCGCGAGGAGGTCGGCGTCGCGGTCGAGGAAATCTCGTACGTGGGCAGCCAGGCGTGGCCGTTCCCCGGTTCGCTGATGCTGGGCTTCCTCGCCACCGCCGACCCGGAGCACCCGGTCCACGTCGACCCGACGGAAATCGCGGACGCCCGGTGGTTCTCCCGGACGGAGATCGGGGCGGCGCTGGCCGGGCGGGCGGTCGAGGTGGGCGGCGACGCCCGGCTGGTGCTGCCCCCGCCGTCGTCGATCGCGCTGTTCCTGATCCACCGCTGGCTCGACGGCCACTGCTGAGCCCCTCGGCCGGTCACGCGTGAGCCACTCGGCCGGTCACGTGTGAGCCACTCGGCCGGTCACGCGGTGCCGGTCCACCGGTCGTGCGGTCCCGGCCCGTGGCCGTCGTTGCCGCGACGGCCACGGGCCGGGAACACGGACCGTCGTGGTCGGCTGGGGCAAGGAACACGGCGGGGGAGCCGGTCCGGCCACGACGGACGTCTGCCGGTCAGCTGCCGGGGTCGCCCGGCGACCCGGGCCAGCCGGGCTGCGGAGCGTCGAGCGGGAGCACCTTGACCCGTTGCCGGCCGGATTTGACCGCGCCCACCGTGGCGAGGGCCCGGGCCAGCAGCAACGCGGCGTCCCGGTCCTCGGCGTGCACGATCTGCCGGCGCGGTTCGGGCGTGGTGGTTTCGTCCCGCAGGCGGGATCCGCCGGCCCAGGCGGCGACGATGTCCACGTCGGCGGCGGCGCGAATGTCGGTGCGAACGATCAGGAACCGCATGAGGGTCTCCGGATGAACCGCGACAGCTGACTGTGGGTGGAAGTTCCACGTCACTTCGTCGTCATGTTACGCCCGGTGGTCGTCCCAGCAAGTGAAACGCGACTTTTTGTCTCGAGCCTCGTCCGATCAGTGGATCCCTGGTCAGCGGGGTCGGGTGGGTGGAGACACGACGGGGCCGCCGGCTCCGTGCCGGCGGCCCCGTGACGCTCGGTCGATCAGTTCAGATCGAACTGTCCGTTCTTCGCGCCGGTGATGAAGCCCAGCCATCCCGCTCGGTTGAACAGCAGCACCGGACCGCCCCGGTCCTTGCTGTCACGCAGGGCCACCGCGGCCGGGCCGGTACGCAGCGGAGCGACCTCGACGCAGTTCGAGGTCTGACTGCGGGTGCTGGTACGCCACGGGGCATCCGCCAACTGCGCGCGGACGGACGGGGTGTTGTGGATCTCGTTCATCGTTTCACTCCTGAGGTGAACTGCACCGATGGAACGAGTGGCGCCGCACGACCCGACGGTGGGGTCCCCCGTGGATCACCGTTCCGTCAGGCGTCCGGAGTGCCGGCGGCGTTGGGTCGGCGCCATTGTCGACCCGTACGCCACTGTGGGCGCCGTCGCCGTGTCGGTCAGCCGTCCCGTCGCTTCGATGAGCCAGGAGAGGGTGTCCGATGCGGAGAGCGCCGCCGTGCATAACCACTCGAACACTACTTTATAGCGATTTAGGGCGTTTGCCTCGGTCGACATGACGTCGGTGAACCCCCCTTCGATGGCCAGCGTCTCCGGGTCGAGCGGGTCGGCGAACCGGTAGAGCGAGAACGCGGTGGGCGGCAGGTACCAGCCACCGATCTGGGTGTCCCGTGGCAGCACGTGCAGCGTGACGTTCGGCAGCAGGGCCAGGTCGCAGAGCTGCACCAGCTGCTCCCGGAGCACCTCGGGCGGCCCCGCCCGGCCGCCGAGCGCCGCCTCCTCCAGCACCGCCGTGTAGCGGGGCGCGTCGGGAGTGCGGGTCAGCAGCGACTGCCGGGCCAGGCGGGCGCGTACCTCGGTGTCGATGTCCTCCGTGCCCTCCGGGTCACCGGCCTCCTCGCCGACCTGCCGGGCCGAGGCGATCCGCACCCCCGCGTAGCCCGGCGTCTGGAGCAGCCCCGGCACCAGCACCGGGTTGTACTCGGAGATCTCCGCGCAGCCCGCCTCCAGCTCGGCGAAGCTGCGCTGCTGCTGGGTCATCACCGGGTAGTTCTTCAGCCAGCCGCGCATGTCGCCGGCCTCCTGGGTGATGCCGAGCAACTCCTCGCGCAGCGCCGCGTCGGCCCCGTAGAGATCCAGCAGGACGCGGACGTCGTCCGGGTCCGGGCGGCTGCGGCCGTTCTCCAGGCGGGACAGCTTGGACGCGGATGCCCAGCCGATCCGCTCGATGACCTGGTCCCCGGTGAGACCGGCTGTCTCCCGCAGCCGGCGCAACTCGGTGCCCAACCTGCGGCGGCGCAGGATCGGGCTGGGTGAGGCAGGAGGCACGGCGTCCTCTTTTCCCGTCGACCGCCGCGGACGCGACGGTAACTGTATGAAATTCGCCCCCCACGGTCAGTATGGACGGCGCAACCCCCGCCGACGGTTCCGGCGGGGGCGTGTCTTGCAGAAAAGAGGACCGTGGAAGGGTGCGACGGCCGGCACGACGGCGTCCGGACCCGTCCGCGTCACCCCCGCGCGCCGCAGGCGCGTACCAGCCCGCCGGAGGGACCCATGCGCACCGTCCTGCGCCGCCCGGATTTCCGTCTGCTCTTCGGCGGCCTGCTGGCCAGCATGGCCGCGGAGTCGATCCTGCTGCTCGCGCTCGCCATCTGGGTGAAGGACCTGACCGGGTCGGACGGGCTCGCCGGCGCCACCATCTTCGCGATCATCGCGCCGATGACGCTGGCTCCACTGGTCGGCTGGTTCGTCGACCGCTACCCGCGACGCCCCTTCTTCGTGGCGGCCAACCTGGCGACGGCGGTGCTGCTTACCCCGCTCTTCGCGGTTCGGGACCGGGCCGACGTCTGGATCATCTACACGGTGGCGGCGCTCTACGGCCTGTCGTACATCACCCTCAGCGCGGTGCTCAGCGGCCTGATCCGGCAACTGGTCCCGATCGAGGAGCTGGCCGAGGCGAACGGGGTGCTGCAGACCGTGCGCCAGGGACTGCGGCTGATCGGCCCGCTGGCCGGCGCCGGGGTCTACGCGGCCGTCGGCGGGTGGCTGCTGGCGGCGATCGGGATGGCCGGTTTCCTGGCGGCGGCCGTCGTGGTGGGCATGCTGCGGGTGGCGGAGAACCCACCCGCCGGGCCGGAGCTGCGGTGGCCCGCCGAGCTGGGCGCCGGCCTGCGGCACCTGGCCGGGGAGCCGGCGCTGCGCCGGGCGCTGCTCGGCTACGGGCTGGGCTCGCTGGTGATGGGCTTCAGCGAATCACTGATCTTCGCGTACGTCGACCAGGGGCTCCGTCGGGACGCCGCGTTCGTCGGCGTGCTGGTCACCGTGCAGGGGATCGGCGGGTTGGTCGGTGGGCTGCTCTCGCCGGGGGTGGTCCGCCGCGCCGGTGAGGTGGGCACGCTCGCCGCCGGGGTGGCGTTCTTCGGGCCGGCCGCGCTGGCGCTGACGTACCCGAGTCTCTGGCTCGGCTTCGTCGCGGTCCTGCTGGCCGGGGTGTCCTTGCCGTTGACCATGGTCGGGCTGCACACGCTGATCCAGCGGCGTACCCCGCCCGGGCTGCTCGGCCGGGTCGCCGCGGCCTCGGAGGCGGTGATCAGCGGCCCGCAGGCGCTCTCCATCGGTGCCGGCGCCCTGCTCGTCGGCGTGCTGGACTACCGCCTGCTCTTCGCCCTCGTCGGCCTGTCCACCCTGCTGGCCGGCGGCTACCTCTGGCGCGGTCGCACCCTCAGCCCGCCGTCCGTGCCCGCCCGGATCCCGTCCCCCCGCCGCCCGCCCGACGGTCTCACCCCCGTCGCCGCCGACGCGGGCGGTCAGGAGGTCGTGGTGTGCGCCGCGCCGCGGGTCGGCCCGAGCGTG
>NZ_JAMOKF010000177.1 GCF_023656545.1 Micromonospora phytophila | reverse complement strand
GCCCCGCGCCACCCGTGCCGGGCCGGGCCCAACCGGCGGTACGACCGGCGACGGCCACCGCCGAGAGGTCCGGCGGCTGACCGGGTTCAGGCGAAGAGCGCCCGTCCCCAGTGGTCGCCGCCGTCGCGCACCCCGGGCGGGCAGGCGAAGAGGCCGCTGGAGACGTGTCGCAGGTACTCGTTCATCACGTCGTGCCGGGCCAGCTGGGTCTGCACCGGCACGAACTGCCGGCGCGGGTCCCGCTGGTAGGCGATGAAGAAGAGCCCGGCGTCGAGCCGGCCCAGGCCGTCCGAGCCGTCCACGAAGTTGTAGCCCCGGCGCAGCAGGCGGGCGCCGTCGTTCCGGCTGGGATGGGCCAGCCGCACGTGGGCGCGCTCGGCGATCAGCGGCTGGCCGTCCTCGCCCGTGGCGGCGAAGTCCGGCTCGTCGAACTCGCCGGTGCGGCCGATCGGCGCGCCGGCGCCCTTGGTCCGCCCGACGATCTCCTCCTGCTCCGCCAGGGAGGTCCGGTCCCAGGTCTCGACCAACATCCGGATCTTGCGGGTGACCAGGTACGACCCGCCGGTCATCCAGTCCGGCCCGTCGCCCGGCTGCACCCAGAGCTGCTCGCGGAGCAGTGCGGCGTCCTCGGCCTTGAGGTTGGCGGTGCCGTCCTTGAAGCCGAACAGGTTGCGCGGCGTGGCCTGGTCCCGCGACGTCGACGAGGTGCGGCCGAAGCCGAGCTGCGACCACCGGACGCTCACCACGCCCATGCCGATGCGGGCCAGGTTGCGGATGGCGTGCACGGCCACCTGCGGGTCGTTGGCGCAGGCCTGGACGCAGAGGTCCCCGCCGGAGAGCTCGGGGCGCAGCGCGTCGCCGGGGAAGCGGGGCAGCTCGGCCAGGGCGGCGGGCCGCCGGTCGGCGATGCCGAACCGGTCCCGCCCCTGCGCGTCGCGGAACAGGGTCGGGCCGAAGCCGACGGTGAGGGTCAGCTGCGACGGGGGCAGGCCGAGGGCCTCACCGGTGTCGTCTGGTGGGGCCTCCGGAACGCCGCCGACCGCGCCGATCACCCCGGCGTCGCGGCCGGCGGTCATCCGGGCGGCCGCGGCCGTCCACTCCTGGAGCAGCTCGACCAGCCGGGCGCGGTCCTTGGTGACCACGTCGAAGGCGACGAAGTGCAGGCGGTCCTGGGCGGGCGTGGTGATACCGGCCTGGTGTTCGCCGTGAAACGGCACCGCCCCGGCGGTGTCGCCGGCGCGGGCGGGCTCCGCCGCGCCCCGGAGCAGCGCGCCCGTCCCGGCGGCCACTCCGGCGACCCCGGCCACCCCGGCGCCGGCCAGGGCGACCACCCGCCGCCGGGACAGCCGCTTCGCGTTCTGCTCGGTCATCGACTCTTCGGCGGCGGTCATCGGGCGACGACCGCGGCCACCTTGCTGATCGGCTCGGCGAGGGCGTTGATGCCGTCCGACAGCTCCTTGAGCTCGGTCTTGTTCAACGCCGTGTGCAGCTTCCAGCCGTCGCCGTCACGGTGCTTGCCGAGCAGCGCCTCGACGTTGGCGAACTCGGTGTCCAGCTGGGTGACCAGTTCCGGGGAGCGCTGCTCCAGGGCGGGGCGGAGTGCGGCGACGGCGGCCTTCGAGCCCTCCAGGTTGGCGTTGAAGTCCCACAGGTCGGTGTGCGAGTAGCGGTCCTCCTCGCCGGTGATCTTGCCGCTGGCCACCTCGTCGAGGAGTTCCTTGGCGCCGTTGGCGAGCTGGAGCGGGGAGAGCTTCTCGGCGTTCGCCTTCGCCACGATCTCCTTGACGTCGGCGAGCAGGCGGTCGGCGATCGGGCCGTCGGCGCTGATGTTCCCGGTGGTCCAGAGGTCCTTCTCGATCCGGTGGAAGCCGGTGAACTCCATGCCCTCCTCGATGACCTCCTCCCGACCGTCGATCTTCGGGTCGAGGTCGCCGAAGATCTCCGCGACCGGCTCGATCCGCTCCCAATAGGTGCGGGCCACCGGGTAGAGCGCCTTGGCCTTCGCCACGTCGCCGGCCTTGACCGCGGCCACGAACTCCTCGGTCTTCGTCAGCAGCGCGGCGGTCTGGCTGCGCACGTAACGCTGGTAGTTCTCGGTGGCCCCGGCGAGCGCGGCGTCCTGGGTGAGCGGCGCGGCGGACCCGCTGACCTTCAGCGCGCCCCGGATGCCCTTGCCGATCATGCCCGGCTTGCACGCCGTCTCGTACGTCCCGGCGGGCAGCTCGACGCGCAGCTCACGGCTCAGTCCGGGGGCGATGTTCTCCACCTCGCCCATCACCCGGTCACCGGCGGCGTAGACGTAGAACTCGGTCACCTTGGCGCCGGAGTTGGTGACCGCGAAGGTCGCCGTGCCGGCGCTGAGGTCGGTGCGGCCGACCTCGCAGGCCGTGTCGCTGGCCTTGACCGTGATCGGGCCGGCGGCGCTGTCGTCCTGCTCCGCGCGGTCGCTGCAACCGGTCACGCCGGCGGTGGCGAGCACGCCGGCGGCGGCCAGCGCCAGGAAACAGGTGGTACGCATCAGAGCTGTTCTCCTCGTGGGACGGTCAGGCGCGCCGCGACGGCCCGTGAGTCGCGAACATCCATGCCCTACTTAGGGTTGCCTGCCATAACTTAGGGCAGGCATACCTTCCTCCTGACGTGGCGGGCTCGTCAAGTCCATCGCCGACGACGTCACTCCCCCGAGCGCGCACGCCGCGTCGCGACGGTCACCGGGGCCTCGACCGGCGGGTCGCTGTGGCAGGATCCGGCTCGCCCCTACCCCAGACAGGACCACCGTGGCCGACGACCTGTTCACCCCCACCATCGCGCCGGCGGCGTACGAGGTGCGACGTCCACCATGGCGCCCGCAGTCGCTGTTCTTCCCCGCCGTCCTCGGCGGCCCGACCGCGGTCACCGTGCTCGCCCTGGTCAACTCGGGCCGCCTGGGGCTGCCCCGGCGGGCCACGCTGACCGTGCTCGGCGCCGGGGTGGCCGGGCTGGTCGCCCGGGTGGTGGTCACCCTCTCGGCGGGCGCCGCCGGCACGGAACGCCCCGGCCGGTGGATCGGGGCGCTGGCCGGTGGGCTGGTCTGGCTGGCGGTCTCCGCCACTCAGAAGGGCCGGTACCGGGCGTACGAGCTGCGCGGCGGCGAGCCGGCGTCACTCTGGGGCCCGGGCATCGCCGCGGTGCTGGTGCTCGGCTTCGCCGAGGCCGCGCTGCTCCTCCTGCTGGCCGCCGCGTGAGCGCCCCCGACGCCCAGCTCTCCCGGGTCGCCCACCTGCTGGAGCTGAACCGGCCGGAGCAGGCCCTGGACGAGCTGGGGCGGCTCCCCGCCGGCGCGGCCACCGGCACCGCCGCGTTCCGGCTGCGGGCCGCCGCGCTGACCGAACTGGACCGCTGGGACGACGTCGTCGCCGTCGTACGGCAGGGGTTGGCCGAATGCGGCCCGGACGCCGAACTGCTCGGCCGGCTCGGTCTGGCGCTGCGCCACCGCCTGGAGTACGCCCCGGCCGAACGTGCGCTGCTCGACGCGCTGGCCATCGCGCCGCAGAGCCCCTGGCTGCTCTGCCAGTACGCCGACCTCTGCTGCGCCGTGGGCCAGACCGACAAGGCCGAACGCCTGGTCGCCCGGGCCGCGGCCCTGGCGCCGGACGCCCCGCCCGTCTTCTCCTCCCGCTTCCAGCTCGCGTACGCCCGGGGCGACGACCGGGCCGCCGAGCGGATCGCCCGGGAGTTCCTCGGGGCGTGGCCGAGCCACCCGGTGGCGCTCGCCCTGCACGGCGTCGCCGCCTCCCGGCGCGGTCGGGTCGGCACGGCCCACCGCGCCTTCGGTCAGGCGCTGGCGCACGACCCGACCGACGCCGACTACGCCGAGGCCGCCTGGGAGTCCCGGGTCCACGCCCACCCGCTGCTGCTGCCGCTGCGACCGCTCTACCGGCTGGGGACGTTCCGCACCTGGCTGCTCGCCGTCGGCGTCGTCGTGGTGCTCAACCTCGCCGGGCTGGATTTGCTCGCCGGCCTCTTCGGCCTGTGCTGGCTGGTCGTCTGCGTCTGGTCGTGGGTGGCCCCGTCGGTGGCGCGCCGGCTGGTGCTCGGCCGGTGGCGGTCGTGAGGGCCTTCGGGCCGTGGCTGGCCGTCCTCGCGGTGGTGCTGCTGCTCAGCGCGCTGCGGCTGCGCACGCTGGCCACCGTGGTCTCGCTGGCCTGGCTCGCCTGGTGCGTCTGGACCTGGATCCGCCCGGCCCGCCGCCGCTCCCACCCGGACTGACCCGCCGCCGCGCCCGTCCCGCTCGGGCCTGGTCGGTCCGGTGAGCCGACCCGCCCCGCCGACACCGTCGTCCGGCCCCGAACGTGCGCCGGGCCGGCCGCGTGCGCGGCCGGCCCGGTGGGAACGCGTCGGATCAGTAGCGGTAGTGCTCCGGCTTGAACGGGCCCTCCACGGAGATGCCGAGGTACGCGGCCTGCTCCTTGGTCAGGGTGCTCAGCTTGGCGCCGAGCGCGCCCAGGTGCAGCCGGGCGACCTTCTCGTCCAGGTGCTTCGGCAGCACGTAGACGCCGGTCGGGTACTCCTCGGTCTTGGTGAAGAGCTCGATCTGGGCGATCGTCTGGTTGGCGAACGAGTTCGACATCACGAAGCTCGGGTGCCCGGTGGCGTTGCCCAGGTTCAGCAGGCGACCCTCGGAGAGCACGATGACGGCGTGCCCGTCGGCGAAACGCCACAGGTCGACCTGCGGCTTGATGTTCAGCCGCTCGACGTCGGAGCGCTTGGCCAGGCCGGCCATGTCGATCTCGTTGTCGAAGTGGCCGATGTTGCCGACGATGGCCTGGTGCTTCATCCGGGCCATGTGCTCGTTGGTGATGACGTTGAAGCAGCCGGTGGCGGTGATGAAGATGTCCGCCTGCTCGACCACGTCGTCCAGGGTGGCGACCTGGTAGCCGTCCATCGCCGCCTGGAGCGCGCAGATCGGGTCGACCTCGGTCACCACGACCCGGGCGCCCTGGCCGCGCAGCGACTCGGCGCAGCCCTTGCCGACGTCGCCGTAGCCCATGACGACCGCCATCTTGCCGCCGATGAGCACGTCGGTGGCCCGGTTGATGCCGTCGATCAGCGAGTGCCGGCAACCGTACTTGTTGTCGAACTTGCTCTTGGTCACCGAGTCGTTGACGTTGATGGCCGGGAAGAGCAGGGTGCCGGCGCGGTGCATCTCGTAGAGGCGGTGCACGCCGGTGGTGGTCTCCTCGGTCACGCCCTTGATCCCGGCGGCGATCCGGGTCCAGCGCTGGCCGTCCTCGCCGAGCGAGCGGTGCAGCACTTCGAGGATGACCGCGTACTCCTCGGAGTCGGCGGACTCGACCGGCGGCACGACGCCGGCCTTCTCGAACTCGACGCCCTTGTGCACCAGCAGGGTGGCGTCGCCGCCGTCGTCGAGGATCATGTTCGGGCCGTGCCCGTCGGGCCAGGTGAGCACCTGCTCGGTGCACCACCAGTACTCCTGGAGGCTCTCGCCCTTCCACGCGTAGACCGGGACGCCCGCCGGGGACTCGGGGGTGCCGGTCGGGCCGACGACGATCGCGGCGGCGGCGTGGTCCTGGGTGGAGAAGATGTTGCAGGACGCCCAGCGGACCTGCGCGCCGAGCGCGACCAGGGTCTCGATCAGGACGGCGGTCTGGATGGTCATGTGCAGCGACCCGGTGACACGGGCGCCCGCGAGCGGCTGGGCGTCGGCGAACTCACGACGGATCGCCATCAGGCCGGGCATCTCGTGCTCGGCGAGCATGATCTCCTTGCGCCCGAACTCGGCGAGCGACAGATCCGCCACCTTGTAGTCGCCCTCGGCGAGGGTGCTCGGCCGGGCCTCGGACGGCGTGCCGCTGGCGGACGCCGGGAGGGTGCTGGTCATGGAAGCTCCTGTCGGACGATTGTGCTGCGCGACCTTCCACCTTACGCGCGCCCGCTGACGGCGCGCGGAGCGGTCGACGGCGGACAGCGCACGGGGCGGTCGGTCATGGACGGACTTTCCGTCCACCAGCCGGCCGCCCCGTGCATCCCCCCGGTTTGGTTCCCCGCGCGTTCTCGGACCGTCGTCGCGATAACGCTGCGCACTCATAGAGTCACACTCGGTCAACGCAGCGTCAAGCCATTCCGGGAAAGTCGGACTTGCCCCAGCCGACGGCGCCCCGGACTCAGTGCCCGCCGCGGACCGGGCTCAGCGCAGTCCGCAGCTCGCGACGTACGCCTCGCCCGCGCCGGAGACGCACAACGGCCCGGCGGCGGCGGTGCCGACCGCGGCCTGCCCCGGCGCGAGCGCCACCGCGCCGGTCCCGTCGTCGACCGAGAGCTCACCGCCGCGGCAGAGCACCACCCGGGGCCCGGGCACCGACAGCGTCACCTCCGGCAGCCCCCCGCCCACCGTCACCCGGTGCAGCGCGAAATCCTCCACCGGCACCGGCCACGTCGCCACCCCCGGCGCCACCTCCAGGGCGGGCACCACCGGGTCGATGAGCACCTCGAAGCGCAGCACCCGGAGCAACTCCTCCACGTCCACCCGCTTCGGGGTCAGCCCACCGCGCAGCACGTTGTCGCTGGCCGCCATGATCTCCACGCCGGTGCCCCGCAGGTAGGCGTGCAGGTTGCCCGCCGGCATCCAGATCGCCTCCCCGGGCGCCAGTCGCACCCGGTTGAGCAGCAGCGCCACCAGCACCCCCGGGTCGCCCGGATAGGCGGCGGCCAACTGGCGGACCAGCTCCGCGTCCGCCCCGTCGACCAGCGCCGACGCCACGGCCGCCACCAGCCCGTCACGCTCCGCCGCGGGCCAGCTCAGCAGCAGGCGTACGGCGTCGCGCAGCCCCGCCGGCCCGGTGCGCAACGCGGCCAGCACCGGCGCCAACGCCGGTACGCCGAACGCGGCGAGCACCTCCGCCGAGACCGCCGGGTCCCGGAAGCCGCAGAGCGCCTCCATCGGCGAGAGCGCGACCAGCAGCTCCGGCTTGTGGTACGGGTCGACGTAGTTACGGTGCCCGTCCGGACGTACGGCGTCGGCGGCGTGACCGGCCCGGGCCTGCTCGGCGTCCGGATGCGCCTGCAGGCTCAGCGGCGCGTCCGCGGCGAGCACCTTCAGCAGGAACGGCAACCGGGTGCCGAACCGGCCGAGCACCCGCTCGCCGAGCCAGTGTTCCGGCTCGGCGAGCAGCAGCTCGGTCAGGCTGACCCGGTCACCATCGCGGTCGACCGTCGCGGGACCGCCCGGGTGGGCGCCCAGCCACAGCTCGGCCTCCGGGCCGTCGCTCGGCACCGGACGCCCCTGCAACTCGGCGATCGCCGAGCGGGACCCCCAGGCGTAGTCCCTGATCGGCCCGTAGAGCAGCTCCACCGATCAGCTCCCGGGCCGCCCGGCGACCCCGCCCGGCTCGGATCCCGGCACGGCGGTGTGCGCGGCACTCCCGGTGCCCGCCTGCTCCGCGGCGGCGCTGTAGATGTCCGGCTCCAGGTAGATGACGCGGGCGGTGGGAACGGCGGCGCGGATCCGGGCCTCGACGGTGTTGATGCCGCGGGCCAGGTCCTCGGCGCTGTGGCGCGCCGACACGCCGATCTTCGCCGCGACCATCAGCTCTTCGGGGCCGAGGTAGAGCGTCTTCATGTGGATGATCCGCTCGACCTCGGAGCCCTCGGTGATCGCCTTCTCGATCGCGGCGACGTCGTGCGTCTCCGCACCCTCACCGAGCAGCAGGCTCTTGGTCTCGATCGCGAGGATGATCGCGATGACGACCAGCAGCACGCCGATCGCCGCCGTGCCGGCCGCGTCCCACTTGCCGTTGCCGGTGATCAGCGTCATGCCGACGCCGAGCAGCGCGAGGACCAGACCGACCAGCGCGCCCAGGTCCTCCAGCAGCACCACGGGCAGCTCGGGCGCCTTGGCCCGCCGGACGAACTTCACCCAGGACTGGTTGCCCCGGACCAGGTTGGACTCCACGATGGCGGTACGGAAGGAGAAGGTCTCCATCCCGATGGCCACCACCAGCACGGTCACCGGCACCCACTGCCACGCGGTGATGCCCTCCGGGTGCGACCACTTGTGGTACGCCTCGTAGAGCGCGAAGAGGCCACCGACGCTGAACAGCACGATCGACACGATGAACGCGTAGATGTAGCGCTCCCGGCCGTAGCCGAAGGGGTGCGTCGGGGTGGCTTCCCGCTTGGCCCGCTTGCCGCCGAGCAGCAGCAGTCCCTGGTTGCCCGAGTCGGCGACCGAGTGGATCGACTCGGCCAGCATCGACGACGAGCCGGTCAGCAGGAACGCGATGAACTTGGTGACGGCGATGCCGACGTTGGCCAGCAGGGCGGCGATGATCGCCTTCGTCCCGCCATTTGCGCTCACTGGTTCGACAGCTCCTTCATCTCGGTGATCGCCGGGACCGCCATCGGGTCCAGGCCGTGGGCGAGCGCGAGGTAGATCGAGGCGAAGTCCGGCACGGCGATCAGCGAGGCGAGCCGCTCCAGCGCGGAGCCGCCCTCGGCGGTCACCACGTCGCAGCGCACGCCCCGCCGCTCGGCGAGGGTCTGCACCGCCTCCGCGCGGCGCTCCTCGACCGCGACCGGCTCGTCGGTGTCCTCGTCGGCGTTCAGGCCGCCGTCGCGCAGCAGCACCAACCGCAGCCGGGTGCCGCTCGGCTCCTCCTCGTCGGGGTCGGCAAAGATGTCCCGCGCCCCCTCGACCAGGCCGCCGAAGACGCCGTCGAGCAGACCGACCCGACCCCGGCCGGCCTCGCCGAGCGCGCCGCTGACCACGGGATAGCGGGCGTTGGCCGACAGGGTGTCACCGAAGCGACGGGCCGCGACGGTGGCCAGCGGCGACGAGCCCCAGACGATCGGGACCGAGCCGGCCAGGCCCAGCGCGAGCGACTTCGCCGGGTTGACGAACGACTCCGCCGTCGGGCGGCAGCGGTCGGCGTCCGCGTCGAGCCGCGCCGCCGTCTCCGCCAGATCCGCCTCGTTGACCTTCACCAGCCCGAGCGTACGGGCGGCCAGCAGAACCGGCACGGTGAGCGCCCAAAGGCTGGCCCGGGCCGGGGCGCGCCGGGGCACCGGGATGAACGGCGCCCGGGCCCGCTCGGCCACGGACTGCAACTGCGAATCCGGTGCGCCCACGGCGACCAGCCGGGCGCCCCGCCGGTGCGCGGCCTCCGCGGCGCCCAGCGCCTCGGGGCTGCGACCGGAGGCGCTGACCGCGATCACCACGTCGGCGGCGCCCACCCAGCCGGGCACGCCGGCGCTGCGGTGCGGGATGACCGGCACCGGGCAGCGCGGCCCGGCGACCGTGGCCAGCACGTCCCCCGTACGTCCGGCGGTGCCGATGCCGGCGATGACGACCGCGCGCGGCCGTCCCTCGTCGGCGAGCACCTGAAGGTTGGCCTCGGCGGCCAAGGCGGCCGTCTCACGGACCTGCGCGCCGGCGGAGGCGGTGTGCCGCAGCATGCCGCCCGGGTCGTGCTCGGCGAGCGCGTCCGGGTTGTCGAGCAGGGCCTCGTCCGGGTCGCGACGGCCGCTGACCCCGGCCGTTCCGTCGATCATGACCGCTCCGTGGGGCCGCCGCGGGCCTCGTCCAGCAGCAGCACCGGCACGTCGTCGCGGACCTCGAAGATCCGGCCGCACTCGGTGCAGGTGAGCGTCTGCGCCTGCGCGTCGTAGTCCAGCGGGGCGTGGTGCGTGTCCGGGCAGGCGAGGATTTCCAGCAACTGCGGGTCCAGGGCCACGGCGCGGCTCCTTCCACGTATGCGGTGTCACCGGTCGGCGGTGCCGACCGGCGCAGGCGATCTTATCGGCGAACCCGGTCGAGCACCTCGTCGCGAAGCGAGGTCATCCGCTCCCGGTCCGGCGCCTCGACGTTGAGCCGCAGCAGCGGCTCGGTGTTGGAGGCACGCAGGTTGAACCAGGCGCCGTCCGGGAAGCGCAGGGTGAGCCCGTCCAGCTCGTCGGCCTCCGCCTCCGGGTACGCGGCCCGCACCTCGGCCACCTTCGCGGCCTGGTCGGCCACCGTGGAATTGATCTCACCCGAGGCGACGTACCGCTCGTACTCGCCGGCCAGCACGGACAGCGGCAGCGACTGCTCGCCCAGGGCGGCGAGGGTGTGCATGGCGGCGAGCATGCCGGTGTCGGCGAACCAGAAGTCCCGGAAGTAGTAGTGCGCCGAGTGCTCACCGCCGAAGATGGCGTTGGTCCGGGCCATCTCCGCCTTGATGAAGGAGTGCCCTACCCGGGCGACGACCGGCTCGCCACCGTGCTCACGGATGATCTCCGGCACCGCGCTGGAGGTGATCAGGTTGTGGATCACCGTCGAGCCGGGGTGCTTGGCCAGTTCGCGGGCCGCCACCAGGGCGGTGATCGCCGACGGCGAGACCGGCTCGCCGCGCTCGTCGATCACGAAGCAGCGGTCGGCGTCACCGTCGAAGGCCAGCCCGATCTCGGCGCCGTGCTCGATCACCGCGCGTTGCAGGTCGACCAGGTTGGCCGGATCCAGCGGGTTGGCCTCGTGGTTGGGGAAGGTGCCGTCCAGCTCGAAGTAGAGCGGCACGATCTCCAGCGGCAGCGCCGGCAGGGCGGCGTCGCCGAGCACGGTCGGCACGGTGTAGCCGCCCATGCCGTTGCCGGCGTCAACGACCACCTTCAGCGGACGGATGCCGGAGAGATCCACCAGCTTGCGCAGGTAGGCGGCGTAGTCGGGCAGCAGGTCACGCCGCTCGGCCGGCGAGGTCGGCTTCCCGGCCGGGCGGTCCGCGCCGGAGTCCAGCATGGCCTGCGCGCGGTCGCGGATGTCTGTCAGCCCGCTGTCCTGCCCGATCGGGCGGGCGCCGGAGCGGCACATCTTGATGCCGTTGTACTGAGCGGGATTGTGGCTGGCGGTGAACATCGCGCCGGGCAGGCCGAGCGAGCCCGAGGCGTAGTAGAGCATGTCGGTCGAGCCGAGCCCCAACTCGATCACCGAGCGCCCCTCGGCCCGTACGCCGGCGGCGAAGGCGGCGGCCAGGGCGGGACCGGTGGCACGCATGTCGTGCGCGACGAGCACCGCCTCGCCGGGCTCGCCGGCGGCGTTCAGCACCTGGGTGAAGGCCGCGCCCAGGGCCTCGGCGGCGCGCTCGTCCCACTGGTCCGGCACCGTCCCACGAACATCGTAGGCCTTCACGATCTGGGACAGATCAGACACCGGTCTCGCTCCTTGCGCCGCAGGTCGTCAACGCCCCCGAGCGTATCGGAGGGGCGCGGCGCGGCCCCGCTCAGCCAGGGAGCCGGGGCATGAACGCGGTGTGGTCGCCGCCGTCCGGGTCGGCCGGGGGCGGGGTGCCGGGCCGACCGGACGCGGGCGGCGCCGAACTCGGGGCGGC
>NZ_JAMOKF010000176.1 GCF_023656545.1 Micromonospora phytophila | reverse complement strand
GCACCTCAGCCGCCAGTTCCGGCTCGCCTACGGCGAATCGCCGTACTCGTACCTGATGACGCGGCGCATCGAACGCGCGATGGCGCTGTTGCGCCGCGGCGACCTCAGCGTCACCGACGTCTGCTTCGCCGTCGGCTGCGCGTCGCTGGGCACCTTCAGCACCCGCTTCACCGAACTGGTCGGGGTGCCACCCAGCGTCTACCGGGACCAGGGAGCGGGCGTGACGGCGGGGATGCCGCCGTGCGTGGCGAAACAGGTGACCAGACCGGTCAGGAATCGAGAAGCGCCCGGCCCCGAGCCGCACCTAGCCTGACTGCCATGGACACCACCACCCACCTGACCGGCACGGACCGCGCCGGGAACGACCCCGCGCACGACGTCGCCGGCGCCTGCGTCACCGACCCCGGGCTGCTAAAGGACCGATGAGTGCCGACCCCGCTCCCGCTCAGCGCCCCCACACCCGCGACGTCCAAGATCGACGCGCCGCCGGGGGAGCGGGGGAGTCGCACACTCCGACCTGCGCGCGCCCGCCGGCTCCGCATCTACCCGCGCTCGGCGCGACGTGAACGAGACGCCCGCCGCGTGCTGATGCGCGACGACCGCTGGCCGGTCTGACGCTTAGGCCGGCGCGCCGCGCGGCCGAGGCCCAGCGGCTCCACCGGTCCCACCGGCGCGGATACCTTGGTCCTTGCGCCGAGCGCGACCCCGACCAGCGTCAGCCACCCCGGGCCCGACACCGCCGATCAGGTAAGCCGCGACCGCGCCCCGCCCCAGGACCGGACGTGCTGCTGAAAGCGGGCCAGATCGAGCCAGGCGACGCCGACGGACACCGCGAAGGCTGCCCCCGAACAGATGGAGACACGATGAACATGGCCACGAGGACGGACACGCCCTCGCCTGCGCTGCACGCCGCCGACCGCCACGATCTGATCCGCGTGCAGGGCGCCCGCGAGAACAACCTCAAAGACGTCAGCATCGAGCTCCCGAAGCGCCGTCTGACGGTGTTCACCGGCGTCTCCGGCTCGGGCAAGAGTTCCCTGGTGTTCGGGACCATCGCCGCGGAGTCGCAGCGGATGATCAACGAAACCTACAGCGCCTTCGTGCAGGGCTTCATGCCGACGCTGGCCCGGCCCGAGGTCGACGTGCTCGACGGGCTGACGACCGCGATCATCGTCGACCAGCAACGAATGGGCGCCAACGCCCGCTCCACGGTCGGCACCGTCACCGACACAGGCGCCATGCTGCGCATCCTGTTCAGCCGACTCGGAAAGCCGCACATCGGCTCGCCCCAGGCGTTCTCCTTCAACGTCGCCTCGATCAGCGGAGCGGGTGCGGTCACCCTCGAGCGCGGCGGGAAGACCGTGAAGGAGCGGCGCAGCTTCAACATCACCGGCGGCATGTGCCCACACTGCGAGGGCCGGGGCTCGGTCACCGACATCGACCTCACCGAACTCTACGACGACTCCAAGTCCCTCGCCGAGGGCGCGTTCACCATCCCCGGCTGGAAGTCGGACAGCTTCTGGACGGTGCGGGTCTACGCCGAGTCGGGCTTCGTCGACCCGAACAAGCCGATCCGCAAGTACACCAAGAAGGAACTCCACGACTTCCTGTACAAGGAGCCCGTCAAGGTCAAGGTCGACGGCGTCAACCTCACCTACGAGGGACTCATCCCCAAGATCCAGAAGTCGTTCCTCGCCAAGGACCCCGACGCGCTCCAGCCACACATCCGGGCGTTCGTCGACCGCGCGGTGACCTTCACGACCTGCCCGCAGTGCGGTGGCACCCGGCTCAGCGAGGCGGCCCGGTCGTCGAAGATCCAGGGGATCAACATCGCCGACGCCTCCGCGATGCAGATCAGCGACCTGGCCGAATGGATCCACGATCTGAACGAACCCTCGGTGGCACCGCTGCTGACGGCGCTGGGGGAGACCCTCGACTCGTTCGTGGAGATCGGCCTGGGATACCTCTCCCTCGATCGGTCATCGGGCACGCTGTCCGGCGGTGAGGCGCAGCGCGTCAAGATGATCCGCCACCTCGGCTCCTCGCTGACCGACGTCACCTACGTCTTCGACGAACCGACCATCGGCCTGCACCCGCACGACATCCAGCGCATGAACGACCTGCTGCTGCGGCTGCGGGACAAGGGCAACACCGTGCTGGTCGTGGAGCACAAGCCGGAAACCATCGCGATCGCCGACCACGTCGTCGACCTCGGCCCGCGGGCCGGCGTCGAGGGCGGGGAAGTGGTGTTCGAGGGCACCGTCGACGGCCTGCGGGCCAGCGGCACGCTCACCGGGCGGCACCTGGACGACCGGGCCGCCCTCAAGAAGACGGTGCGGACCCCGTCGGGCGTGCTGCAGGTACGCGGCGCCAACACCCACAACCTGCGCGACGTCGACGTCGACATCCCACTCGGAGCGCTGGTGGTCGTGACCGGCGTGGCCGGATCGGGAAAGAGCTCACTGATCCACGGCTCGGTGTCGGGGCGCGACGGGGTGGTGTCGGTCGACCAGGCAGCGATCAAGGGCTCGCGGCGCAGCAACCCGGCCACGTACACCGGACTGCTCGAGCCGATCCGTAAGGCCTTCGCGAAGGCCAACGGCGTGAAGCCGGCGCTGTTCAGCGCCAATTCCGAGGGCGCCTGCCCCAACTGCAACGGCGCCGGCGTCATCTACACCGACCTGGCGATGATGGCCGGCGTCGCCACCGTCTGCGAGGTGTGCGAGGGAAAGCGGTTCCAGGCGTCGGTGCTGGAATACCACTTCGGCGGGCGCGACATCAGCGAGGTGCTCGCCATGTCGGTGAGCGAGGCCGAGGAGTTCTTCGGCACCGGCGAGGCGCGCACCCCGGCCGCGCACACCATCCTCGGCCGGCTCGCCGACGTCGGGCTCGGCTACCTCAGCCTCGGCCAGCCGCTCACCACGCTCTCCGGCGGCGAGCGGCAACGGCTCAAGCTGGCCACCCACATGGGCGAGAAGGGCGGCGTCTACGTCCTCGACGAGCCGACCACCGGCCTGCACCTCGCCGACGTCGAACACCTGCTCGGCCTGCTCGACCGGCTCGTCGACTCCGGCAAGTCGGTCATCGTCATCGAGCACCACCAGGCGGTCATGGCACACGCCGACTGGATCATCGACCTGGGCCCCGGCGCCGGCCACGACGGCGGCCGGATCGTCTTCGAGGGCACACCGGCCGACCTCGTCGCCGCCCGCTCCACCCTCACCGGCCAGCACCTCGCGGCCTACGTCGGTGTCCCTTCTCGTTCATCCTGAGCCACGTCAATCGCCCCTGACCCGTGCTGGCTCAAGATTGTGAGAACTGCTGTGCATCAGCTCTTCTCACTATCTTGAGCCGAGGTCCAGGTTTGTCGTCCGACACTCGAGATGCTGGCCGCTGCCGCCGACGGGGGAGAAGGCCGGCGACCGCGCCCAGTCCTCGCGATTCGTGATGTCCGCGTCCGGTCGGGCGCGATGGGTTCGATCCGGTGCGCGCTGCCGGATCTGCCCCGATCCAACGACCGAGAGGGTACGAACGGTCAACAGGTGTGGTGACGAAGAGCGCGTCGGGCTTGTCAGTGATGTTCGACACACGGATAATTCGACGCCACACACGCCGCACCTCACGGGGGAGGTGGAGTGATGGCAGCCACGGAGGCTCCTGTCGCACACCGTGCCATGGATGGCCGACGGTTCCTGCTCAGCGGCCCACTCGACCTCAGCGCGCCGTTCACCTCGGTGGTCGAGATGACCATCGCCGGCCGCCAGCACGAATTCACCGCCGGCTCGGTCGGCCTGGCCGACGAACTGGCACAGGCGCTCGGCGTCACCGGCTTCGACGAGCAGCTCAACTATCAGGGCGGCGCCCTGTTCACGGCGCGCGTGACGTCGTACGACGCGCAGGTGCGGCTGGACGAGGACCGACTGGTGGCGGCGTGGCGAGGGCGCCGGTACTGCTTCGTCACCCAGCTGTACGGCGCCTCGACCGCAGACCTGCTCGCGGTGCTGCGGACACTGCGGATCGCGGAGCACGACGACGGTCTCGTCGTGCGCCCCGACCCCCGGGCCGGCAGCCGGTACGCGGCGCCGGCAACGGTGATCAAGCAGGTGCCCGGACTCGGCCTGCTGGACATGACGCCGCTCACCGCGGAGCGCGCGCGACAGTTGCCGTCCTGGCGAGGGCTGCGAACCCGGGCGGGAGAACTCTTCCGGGACACGCTCTCGGACGGCAAGCCCTACTTCGTGCTCGCCGCCCAGGACACCTGGGTGACCGTGCTACCACTGGCCGACACGGTGGTCGACCGGGTACCGGACCTGGTCGACCGGCTACGCGTCCAATCGGCCGAGTGAGCTGTCGTGTCAACCCTGACAGCCAGCGTCGCGGCGTACACCGTGCTCCTCACCCTGCTCGTCGCGTGCGGTGAGCACCTCTCGAAGCCGGCAGCGCTGTCGACGGCGCTGGCCGCCCACCGGGTGGTCCCCTCGCCGTCCACCGTCGCGGCGGTGGTCATCGCGACCGAGGGCCTGCTCGGCGCAGCCGGAGTCGTCGCCCTGCTCAGCGACGACGGTGGCCGAGCGCTGGGCGTGGTCCTCGCCGGCAGTTGCGCGCTGCTCGCAACGTACGCGGGCTACGCCCGGTACGTGACGTCGACCGGCAGGGCCGTCCCCTGCGGGTGCTCCCGGGTCGAACTGCCGATGACCGGCTGGGTGGTGGCGCGCGCGGCCACGCTCGCCGGCATGGCCCTGGTCGGATCACTGCTGTCCGGCGCGGTCGTGCCGCTGGGGCGACCCGGCACCTCACTCACGATCGTCCTGCTCGCCGCAGCGACGTTCACCGCGCTCCTGGCGCACCTGCCAGCCGCCATGCACGACCCGACCCCGGATCAGCCGCCGCTCGGGGTGACACGAGGAGAGGTACCCGGATGAGTTTCCAGACGAGCGCGCTGATCCTGAGCTGGATCGCCATCCTGCTGCTGGCCCTCGTGGTGTCCGGCCTGGTACGTCAGGTGCACGCCCTGTCCAACGGCGCCGTCAACCGCCCTGCGTCCGTCGGCCTGCGGCCCGGCTCGCCGGCGCCCGGGTTCCGTGACCTGGCGCCGCCGTCCCCGGCCACTCTCGTCCTGCTCTTCCTCGACGGCGGCTGCGCGACCTGCGACCAACTGCTCGACGAAGCCACCGAACAGGATCCACGGACCGATGCCGTGCTTCGAGTCCTCTACCGGCAGGCTGTCCCGCCACAAGCGGCCGACCTGCCGATGACCATCCTCGGCGAGCAGGCGGACCTGTTCGACCGGTACGACGCGATCGCCACCCCGTTCGCCGCCGTGATCGACCCGGCCGGGCGCGTCCGGCGCTCCGAGCCCGTCGGCTCCCGGGTGGCCCTGCGCCAACTGCTCGACCAGGTCGGCAACCCGTCCGGCAGCGCCGACCAACCGACTCCGAGCCAACGAGGAGGCGCGCTGTGACCACCCTCGACGCCGTACCCGCCCTACGGGGGACAGACCCCGGTAGCGGCACCGCGTCCCGCCGGCACCCGCCGGCGAGCCGGACCAGGAGTCGTCTCACCACGTCCTGGGCGCTGTCCCGGCGCACGCTGCTCCAGGCCGGCACCGCGGTGGGAATGGCCGCGCTGAGCGTCTTCCCGGCCGCACGCCGCGCCTACGCCGACGGATACACGATCTATGGCGGATGCCCGACGTACGCCGCCGACCACAACTGCTCCCCGGGCTGCGGCCCGAGTCCGGTCTTCGGTGACGCCTGCAACACCAGCGGCAGCTACGCGGGCTTCCACAAGAACGACGGCACGACCTGGAAACTACGGCCGAACCAGTGCTACGCCGGCACGTACGACGGCTGGCTGTGGCGCTACGCCGGCGCGTGCGGCGCCTGCGCCTGCGGCGTCGAACGCCGGTGCCATGACGGGTACCGGAAGACCAGCTCGGGCTGGGTCAGGTCGATCTGCCGCTGGAACACCAGCTGCGGCTGCCTCACCTCGGTCAACTGGCCCACCACGAAGCGCGGCCAGAGCGGCACGAACGTCTACACCGTGCAACACCTGCTGACCGCTCACGGCTATTCGACCACGGTGGACGGGATCTTCGGCAGCGGCACCGAGACCAGGGTGAAGCAGTTCCAGACGGCCAAGAAGCTCACGGCGACCGGCGTCGTCGACGCCAGGACGTGGCCCCTCCTGGTGCGGACCGTGCGTTATTCCAACAGCGGGCACGCCGTGCGCGGCGCGCAGCGGCAACTCAACAAGCACGGGTACAGCCTGCCCGTCACCGGGTACTTCGGCTCGCAGACCGACGGTGCGGTACGGGACTTCCAGCGGAAGAGCGGGCTCTACGTCGACGGCATCGTGGGACAGAACACCTGGCGCACCCTCACCGGCGGCACCGTGTGACGAACCAGCCGCCACCCGTACGACCCGTTCCGTCGCTGCGCCGCTGGGCCACCCACCCGCTCGTACCCGTCCTGCTGTTCACCGCCGGCGCGATGCTCGCCGCCGCGTACGGGCACGTGCTCACCTGGGCGGTTCTCGGCGGGCTGGCCGGCTACACGCTCTCCGGCTCGGTTTGAACTCGCAACAGCGCGTACGCGCTGGCCTCGCCCGGGCGGCGAGATCGGAATCCGCAGGGGACGCTGCTCACCCTGTTCGTCCTGGGGTTGATCGCCGGCGGCCTGCTCAGCGGGGTGGTCCTCGGGGCGCTCTCCGGGTTGTCGGCACCACTGCCGGCGTCCTGGCGGTACGCGCTCATCGTGGCGGTGGCGCTGCTCGGGGTGCTCCGGGAGGCCGAGGTGGTGACCATCCCACTGCCGCAGAACGCTTCGCAGGTGCCGCAGGACGTGCTGCGGCACAGCCCTCGGCGCGGAGCACTGCGATTCGGTTTCGAGCTCGGCACCGGCGTGCGTACGTACGTGTCGGCCACCGCCCCGTACGTGCTCGCGGTCGCGGTCTTCCTCGGCGGTCAGCACCTGCAGGTCGCCGTGCTCGCCGGTCTCGGTTTCGGCGCCGGGCGGGCCGCCACCCCGCTCATCCGCCGCGCCTCCGGGGCGGTCGAGGACTGGGACGCCGACCTGGGCACCCGACTTCGCATCATCACCGTGGCGGGGTGTGCCGCGCTCGCCGTCTCCTTCGGCCTGCTCTTCCTGCATCAGTTGTAGCGGCCGAATCAGGCGAGGGCTCAAGTTCTTGAGAATGGCCAAGATGAATGAGAAGAGACACCTACGTCGGCGCCTGACCGCGTGCCAGACACCGTGACCCAAGTTCGATAATGCACATTATGTAAAGTAGAGCGGACCAGGCCCTCCCTCGCCCCCTGGGACGGGAGGCCCGGTCAAGCGCCGCAGGTGCGCCTGCACCAGCGCCACCCGTGCCGGCACCGGCCCTGCCGGCACGGAAACCAGCTCGTGGCCGTGCTCCCGGTAGACCTGCTCGTGGACGCGGGCGAACTCCAGCGACTCGGCGTAGCCGATCCGGCGGGCCGCGCTGGGCGTCACGAAGCCCAGCGGTTGGACGAGGAACACCTGCCGCTGGTAGATCCCCTGGCGCCGCGCCCGGTCGACCTCGGCGGCGAGCGTGGCGCCCACCGGACGGCCGAGATACCGGGCCAGGGCGAGCGTGCACAACGGTGACCGGTCGTGGACCTGCACGGCCCCGCCGGCGGCGTCGCAGCGCGCGCGCTGGAGCCGGACGACGGCGTCGAGGAAGCCCGGTGAGTTCCACGGCTCGTCGACGCCGCGTGCCTGCCCCGCGGCGATGACGTCCGTGGCGGCCTCCGCGACGACCTGGTGTCCCCGTCGACGCAGCGCCATCGCGAGCGTCGTCTTGCCCGCCCCGGGCGCGCCGGTCAGGACGTAGCGCCTCGGTGGGCTCACGGTCTCCCCTCTCCCGCCCGTTGCCGGGAAACCCGAGAATCATGCATAATATGCCTTATGCATGACAAACGGGACGAATCGGTAACACTGTTGATCGAGGAGTTCCTGACCGCCCGCGCCACCCGCAAGCCCTCCCCCCACACCCTCGAGGCGTACCGGCGGGACCTGCGTACCGTCGCCGCGCTGGCCGCCGAGGAGGTGTCCCCTCCCCTGCCCCTCGACGCGCTGCCCGTCGAGGCCCTCACCCCCCGCGTCATGCGCGCGGCGTTCGCCCGTTTCGCCGCCCCTCGCGCGGCCGCCTCGGTGCACCGGGCGTGGTCCACCTGGAACAGTTTCTTCTCCTTCCTGGTCGCCGACGGTGTCGTCGCCGGCAATCCGATGCCGGCGGTCGGCCGGCCCCGGGCCCCGCTCCCCCAGCCGAAGCCGCTGCGCGGCGCGGACACCCCGGAGCAGTTGCTCGCCGCGGTGGCCCGCGAGGACGGTCGGCAGCGCGACCCGTGGCCGCAGCGGGACGTCGCGGTGCTGGCGTTGGCGCTCTGCGCGGGGCTGCGGTTGTCGGAGCTGCTGGCGTTGCGGGTCGGCTCGCTGGCGGGTCGGCCCGGTGAGCGGCGCGTCGAGGTCGCCGGCAAGGGCGGGCGGCCCCGGGTGGTGCCGGTCGAACCGGAGCTGGACCAGGTGCTGGTGGACTACCTGGAGAGTCGGGCCCGCCGGTTCGGGTCGCGGACGGTGCGCCCGGACGGCGCGCTGCTGGTGGACCGTCGGGGTGAGCCGCTGCGCCGCGGTGGGCTGCAGTACCTGGTGGAGTCATGTTACCGGCGGGCGGGTGTCGGCGACCGGGTGCCGCGCGGGGCGCGGCTGCACGCGTTGCGGCACACGTTCGCGACCCGGTTGGCGGAGGACGGGGCGAGCGCGGCGGAGATCATGCGGTTGCTGGGGCACGCGTCGTTGGCGTCGTCGCAGACGTACATCGAGGTGACTGCCGGGCAGCAGCGCGACGCGGTGCGGGCGAACCGCACGAACCGTGCGCTGGCCGCGTTGGTGGCGGCGGACCCGGCGGCGCGGTCGTGAGGGTGGGTGCGGCGCGCGCGGTGGCGGCGCAGTGGGTGTGGGCGTACGCGGCGCGGGAGCCGGGGTTCGCCGGTGCCTTCTTCAGCGGTTCGACGGTGGGGGCGCCGGACGGGGCGGTGTTGCCTCCGTCGTCGGACGTGGACGTGCTGGTGGTGCGCGGCGGGCCGGTGGGCAAGGTGGGCAAGTTCCGCTGGCGTGGGGTGCTGTTGGAGGTGACGTACCTGACCTGGGAGGAGTTGGGGTCGCCGGAGCAGGTGCTGGGGTCGTTCGTCTTCGCGGGCTGTTTCGCGGCGGACGGGGTGATCGCCGATGGCGGTTGGCGGCGGTGCGGGAGCGGGTGTCGGCGGGGTTCGCCGACGCGGTGTGGGTGCGGCGGCGGTGTGCGGCGGTGCGGCGGCGGGTGGCGGACGGGTTGCGGGCGCTGGACGCGTCGGCGCCGCTGCACGCGCAGGTGACGGGGTGGTTGTTCCCGACGTCGTTGACCGCGGTGGTGCCGGTGGTGGCGGGGTTGGGCAATCCGACGGTGCGGCGGCGGTACGTGGCGGCGCGGGAGGCGTTGGCGCAGCACGGGTTCGGTGGTGTGTATCCGCGGTTGGTGGGGTTGCTCGACGGTGGCGGGGTGGGCGTGGATCGGGTGCGGGGGCACCTGGCGGGCCTGGAGCGGACGTTCGACGTGGCGGCGTCGGTGGCGCGGACGCGGTTCTTCTTCAGCGCGGACGTGACGCCGGTGGGGCGGCCGGTGGTGGCCGACGGGAGTCGGGAGTTGATCGACGCGGGGTCGCACCGGGAGGCGATGTTCTGGATCGTGGCGACGTACGCGCGGTGTCACGCGATCCTGGCGGCGGACGCCCCGGAGTTGGTGGCGGGGTTGTCGCCGTTGTTCGAGGCGGCGGTAGCGGATCTGGGGGTCGCCTCGGCCGGTGATCGCCGGCGGCGGGCGGACGAGGTGGTGGCGTTCCTGCCGCGGTTGTGGTCGGTGGCGGAGGAGATCGTGGCGGCGCGGGGGCGGTAGGCGCGGGGTGGGTTGTTCGGCGTCGCGTTGCGGGTGGTGGCGTCAGCCGAGGTCGACCAGGAGGGGGCGGTGGTCGGAGATGGTGGACAGCGGGGTGTGCACGGCGGTGACGGGTGGGAGCTGGTCGAGGCCGTGCCGGTCGGCCAGGATGTGGTCGAGTTGGACACGGGGTTGTCCGGCGGGGTAGGTGGGGCGGCGGCCGAGGGGGTGCCAGCCGGAGACGAGGCGGGCGGGGCCGGCGGGCAGGTTCAGGTCGCCCAGCAGGATGCGCGGGGCGGGCAGGGTGCGTAGGGCGCGGACGGTCTGGCGGAGTTGGTGGGCGTTCCAGCCGGGGACGAAGGACAGGTGGGTGGCGGCGACGGTGAGGGGGCCGCGGGGGGTGTCGAGGACGGCGGCGAGGACGACGCGGGGTTCGTCGCGCAGGAGGATGAGCCCGCCGCCGGGTCCGGGGACGTAGACGGGTGAGCGGACGGGGGCGGGGCGCAGTCGGGTGACCTGCCAGCTGTGTACGCGGTGGCGGGTCACCAGGCCGATGCCGTAGCAGGGTTCGCCGTGGCCGTCGTCGTCGTGGCGCAGGGGGCGGAACTGTTCGCCGGGGGTGCCGACGACGGCGGCGGCGAAGCGGTGTTCTCCGGCGTGCAGGGCGCGGGCGGCGATGGCGGTGAGGTCGAGTCCGCCGCTGCGGCTCTGGTCGCGGTCGACCTCTTGCAGGGCGAGGACGTCGGCGTCGAGTGCGGTGACGGCGGCGGTGAGTCGGTCGGGGTCGACGAGGCCGTCGGTGAGGGATCGACCGTGCAGCAGGTTGAAGGTGGCCAGGCGCACCTTTGCACCCTACGTCGCCGTGGCATGGTTGCCGGGTGTTGAAGGTGCTGATCTGTTCGATGCTGGTGTTCGTGGTTCTGGGTGCGGCGGGGGTGTGGTTGCGTCGTCAGCGCCGGCGGTGAGGCCGGTGCGGTGAGGCTGGCCACAGCGGCTCCGCCGCGCGGCGTGGGGGTGGGAAGAATGGCCGCCCGTGGATCCTCTGTCGCTGACCACCCTGCTCGTTGCGGCCGCCATGGCGGGTTGGGTCGATGCCGTGGTCGGTGGTGGTGGGTTGCTGTTGTTGCCGGCGTTGCTGGTGGCGGCGCCGGGGATGCCGGTGGCGTCGGCGTTGGGCACGAACAAGTTGGCGGCGATCGCGGGTACCACGACGGCGGCGGTGACCTATGCCCGGCGTACGAAGGTCGACTGGGTGGTGGCGGGGCCGTCGGCGGGGTTGGCGGTGTGCTGCGCCGGGTTGGGTGCGGCGCTGGCGGGTGCGGTGCCGGCGTCGGCGTACCGGCCGGTGGTGTTGGCGGTGTTGGTGTCGGTGGCGTTGTTCGTGGTGCTGCGGCCCCGGTTGGGTGTGGTGGCGGTGCCGCACCGGCGGACCCGGGTCCGGGTGGTGGCGGTGGTCGCGGTGGCCGGGGTGGGTG
>NZ_JAMOKF010000175.1 GCF_023656545.1 Micromonospora phytophila | reverse complement strand
CCGCGGCGAACTGGTCCGCACCCGGATCACCGTCGACGGCGCCGAGTGGTTCGACGGCGAGGCCAGCTGTGTGCTCTTCGGCAACGTCGGCACGATCACCGGCGGCATCCCCGCGTTCGACGACGCCGCGCAGGCCCGGCTCACCGAGGCCCTCGACCTCGCCGCCGAGCTGCACCGCGACGACCGGCGGGTCCGCGAGCCCTACCTCAACCACCTGCTGCGGGTGGCGATCCGGATGACGCACCACTACCAGGTGCGCGACGTCGACGTGATCGTCGCCGGCCTGCTGCACGACGCGGTGGAGGACCACCCCGACGAGCTGGCCGGCGAGCACGGGGACGCTGACCCCACCCCCGCCGCGCTCGCCGCCCTCGCGCGGCGCTTCGGCCCGCGCGTCGCCCGCCTGGTCGGTGCGGTCACCAACCCGGCGTACGACCCCGACCGGGACCGGCACACGCAGTACCGCGAGCACGTGGCGGCCAGCCTGGACCGCGAGCCGTGGGCGCGGGTCATCAAGGTCTCCGACTTCACCGACAACGGGGTGGGCGTCATCCACACCGTCGGGCCGAAGGTGGCCTCGTCGGCCCGCAAGTACCGGCCGCTGGTGCCGGTCTTCCGCGACCTCATCACCCGGCCCGACACCCCCCTGTCGGCGCCGGTGAAGCGGCACATCCTCGACCAGCTCGACCTGGCCGAGGAACGCTTCAGCGCCATCCTCGACCAACCCGCCCACCCCAACTGACCACGGGGCGGGGTGACCCCCAAGATCAGTTGATGGAAAACGGTTGGAATCGGCCTCGAAGCGACTGTTTTTCATCAAATGATCACGGGTTGGCCCTCTCCGTGCGGCGTCGACGTAGATCCCGGGCAGCAGCCGGAGCAGGCGCCCCGAACGACAGGCGTTCTCCAACGCCCAGCGCGGCACACTCCGGAGCACGTCATCCCGGGTGACCAGTCCGTCGCCCCGGTCGACCATGGCTCGGAGCAAGGGGTCCACGCCGCCACCGTGCCGCGTGGGGCAGTCTTGCGGCCAGCGCGACCGGCAGCACTGTGGACGGCGACTCCGCCGTGGACGAGTCCCCGCCGGACCGCTTGGCGTGCTATGGCGGCCTGGGTCGTCCCTCCCGGCCCTGGTCCCGTCCGCCCCTCGGCATTCGCGCCGCCCCGGCTATCTGTGGCCGGCGGCCTTGTGCTGCTTCGTACGGGTGAGGTTGCCCTGCGGGTCGTAGGTCTTCCACTCGCCGACCTTGCGGCCGACCTCGTAGACGCCCTCGTCGAGCACCTCGCCGGTGGAGTGGTACCTCGTCCACGGCCCGTCCTGCTTGCCGTCGACGAAGGCGCCCGTCTGCAGCAGGCCGCCGCCCTCCCGGTGCCACACCCAGTGCCCGGTCAGCTGGCCGGCCGCGTACGCGCCGTTGGCCTTGAGCTGGCCGTTGCGGTACCAGTAGGTCCACTCGCCGGTCTTCTCGCCGTCGCGGTACTCGCCGGTGCCGGAGAGAGTGCCGTCGGCGAACCGCTCCTCCCACCGACCCGTGCGCCGCCCCGCCTCGTCGGTCTGGTTGACCTCGTCGCTCATCCCCGCATGGTGCCGCACCGGAGGCTCTGACGGGTGAACCCGGACCGGTGACGCGGGTGGCGTTCTTCGCCTGTCGCTCGGCCGGCGGGTCACGTCAGTGCCGCTCACGCCCGATGTCAGACTGTCCTACATGGATTGGTTGCCGCTGGCTAGCACGGCCGCGGGCGCGGTGATCGCGCTGTCGGGCACACTCTTGGTTGACCTGCGACGTGAGCGGGATGTCCGCTCCCGGGACCGCGAAGTCGATTCCTGGCGCAACAGCATCGACTTCGCGCTCGCGCTGGACTCCGCGCACAGTCTGCTCCGAGACGTTGCTCAGACCGGGGCCGCCGCCGCAGATCTCCACCAGGCCGCCGGGCGCGCCCTGGTGGAGGCGAGGCTTTATCAGGCCCGCGAGCGGCTGCTCATGTCGGGCACGCCGGATCTGGTGACGGCGGGTGAGGCGGCCTTCCGCCGCCTCATCGGCATCCGCGACGTCATCCGCGCCGGCGCCACCGTCCCCTCCAACGAATACCACGATGCTTACCACCGTTACGCTGAAGCAATCTGGAGCTTCCGGATGATGGTGCGAAGGCACTTCGGTCATCAGACGATGAGGCCGCAGCACTTCGACCTGACGAACTGGTCCGGCCGCGAGGACTGCGACGACTGCGCAACGCCGCAGCAACACCAGGTCATCTGACGGTCGCGCCGCCGAGTTCGACAGCCCAGCAAAGCGTCCGTGTGCGCGTTCGTCCTCGCCGCTTTCCGGTCGTACTCGCCGCCTGGGCCACCGCCGGGCCGGGCAACGACGGCGGGCTCAGCGCGCCGCCGGGATGCGTCGAGACCCGCTGGCGGTTCTTCACCCGCGTCGCGAACTGCTCCGGCCCACCGATCTGCGCGTGATGCCGCAACAGGTCGGAGACGCCGTCCCGATTCGCGTCCCCGCCCTCCGCGCGTCGTGAGGTCCGGTAGCAGTCGACGACGTTCTCCACGGCGCGGTATCGGACGCCCATGGACCAGATGGCGTCCATGACGCAGAGCGTCAGGCTGTCGGGGTAGCCGGCCGGCGCCGGTCGCCAGGTGGCGGGCGGGCCCAGACCTCCTGCGCACAGGTCGCCAGGCGGCCGGCGTCGTCCGCCGCGCAGTCCACCGTGTCCATGTCTTCTCCTCCGGAACGCTGATCGTCATCGCCGGCGCCGCCCGCCGGCGAGCGCAGATGGTGAAGCGCGTTCAGGAAAACATCAGGGGTACGACAACAATGGATGCGTCGGCCGGGCCACGGTCACGGTCATGTGCCGGATCAGCGGTGGCCAGACTTGCATTTCTTTCGCGCCCGCGCGGCGGCCGGTAGATCGGCCACGACCTTGTTAGCTTGAACCGGCAGCTCATCAGCGGATCACGACGACACGTTGAGGCGCGAGTCTCCAAACCCCCTGCGCAACCCCTCGATCAGCCACCCCTGCGCGTATCGCCGCACTGATGCGCCGACCTGCTCCGCGAACCGGGTGGTGGAGGGACTCCGCAACGAGGGAGGGGTGACGTGACCGAGGCTTCAGGCGGGGAGCCGACGTCGGAGAGACCCGATCGGCGGTGGGTCGATCGCGGGCCGGATCTCGGCGCTCAGGTCTCGGAAGGGTTCAAGACCCTCTGGAAGTACCTGGCTGCGGCGGCGGGGAGACTGAATGCCGCTGCGGCGGCGGACCCGCTCTCTCCACCGCCCGACGAACTCGTCGAGCGACAGGACGTGTCGGGGCCGATCGTGGTTCCGGCCCAAGGGTACGTGTTCGGCTTCACCGTCCTCGCCACCCTCACCTGGTCGTCCAAGGGCGTGCGACCGGAAATCTTGAGCTGGTACGCGCACCACTTCATGTCAGAGGCGATCCAACGCGTGAGGGATGCCGCCGCCCAAGAGGCCCGGAAGTTGCCCGCACACCGGGGTGGCGAACTGGAGGTGGCACTGCAGCGGGCGCTCACCGAGCAGGACCCGGCCCTGTGGAGCTACAAGCGCGGGACGGTGCACGTCAAGTGCCGCCCGCAGGTGTCGGTACGGCTCGAGGGACGGGTCAGGCAACTCCTCCAGCCGCACTGGGAACGCCTCATCGAACTGGAGTGCCAGAACGACCTCTACACGAGACGGGCGCAGTACGCCGAGCGGCTCAACCGGCGGTGGGTGGCAATCATGGACGAGTTCGTCGACCATCCCGCACCCGACGAGGCGGCGCAGGCGATCAAGGAGGAACTCGACCGCGCCCGCCAACACATGATGGCGGAACAGAAGGCCGCCGCGCAGTGGAGCGAGGACCTGCTACGCGAGCGGCGACGCCACGAGGGCATCTTCGAGCCCTTCACCGCGATCGAAATCATTCAGCAGAGATCGCAGGGCCAGGACCACGGGACATCCGGGCAGTCGGGCGAGGCGTAGCGGCCGGCCGGTCAGATGGCCGCGTGAACCGAGGGCCAGCAGACAGTGGTCAGCCGCGACCATGATTGCGGTGGTCGCTGCCCGGGCTGGCGCTGATATCTACCCGCGCCGGCGCCCGACAATCACCTGGCGAAGGGTGTGACTCCTCTGCAGCTACTGCTTACTCTTCGTCCTGTTTTTCCATCCCGCCGGTCGCCTCGTAGTGCCATCCGTCATCGTCGCGGCGAACCCTGCGGTACTCCACGTACCAGGTGCCTTCACGGGATTCATGGGTGAACTCCACGAGTTCGTCGGTGGCGCCAGCCAGTTGCCGGTGCACCCCGTCGAGTGGCCCACCATGCAGGTGCGCAACCAATCCAGTCATGTCTGCCGCCTACCCACGCCCTTGCCGGGCCATGCCTCCGGCGGCACAGCACGTCCTGCTCCCTGATCACTGGCGGGGCGTCGCGCGCTGCGGCGTGCTGGCAATCGCTCATTAATCCGCCGTTACCTCTCGGCCAGCTCCAGAGTCACGGCCCTGGCTCCTGGATCACGCTCGAATGTGAACCGGACGGCGGGTGGGCCGGGTCAGCGGCTTGGATGATCCGTTGCAGGGCTTGGTGCAGCTCGCGGCGCTGTTGCGGACTCAGCCAGCCGAACAGCTGCTCGCCGACCTCCTCCGCCGCCATGTTGGCCGAGGCGATCACTCTCCGGCCCTGGTCAGTGATCGTCACTGAGAAGGCTCTTCGGTCGCGGGGATCTCGAGTACGCCGCGCGAGCTGCTGTTCTTCCAACCGGTCAATGACCCGCACCAGCGTCGACTTGTCGACTCCGAGCAGGTCAGTCAGCTGACGCTGGCTGAGCCCGCCTGGCAGCAGGAACTGCAGCACCCCGAACGACCGAACGTCGATCCCCAGCCGCGCCAGGGCCGCCTCCAGTCGGTCTCGGCTACGGCGATGGGCCATCTGGAGCAGCAGGCCGGTCGCCACGTGCCCGTCTGGCAGCGGCGCGACGGTGGGCCACTGCGGCGATGGGTCAGCCACCATACCGTCGATCATACCTTCCCTGAGACGATCTCATATGAGATATTCTTGTTTGACAGGCGGGAGGGTCTTCATGTTCGAGGCAATCCAGGCAGTCGCCGACGCGCCGACACCGGTGAAATGGGCGGTAGCGGGAGCCGCGGTGCTCGTGATCGAGCACGTCATCGCGCTCGCTACGCCACCGTACGGGCTGCACGTGCCCTTCTTCTTCCACCTCAGCTTCGGCGCGCTCTACGCGTGGCTCGGTGTAGAGGTGGGCAACGGCCAAGGCTGGGCGGCGATCACGCTGAGCGCGCTGCTGGCCACCCAGCTCATCGGCCGGATCTTCGTCTGGCGTGCGGAAGACCGCAGCTACGCGATGCTGGTCAAGGCACTTCTCGCCACCGGCGCGGCGATCACCGTGGCGGTGCTGGCGCTGCTCTGGATACCGGACTCCGCACGTGCGTACCTGATCGGATGACCGGCTTCCGGCATTTGCCGCAGTAGCCATGCATGGTGGTCAATCAGTTGCGCGCGGCGTCCGGTCAGGCAGCGACTGCGGGGAACACTACGAGCGATCCGTCGCTGCTTCGTTCGATCTCAATCGCAACGTCAGCTTGGTGGACTCCCACGTTGAGGCCATCACCCAAGGCGCGAAGGCGGTATGCGGCTTTGAGTAGGTCGTCGACCTCGCCCTGCGTGAACATGATGCTTCGGAAACCGCCGGGACGCTTCAACTCGAGAGTCGACAGTCGAAGTAGGACCGAGTTGATGCCTGATTCCAACTCGTCGACGCGGCGCTCGTCGTCGCGCAAGTTTCCGATGAAGCTCTTGAACGGATTGTTCGTTCCCGTCTGTTGAGCGTGTTCAACTGCTTGAAGCACGAGCACTCGGCGTTTGAGAGCAATGGCGAGTCGGGCAAACTCCAAGTGTGCGCGGAATGCGCCGCCTTCCTCGTCGATACCCGGGAATGATTTTGTCAATGCGCCGATCTCAACCGGGCCGTCAGGCAGCGCAGCCAGCGCACCTTGCCATTTTGTGAGCCGACGCTTGGTTCGTTCGATCGCCGTGTTGATCGCGTACGACGAGGAGTCCAGCCCTAACGACAGGCCGATTCTGCCCTGGTCGAGGAGAACCGACGTCGCCTTGTCGATCGCGTCACGGCAACCGTCCAACTCACTGCGTTCGTCCTCGAGTTTGTCTTCGTGCAACTGCTCCAGGAGGTCGGTGATTCGCTCGATCGCTTCCTGGCGTTGGTGATCAGCGTAGGCGCTGACGCCGACCGCGACGGCCATCAGCACAAGTGGCGCGGCCACTGTCAGCGCTCCGGCGCTGGCCGCGGCCACACCAGCTGTGGTGGCCGATCCGGTTGCCGCACCTGCAACAGCGGCCTTACCAGCAACGGGCACAAACGTGGCATTGGCTGCGATGCCGGTGGAGTTGACCAGCGCGCTGTGAATACCTCCGGCGGATGCCTTCGACGCCATGGGCCGGACAAGTCCTTTACCGACCTGTGCGGCGACCTTCGCCGGTACCACCATCCGATAGAGCACGTCGCCGGTAGCGGCGACGTTCAGCGTCGGAGGCGCTGACTTCGCTGTCTGAGCCACGAGGTGCGACAACTGCTGAGCGAGCGGACTGGCTGCATGAAGCGAAATCCCGCCGTTCCGATCGCGCTTGGTTGACATCGGATGCGCTTCCAGCGTGGCGATGGGGGAATCTGCGAGTGCCGCCAGGACTGTTCTCAGTTCTGCGAGTCGGGCCGGTGTCATGCCCTCGCCGCCTAGCACGGTCGGCACACTCACGGCCTCCGTAGCCAGTGTCCACACTGGCACGGGTGCCTTGTTATCAGCGGTCACGTCTCATCCCTCCCCAAACTGACATCACCATAGGCGGTGGTAACGACACCGGCGTCGGGCTGGCGGCCTTTTGTCAGCGCAGCCGTCCAATGCCGAGTGCCCTGACCCTGACCCTGACCCTGTAGCAAGATGACATGGTTGTCACCGCAGATGGCCGGCCAGGCCCGGTCCGTGCATCTCGATACGACCAGGACGGGCGCCGCAACGATTCCGCCCGCCGCGAGGCGGTGGCGGTATTCGAGGACCTGACCCAGGCCCAGCCGGAGCTGCTCGACCTCGTTGTCCCCGACCACGCTCTTCACCTCGGCGATGAACTGCCGCCCGTCGGCGTCCCGCCAGGCCAGATCCACCGGTACGCCGTGCAACCCCGCACCAACCCGTACGCCCTCCGCGGCGAGGTGGTCGATCAGCGTCCGGCACAGCCGATCGTGCTCACTCACCCCGGCCCGGTAGGCGTCCGCGTCGAACGACCGCTGCGCCGGCAGGTCGGGCGACACCGCCGACCCTGCGTACTCCCGGTCGAAGCCCCGATCGCCGCCGGTCTCGGCGGGCGCCGCATCGGCGAGCAGGGTCTCGGCGGCCCGCCAGGCTCGACCGGCGACCTCGGGCCGGTACCGGCTCTCGAATGGAAACGGGCCGGCCGCCACCCAGGCGTTGAGCATCCGGGCGGCGGCCATGACCGGCGGCTGGCGGAGCAACCACAGCGCCGTGTCGATGTCCGGGCAGGTGAGGAACAGCTTCTCCTCGGCGAGGGTCTTCGTCCGGTCTTCCGGCACCTCGATGCCGCGCCGTCCCCACTCCTCCAGGTCCGCCGCGCCCGCGTCCATGGCGAGGACGATCGGCGCTCCCGCCACCCGCAGCCACACCTCCTCGCCGGACTCGTACACGCCGAGGGTTTCCAGCACTCCGACGGTCAGCCGCAGCAGCGGACCGTGGCCCTCGTTCACCCGCGACAGCAGCCAGTGTCTGCCGGCGGTCGGTGCCGCCTCGGGCACCGTCATCCGGGCCACCCATCCGGCCAGCGCCCACGCCGCGCGCTGCGGCTCATCCAGCCCGTCGGCCCAGTCACCGTCGAGGGCAGCCGGTGGCGGGTCGAGCGGTGCTGGCTCCGGGTCGGCGAACACCCACGCCGCGAGGTCGGCCGGCTGGGTGAGCTGCCACAGCCGGGACCGACGGGCCGCCAGCATCTCGGTCAGCTCCTCGACGTCGTCCGCCGACCACAATCCGGTCGGCCCTGACTCGTTCTTGACCTGCTTCTGCAGGTCGGACAAGAGCAGCTTCCGGTCGATCACGCGACGACTCTAGTCGTCCCGTGGACGGGACGGAGGTACCCGTAAGGCCCAATCTGGCCGACGGGTCGCTACCTACGGCTCCCGCATCCAGGTCTTCGGATCGGTGACAAAGACGCCCTTGCCCTGCTGCCGACGGATCACCCGCAGCGCTTCGAGCCGGGCGTAGGCCATCTGTACGGTCCCGTGGCTGACGTCGTAACGAGCGCGCAGCTCAATGATCGAGGGCAGCTTGTCCCCCGGCTTCAACTTCCTGGACCTGACGTCGGCGATCACATCATCGGGGATGCGCCAGTAATCCGGCACTTCTCGCATGGCACTCCTCGCGTGGCGATCCGATTCGATCACACCGCGACGCGCCTAACAAGCGACGTTGACTCATCTGACATGTCTAGCTATGTTGATTCGGAGCCGTTCCTCGCGTGGCAACGAGTTCGGCTCATCCCCCGGTCGGGGCGGGTGTGTGTGCCCGTCCCGACCCACCGGACTGCTCTGCTGGCGTACCGCTGATTTGAGCTGCGGCGGCCGAGCGGGCGGGTCGCCCGCGGCCCCCGCGCGGACGGCCCGCCCTTCCCACACCCCTGCCGGGAGCCTCCGCTGCCGCCTGCCCGCAGAGAGGATCGTCGTGGCTCAGGTGTATCGAGGTGGCCAGCCCTACCCGGCCGGTTACCCGAGCCGGTTGACGCCGCACGAGGTGCGGACCCGCGAGTTCGCCGCGCGCCGGCGCGGCGTCGACCGCGTGGAGGTACGCGAGTTTCAGGCCCGGGTGGCCGACGAGCTGACCATGCTCAACGAGGCGGTACGGCTGCTCAGCCAGGAGAACGACCGAATCAAGCGGGCGCTGCGCGACTGGCAGACCCTGCACGCGCGGGAGTGCCGGCCGCCGCAGGAACACCACCACAACTCCGGTCACTGGTGACCGCGCGCCCCTCCCCCGGCGACCTCATCGTGGTCGACGGCCGCGCCTCGGTGCAGTTCGCCGGGGACCGCGCCCTGACCTTCCGCGTCGTCTCGGTCTCCGACCAACCGACGTACGCCGGCTGGATCTGGCTGACCGGCTACGTCCTCAACCACCGTGGCGAGGCGACCGCCAAGCGCGAGGTCTACGTCCAACTCACCGGCCTCCACCCCGCCACCAGCACCCCGGCCCTGAAAGCCTCCCGTGCTACCCGCCCCTGTGCTTCGCGAGGTGACCAAGGTGACGGCAGAGCGGCTCGCGCCCGCTCGGGGGCTGCGTGCTCGGGCTGATGCTCGGTGACGCGATCGGCGCGACGGACGGCGAGGTGCCGGTATCCGGGGCACTGTTGGCCCCGGCGGCTAACCCCCCGATCGCCCTGGTCCCCGGTCAACGCCACGCCCGCTAGGGCCCGGTCGTGGCACGACGGCGACTGCGGCCTCGGCAGCCGCACGTGTCAGCCCTGGTCGGCCGCGAGTGGTAGGCGGATCAGGCGCAGGAGTCGCATACGCCGGTCGCAGGAAGTTGCAGACGACAGGTCGGACAGAGTGGCCGGCGAGGTTCCGGAGCGCGAGCCCGTTGGCGTGCCACAGCCGCTTTGAGCTTCGGTGCGAAAGCGATCCTGCCACCGTCCGGCGGCAAGCCGACCGCGTCGAAGTGGCGGTAGCAGGTTAGACGAGCTGCGGCGGCGTGGCGCTCCCGCTCCATCTCGTCCTCGACGGCTGGTTCCCCCGCGACCTGCAGCACTTCCTTGTAGCCAACGCCGACCTTGCCATCGTCGGTGTGCACCACCAGAGCAGTCAGCGGCGGATCCCCGCGGCGATTGGCCTCCCGGACGACTCGGCCGAGGACGGGGCCGATCCAGTTGTGCAGGAGAGCGGAGGTACGGATGCCGGACCTGGCCTGGACCTGTTCACCCAGGTTCTTGTAGGTGATGATTTCGTGGTAGCTCCGCGCCACCCCGACCAGGATTTCGTATGCGTGGCTGGCCCAGACGTCCCAGGCTTCCTCCGCGGAAACCCGCTCCCCGGATTCCCGCCAGTACCCGCGCTGCTCCACCGTGTTCCTCCGCTCCCGTGACCGGACGCCGGCCGACGAGAGGAGGGTAGAGCTGCGGTACGACCAAGCGTGTGTCGACACTCAACGGCTCGCGCGAGGACCACTCCGGACGTCCCGTGTCGTCGCGCCGCCACCGCGAGCGGCGGGTCAGCTCGGGACGTCGCGGCGCCGGAAGCCGACCAGACCCGCGCCCACCAGCGCCACCCCCACCCCGGTCAACACCACCAGCGGCAGCACCGCCGGATCCACCGCCGGCACCGACGGCACGTGGGCGTACGGCGACAGGTTCACCACCGCCTGCGGCAGGTCGAGCACCGCGCCGAGCTGCCCGAGCAGCAGGAACCCGATCAGCGCCGCCCAGGACAGCACCACCGACCAGCGGGGCGCCAGCCCGACCAGAGCGGTCACCACCCCGGCCACCACCAGCAGTGCCGGCACCCGCAGCAGCGCCGCCCCGCCCAGCTCCACCGCCCGACCGATCGGGTCCCCGGCGAGCAGGCCGTACCCGAGCCCGGTGGCCAGGCCGCCGAGCAGCACCAGGGCGAGCGCACCGAGCACCGCGCCGAGCACCTGGGTGCTCAGCCAGCGGGTGCGGCTGACCGCCGTGGCCAGCACCGCCTCCAGCAGGCCGTCGGTCTCGTCGGCGCGGGTGCGCAGCAGCGCCTGCACCACGTACGCCCCGATGGTCAGCGCGAACAGCCCGAGCATCGCCGCGAGGTACGCGTCGATCAGGTTCGCCCCGCCGCCGAGCTGGGCGATCGCCTCGGCCGCGGCGGGGTTCTCGCCGATCATGTCCTGAACCTCGTCGGCGGCCACCCCCATCGAGAGCCCGAGCACGGCCACCCCGACGGCCCACCCGACGAGCGCGCCCCGCTGGAGCCGCCACACCAGCCCCGCCGGGCTGAGCAGCGCCGACGGGGCGCGTGCCGGTCCGCGGCGGGCGGCCAGCAGCCCGGCGCCGAGATCCCGCCGCTCGGCGAGGGCGAACGCGAGCGTCACCCCGACCACCAGGAGCGCGACCGGCAGCGCGAGCACCCACCAGCGTTCCCCGCCGAACGCGCGGACCTGGTTGCCCCAGCCGAGCGGGGAGAGCCAGGACGGCCAGGCGCTGACGACGCGTACCCCGTCGGCGGCGCGCTCGCCGAGGACGTCGCCGGCGGCGCGCAGCGCGAAGGCCAGCCCGACGGTGGCCGCGGCGAGCGCGTTCGCGCCCCGGGAGGTCACGGAGACCTGGGCGGTGACCGCGGCGACGCCGGTGAAGGCGACGCCCACCCCGCCGAC
>NZ_JAMOKF010000174.1 GCF_023656545.1 Micromonospora phytophila | reverse complement strand
CGGCGCGACCGTGAGGCAGACCTCGTCGACCAGGTCGGCGGCGGTGAGCGCGCCGAACAGCTGCGGCCCGCCCTCGCAGAGCAGCTGGTCGAAGCCGCGGCGGCGCAGCTCGGCGAGGCCGGCGGCGAGGTCGACCCGCTCGCTGCCGCAGCGCACCACGTCGGCCACCTCGGTCAACCGCGGCGGTGCCGACCCTCCGGCGCGGGTGAGCACGACCGGCCGCACCGGGGCGTCGGCGAACGCGGCCTGCGCCGGGTCGAGGTCGAGCGAGCCCGACACGACCACCAGCGTGGGGTACTCGGCCAGGCCGTGCTCGCGGCGCCAGGCCCGGCGCCGCTCGTCGAGCCGGACCGCCCGGTAGCCCTCGTGCCGCAGCGTGCCGGCGGCCACCACCAGCGCGTCGCAGAGCATCCGCAGCAGGCCGAAGACCCGCTTGTCCGGCTCGCCGGAGAGCCCGGCGGAGTAGCCGTCCACGCTGACCGCGCCGTCGACGCTGGCCACGAAGTTCACCCGCAGGCGGGGGTGGTCGGCGCGGCCGTAGAGCGCGGTGAGCGCGGCGTCGTCCAGCGGCTGCGTAGCCGGCGCCGGCCAGAGCGCCGTGATCGGAATTCCGACGCTCATTCGCTGGCCGGACCGGTGACCGGAGGGGTGGGCCGGGGGGTACGGTGCTGGCAGTCGCACCAGTTCCGGCCCGGACAGTCGTCGTGCCGCTTCGCCCGGCACGCTCGGCAGATCATGCTCGCAGCCTATGCCGAGGAGGATGGGACAGCATGCCGCGTCAGATCTTCCAGCTGAGGATTTCGCTGGCCGGGGTCCGGCCGCCGGTCTGGCGCCGGGTGCTCGTGCCCGGCGGCTACACGCTGGACCGGGTGCACCGGGTGGTGCAGCACGGCATGGGTTGGCGGGACTGCCACCTGCACTCGTTCGAGATCGACGGTCGGCAGTACGGCGAGCCCGACCCGGAGGGCGAGTTGGCCCTGCACGACGAGCTGGACGTCCGGCTGGACGCGGTGGTCGGCAAGGGCAGCCGGTTCCACTACACCTACGACTTCGGTGACTGGTGGGAGCACGACCTGGTGGTGGAGGACGCCTTCACCGCCGAGCAGGACGTGCGCTACCCGTCCTGCCTCGACGGTGAGCGGGCCTGCCCGCCGGAGGGCGTCGGCGGCCCGGTGGGCTACCGGGCGCTGGTGGCCGCGCTGGCCGATCCGGGTCATCCGGAGCACCGGTCGATGCGCGACTGGGTCGGCCTCGCCTTCGACCCCGACGCCTTCGACGCCGGTCGGGCCGGCACCCTGCTGCGGCGGTTCTGCTGACCCACCCGGGCCGGCCCACCGCCGCCCCCGCCTGACCGGGCCGGCGATCCGCGCCGTTCCCGCCGATCCTGGCGCCCGCGTCCCACCGGTCGACCGAACGCCCCGGCGGTAACGATCTGGGAACGCTCCCATAGGCCTATTGACACTCCTGACAGCCGCCGGCAATCTCATGGGAGCGCTCCCGTGACGTGTCCCGGATCACTCCGGGCCCGATCTGGTCGACCGCCGGCCCGTCCGGCGCCGGCACGGGCGCACGGCACCCCCACCACACCCAGTCAGCCTCACCACCGAAAAGAGGGGTCACCGATGAGCCTCACCACGCGGCGTACCCGCATGGCGGCCGCCGCCCTGGCCGCGATCACCGCCCTGGGCGGCCTCGCGGCCTGCGGCAAGGACGACGACGCGCCGGCGGCCGGGGAAAAGCCCGCCAAGCTGGTCGTGGACACGTTCGGCGAGTTCGGTTACGACGAAATCATCAAGCAGTACGAGAAGGACACCGGGATCAAGGTTGAGCTGCGCAAGACCGCCCAGCTCAACGAGTACCGGCCGAAGATCGTCCGGGCGCTGGCCACCGGCAAGGGCGCGGCCGACGTCATCGGCCTCGAAGAGGGCATCCTCAACGAGTTCAAGGCCAACCCGGCCAACTGGGTCGACCTCGCTCCGCTGGTCGGCGACCACAGCAAGGACTACCTGCCCTGGAAGTACGAGCTGGGCAAGGCGCCGGACGGCCGGCTGATGGGCCTGCCCACCGACGTCGGCAGCCTCGCCGTCTGCTACCGCCGCGACCTCTTCCAGGCCGCCAAGCTGCCGGTCGAGCGGGACCAGGTGGCCGCGCTCTGGCCGGACTGGAACGGCTTCATCGAGACCGGCAAGAAGTACCGCGCCGCCACCGGCAAGGGGCTGCTCGACTCGGTCACCACCGCCGCCAGCGCGGTGATGTTCCAGCAGGGCGGTGACCTCTTCTACGACAAGCAGGACGCCGTCGTCGCCGAGAGCAGCGCGGCGGTGAAGGCCTCCTGGGACACCGGGGTCGCGATGGCCGACGCCAACATCACCGCCGAGACGGCCACCTGGTCGCCGGAGTGGTCGGCCGGCTTCAAGCAGGGCACCTTCGCGGCGACCTTCTGCCCCTCCTGGATGCTCGGCATCGTTGCGGACAACTCCGGCCCCGAGAACAAGGGCAAGTGGGACGTCGCCCCGGTGCCCGGCGGCGCCGGCAACTGGGGTGGCTCGTGGCTGTCCGTGCCGCAGCAGAGCAAGTACCCGAAGGGGGCGGCGAAGCTCGCCGAGTACCTGACCAACGCGCAGAGCCAGGTGGCGGCGTTCAAGCTCAAGGGCCCGCTGCCGACCAACCTGGAGGCGCTGAAGAACCCCGAGTTCCTCGCCTACACCAACGAGTACTTCAACAACGCCCCGACCGGCAAGATCTTCGGTGACAGCGTCGCCAAGATCCAGCCGCTGCACCTCGGGCCGAAGCACCAGGCGGTGAAGGAGAACGCCTTCGAGCCGGCGCTGCGGTCGTACGAGAACGGTCAGTCCCCCAAGGACAAGGCCTGGGAGCAGTTCACCAAGGACGCCAAGACGCAGGGCGCCTTCTGACCCCACCTCGTCGCCAGGTGGCGCCCGGGTCCCAACCCGGGCGCCACCGGTGGCGTCCCGTTCCGCGTACCACCGCCTGCGCGCCGGCGCGCCCACCCGCGCCGGCGTGGGGAAAGGACCCCGCATGAGCCTCTCTGCCACGACGACGCCGCCGTCACCCGCCGCACCGCCACCCCGCCCGCCCACCCGGCGACGCTCCCGCGCCCACACGCTGACCCGCCTGGACCTGAAGTACTCGCCGTACCTCTACATCGCGCCGTTCTTCGTGATCTTCGGCATCTTCGGGCTCTACCCGATGCTGCGGACCGCCTGGATGTCCCTGCACAACTGGAACCTGATCGGCGACCGCAGCTTCATCGGGCTCGACAACTACACCGCGCTCGTCTCCGACGAGTACTTTTGGAACGCCACGATGAACACCTTCGGGATCTTCCTGCTGGCGACGATCCCGCAGCTGCTCATCGCCCTGTTCCTGGCCAACCTGCTCAACCGCACTTTCCTGCGCGCCCGGACGTTGTTCCGGATGGCGATCTTCATGCCGAACGTGGTGTCGGTGGCCGCCGTGGCGATCGTCTTCGGCATGCTCTTCCAGCGCGACTTCGGTGTGATTAACTGGCTGCTCGGCTTCGTCGGCGTCGGCCCGGTCGACTGGGACGCCGAGCGGTGGAGCTCCTGGACCGCCATCGCCTCCATGGTCAACTGGCGCTGGACCGGCTACAACACGCTGATCCTGCTCGCCGGCATGCAGGCCATCCCGCGTGACCTCTACGAGGCGGCGGCCCTCGACGGCGCCAGCCAGTGGAAGCAGTTCTGGCGGATCACCCTGCCGATGCTCACCCCGACCTTCGTCTTCGTGGTCATCCTCTCCACCATCGGCGGGCTCCAGCTCTTCACCGAGCCGCTGGTCTTCGCCAACGGCAACATCATCGGCGGCGACCAGCGCGAGTTCCAGACCCTGGCGATGTACATGTACGAGCTGGGCATCGAGAACCTGAACACCGCCGGCTACGGCGCCGCGGTCGCCTGGGCGATGTTCCTGATGATCGCGTTCGTCTCGCTGGTGAACTTCCTGCTCGTCCGGCGCACGGTGAAGTGAGGAGAGACCCGTGAACTCGGCTTCCCGGCGCCTGTGGCGCACCAGCCCGCTGACCTACGTCGCACTCGTCCTGGCGACTCTCTTCTCCATATACCCCTTCTACTACATGATCGTCATCGCCACCCGCAGCCTCGACTCGATCAACGACGTGCCGCCCCCGGCCACCCCCGGCGGCTCGTTCGGCGACAACGTCGGCCGGGTGCTCGACAACGACGCGGCGAACTTCCTCACCGGCCTGCTCAACTCGGTGATCGTCTCCGCGGTGGTGACGGTCTCCGTGGTCGTCACCGGCTCGCTGGCCGGCTTCGCCTTCGCCAAGCTGCGCTTCCGGGGCCGCAACGTCCTGCTGCTGGCGATCATCGTGACCATGATGATCCCCACCCAGCTCGGGCTCATCCCGCTCTGGGGCATGGTCCAGGACCTCAACTGGTACGACACCCTCTACGCGGTGACGGTGCCCTTCCTGGTCAGCGCGTTCGGCGTGTTCATGATGCGCCAGTACGCCACCCAGGCGATCTCCGACGAGCTGATCGAGGCGGGCCGGGTGGACGGGGCGAGCACGTTCCGGATCTACTGGAACATCGTGCTGCCCGCGCTGCGCCCGGCCGCCGCCGTGCTCGGCCTGCTGACCTTCATGGAGACCTGGAACTCGTTCCTGTGGCCGTACGCGGTGCTCACCCCGGAGAACCCGACGCTCCAGGTCTCCCTGGCCTTCCTGTCATACGCCTACTACACCGACTACTCCCAGGTGTTCGCCGCCACCGCCATCGGTACCGTTCCGTTGGTCATCGTGTTCGTTCTGTTCGGCCGCCAGATCATCGGCGGGATCATGGAAGGTGCCGTCAAGTCGTGAGCAACCCCGCCAGCCCGCCCGCCGTCGACGTACTCGACGAGCGCTCGCCGCTGACCTTTCCACCCGGCTTCCTCTGGGGCGCCGCCACCGCCGCGTACCAGATCGAGGGGGCCGCGGCCGAGGGCGGCCGGACCCCGTCGATCTGGGACACCTTCAGCCACACACCCGGCCGGGTGGTCGCCGGGCACACCGGCGACGTCGCCTGCGACCACTACCACCGGCTCGGCCCCGACGTCGCGCTGATGGCGGAGCTGGGGCTGAAGTCGTACCGGTTCTCGGTTTCCTGGCCCCGGGTGCAGCCCGGCGGCTCCGGCCCCGCCAACGCCGAGGGGCTGGACTTCTACCGGCGGCTCGTCGACGAGCTGCTGGCGCACGGGATCGAGCCGTGGCTGACCCTCTACCACTGGGACCTGCCCCAGCCGCTGGAGGACGCCGGCGGCTGGCCGGCCCGGGACACCGCCGCGCGGTTCGCCGACTACACCACGCTGGTGGCCGACGCGCTGGGCGACCGGGTGCGCTACTGGACCACCCTCAACGAGCCGTGGTGCTCGGCGTTCCTCGGCTACGGCTCGGGCGTGCACGCGCCGGGCCGCTCCGACGGGGCGGACGCGGTCCGCGCCGGGCACCACCTGATGCTCGGTCACGGCCTCGGCGTGCAGGCGCTGCGCGCCGCCCGGCCGACCGCCGAGGTGGGGGTGACGGTCAACCTCTACCCGGTCACCCCGGCCTCCGAGGCGCCCGCCGACGTCGACGCCGCCCGGCGCATCGACGGGCTGGCCAACCGGTTCTTCCTCGACCCGCTGCTGCGCGGGTCATACCCGGCGGACCTGATGGCGGACCTGGCCGAGGTCACCGACTTCGGGCACGTGCGCGACGGTGACCTGGCGGTGATCTCCACCCCGCTGGACCTGGTCGGGGTCAACTACTACAGCCGGCACGTGGTCGCCGCCCCGGTCGAGGGCGCCGAGCCGGAGGCGTACTGGCGGGCGCCGTCGTGCTGGCCGGGCAGCGAGGACGTCCGCTTCGTCACCCGGGGCGTCCCGGTCACCGACATGGACTGGGAGATCGACGCGCCCGGCCTGGTGGAGACGCTGCGCCGGGTGCACGAGGAGTACACCGACCTGCCCCTCTACGTCACCGAGAACGGCTCGGCCTTCGTCGACGCGGTGGTCGACGGCCGGGTCGACGACGTCGACCGGCTGGCCTACTTCGACGCCCACCTGCGGGCCGCGCACGAGGCGATCGAGGCCGGGGTGCCCCTGCGCGGATACTTCGCCTGGTCGCTGATGGATAATTTCGAATGGGCCTGGGGCTACACCAAGCGGTTCGGCATGATCTACGTCGACTACGACAGCCAGGTCCGCATCCCCAAGTCCAGCGCCAGGTGGTACGCCGAGGTGATCCGACGCAACGGTCTGGCCGCACAATAGGCTCGGGCCAGCCATCAGGGCGGTCCTGGTGTCCATCCCCGGCGGGTGGCACCGGGTCCGCCCGACGTCGGAGGAGCAGACGATGACAACGCAGCGCACCCGGTCGCTCGGGCGCCCGACCCTCGACGCGGTCGCCGCCCGCGCCGGCGTCGGCCGCGGCACGGTCTCCCGCGTGGTCAACGGCTCGCCCCAGGTGAGCCCCGAGGCCCGGGCCGCGGTGCAGCAGGCCATCGCCGAGCTGGGGTACGTGCCGAACCGGGCCGCCCGCGCCCTGGTCACCCAGCGCACCGACTCGATCGCCCTGGTCGTCTCCGAGTCCGGCGACCGGGTCTTCACCGAGCCGTTCTTCGCCGGCATCGTCCGGGGGGTCAGCTCCGGGCTGCTGGAGACCCCGCTGCAGCTCTGGCTCGCCATGGTGCAGTCCCCCATCGAGCGGGAGCGGGTCGAGCACCACCTGACCAACCAGCACGTCGACGGGGTGCTGCTGCTGTCGCTGCACGACTCCGACCCGCTGCCCACCCTGCTGGAGGAGCGCGGGCTGCCCACCGTGCTCGGCGGCCGGCCGGCGCGGATGCTGCAACCCGGCGCGCAGCCGGCGTACTTCGTCGACGTGGACAACGTCGGCGGCGCCCGGCACGCCGTGGAGTACCTCGCCGGCCGGGGGCGGCGGCGCATCGCCACCATCGCCGGCCCGCAGGACATGGGCGCCGGCCTGGCCCGGTTGACCGGCTACAAGGAGGCGGTCAAGGCCACCGGGGGCGGGGTCAACCCCGACCTGATCGCGTACGGGGACTTCAGCGAGGGCAGCGGGGCGGCCGGGATGCGCCGGCTGCTGGAGGTCTGCCCCGACCTCGACGCGGTCTTCGTCGCCTCCGACCTGATGGCGTTCGGCGCGCTCCGTACGCTGCGCGAGGCGGGGCGCCGGGTGCCGGAGGACGTGGCCGTGATCGGCTTCGACGACGCCCCGATCGCCCGGCAGGCCGAACCGCCGCTGACCACGGTCTTCCAGCCGGTGGAGGAGATGGGCCGGCAGATGGCCCGCCTGCTGGTCTCCCGCATCCGCGGCGACGACCTCCCGTCCCCCCACATCCTCCTGGACACCCAACTCATCGAACGCACCTCCGCCTGACGGGCGCATCGGCGTGGGCCCGGCCGGCCGGGAACGGTGAGCCGGGCGGGGAGCCGGAGCGTGCCGTCAGGCGGGGGTGCTCCAGCGGCGGAGTTCGCGCTTGGCGAGGGAGGAGCGGTGCACCTCGTCGGGGCCGTCGGCCAGCCGCAGGGTGCGGGCCTGGGCCCAGAGGGCGGCCAGCGGGGTGTCCTGGCTGACGCCGGCGCCGCCGTAGCCCTGGATGGCCTTGTCGATCACCCACTCGGCCATCGCCGGCGTGGCGATCTTGATGGCCTGGATCTCGGTGTGCGCGCCCTTGTTGCCGACCGTGTCCATCAGCCAGGCGGTCTTGAGCACCAGCAGCCGGGCCTGCTCGATGCGCACCCGCGACTCGGCGATCCACTCGCGGACCACGCCCTGCTCGGCGAGGGGGCGGCCGAAGGCGATCCGCCCGTTGGCCCGCCGGCAGAGCAGCTCCAGGGCCCGCTCGGCCATCCCAACCAGCCGCATGCAGTGGTGGATCCGCCCCGGGCCGAGCCGCGCCTGGGCGATGGCGAAGCCGGCGCCCTCGGCCCCGACCAGGTTCTCCGCCGGCACCCGGACATCGGTGAAGTCGATCTCGGCGTGCCCGCCGTGCGGGGCGTCGCTGTAGCCGAACACCGTCATGCCCCGGCGCACCGTCACACCAGGGGTGTCCCGGGGCACCAGGATCATGCTCTGCTGGCGGTGCCGGTCGGCGTCCGGGTCGGTCTTGCCCATCACGATGAAGATCTCGCAGCGCGGGTCCATCGCCCCGGACGACCACCACTTGCGGCCGTTGACCACGTAGTGGCCGCCGTCGCGGGTGATCCGGGTGGCGATGTTGGTGGCGTCGGAGGACGCGACCTCCGGCTCGGTCATGCAGAACGCCGAGCGGATCTCACCCTCCAGCAGCGGACGCAGCCAGCGCTCCCGCTGCGCCGCCGAGCCGAACTCGGCGAGCAGCTCCATGTTGCCGGTGTCCGGCGCGGCGCAGTTGACCGCCTCCGGGGCCAGGTGCGGGCTGCGCCCGGTCAGCTCGGCGAGCGGAGCGTACTGGAGGTTGGTGAGCCCGGCGCCGTAGCGCGGGTCGGGCAGGAAGAGGTTCCACAGGCCGCGCTTGCGCGCCTCGGCCTTGAGCTCCGCCAGCACGGGTGGGCGGGACCAGGGGTCACCGGCGGCGGCCACCTGCTCGGCGTGCACCGCCTCGGCCGGGTAGACGTGCTCATCGAGGAACGCGGTCAGCTCGGCGCGCAGCTGCTCGGTCCGGGCGTCGTACGCGAAATCCATCACTTCTCCCTGACCGCGTGCAGTCCGTGCTCGACCAGCGGCGCCACCATGTCGCCGATCCGGTCGAACCCCTCGCCGAGGGTCTGCCCCAGCGTGTGCCGGTAGTGGATGCCCTCGCAGATCACCGCGAGCTTGAAGCAGCCCAACGCGACGTGCCAGTGCAGCGGGCCGACGTCGACGTCGCTGCGGCCGGCGTACCGCGCGATCAGCTCCGATCCAGTGGGGAAACCGGCGCGCGGGCCGAGCCCGTCGGCGACCGGGTTGCCGGCGGCGGCATCGCTGTCGCCGAGCACGTCCCAGTAGGTCAGCAGCAGCCCGAGGTCGGCCAGCGGGTCGCCGAGGGTGGCCATCTCCCAGTCGAGCACCGCCCGGACCGCCACCGGGTCGACGATGGCGAGGAGGTTGTCCAGCCGGTAGTCGCCGTGCACGATCCGGCCGGCGTTGGCGCCCTCGGGCACGGTGTCGGCGAGCAGGTCGCGCAGCTCGTCGATGCCGGGCAGCGGCCGGCTGCGGGAGCGGTCGAGCTGCCCGGCCCAGCGGCGCACCTGCCGGGCGAGGTAGCCCTCCGGCCGACCGAAGTCGGCCAGCCCGACCGACCCCGGCTCGACGGCGTGCAGGGCGGCCAGGGTGTCCATCATCGCCATCGCCAGCTCCCGCCGCTGCCCGGCGGTCAGCGGGTCGGTCTGCGCGCGGCTGCGGAACACCTCACCCCGCACCCGTTCCATCAGGTAGAAGGGCGCGCCGATCACGTCGGGGTCCGTGCAGAGCAGCAACGCCCGCGGCACCGGCACGTCGGTCGGCGCGAGGGCGGAGATCACCGTGTGTTCGCGGGCCATGTCGTGCGCGGTCGCCAGCACGTGCCCGAGCGGCGGGCGGCGCAGCACCACCTCGTGCTCACCGGCGCGCAGCAGGTAGGTGAGGTTCGACCTGCCGCCGGCGATGAGCCGGGCCCGCAGCGGCCCGCCGGCCAGCTCGGGCCGGTGCGCCGCGAGGTACGTCGCCAGCCGGTCGAGGTCGAGCCCTCGGGGGGTGGCGGTCGGGGCGTGCGCGTCGACGGCCGGCTCGGTCATCCGAATAGTTGATGGCACCTCCGTCATGTTGTCAAGGTCGGATTTTGCCCCCGGGACATGCCACTGCAACGGGGACGAAATGGTCACCGGGCAGGCTGGTGCCCAGCCTGCCGGCCCCTGGTGCCGGCCCGCCGAGCGGAGGGTTCAGACATGTTGCTGCGAGTTCGGGTCACCCTGCCGGACCGTCCGGGCACGCTCGGTCAGGTCGCGCGCACCATGGGCGTGTCCGGTGCGGACATCGTCCAGGTGGTCGTCCTGGAGCGGCTCGGCGGCCGCGCGGTGGACGACTTCACGGTGGTCTGGCCCGGCGCGGCGCGGGTCGAGCGGCTGCTGGCCGGTCTGGCGGCGATCCCCGGTGTGCGGGTGGACGGAGTGTGGCGGGCGATCGGCGCGCCCACCACCACCGGACAGGACGCCGAACTGCTGGCCCAGGTCGCGGCGAACCCGGTCGAAGGGGTCGCCACGCTGGTCGACGCGGTGCCCGGGCTGCTCGCCGCCGACTGGGCGGTCGCCGCGGTGGTGCCGCTCGACTGGGCGTCCCGGACGGGGGAGTGCGGGGAGGCGACCGTCGGGCACGCGAGCTGGCAGGCGCCCGTACCGGCGCGGTTGCCGGAGGTGACCCCGCTGCGCGCCCGGTCGATGACCACGACCGACGGCGACCACTTCGCGGTCGCGCCGTTCGGCCGGGCCGGCCTGGTGCTGGTGGTGGCGCGGGAGCACACCGACACGCTCGCCGCGGCGAATTTCCACTCGACCGAGGTGGACCGGCTCGCGCAGCTGGTCCGGGCCGCCGCGGTGATCCTCGGCGACCGGCTCGACCTGGTCGGGGCGCCCCCGGTCACCACCTGAGGGCCGGTCGGGGGACCGGCCGGTGTGGCGCAGGTCGCGGTGGCGCGATCCGAGCCTTCACCCCGGGGCAACCGGCACGCAACAGCCACCGGCGAGCCTTCTACGGGGGAAGGGAGTCAACCATGACGCTGTGGCGGATCAGGGCCACCGTGGACGACCGGCCGGGCTACCTGTCGGTCCTCACGGCGAGCCTCGCGTTGCGTGGGGTCAACATCCTCACCGTGCAGGTGCACACCACCGAACGGGGTGCGGTCGACGATTTCCTCGTCGACGCGCCCGACACGATCGACGAAGCCGACCTCCTCGCCGCCGTGGAGCGGGGCCGGGGCCGGGACTGCTGGGTCGCGCGCAGCGAGGCGCGCGGGCTGGCCGACCAGCCCACCCGGGTGATCGGGCTGGCCAACCGGCTGGTGCGGGACCCGGACGCGACCGGGGAGGCGCTGCGGGCCCTGCTCGGGGCGGACACGGTCAGCTGGCACCCGGCGCCGGCCGGTGCCGGCGGCGGGATCAGCGACACCACCATGCTGCTGGCCGACCCGGGTGGCGGGTCGTACGCGCTGCGCCGCGCCGCGCCGGACTTCACGCCGGCCGAGTACGCCCGGGCCCAGGCCCTGGTCGGGCTGGCGGCCACCGTCGCGCGCCGGGCCGCCGAGCAGATCACCCTGGTCCTGCCGGACGGCGCCGAGGCGGGGGTACGACCGGCGAGCGCCGACGACCTGCCGGGCGTGGTGGAGCTGCACGAGCGGTGCTCGCCGCGCAGCCGGTACCGCCGTTACCTGGGCGGGGCGGCGCTCCCGCCA
>NZ_JAMOKF010000173.1 GCF_023656545.1 Micromonospora phytophila | reverse complement strand
CCGCCTGGCTGGTGGCCCGGGGCCGCACCGGCCAGTGGGGCACCGAGCCGGCCTCGACCGACCCGCGGCGGATCGCCCAGGCCGACGCCTGGGCCAGCGGCGGTGGGCTGTGGTTGGCGCTGCTCGGCGACCGGCCGGTCGGCGCGCTGGTGGTGGGCGCGGCGACCGAGTACGTGCCGGCGGCCACCGAACCCGAGCTGTACGTGAACCTGCTGGTCAGCGACCGGGCGCACCCGCGGCTGGGGATCGGCGGCCGGATGCTGGCGCACGCGGCGGAGCTGGCCCGGGCGCGCGGGCTGGGCCTGCTCCGGGTGGACTGCTACGCCGGCGACGACGGCGCGCTGGTCCGCTGGTACACCGGGCAGGGCTTCACCCCGACCGACCCGTTCACCGTCGAGCGCCCCGGCCGCGATCCGTGGCCCGGCCAGATCCTGGCCCGCCGCCTGGCCTGAGTCGGCCGGCGTCGGTCAGCCGATCTCCTCGTCCACGAAGCACCAGCGCCACGCCTCGCCCGGCTGAATCGAGCGCATCACCGGATGGCCGGTGTTCTCGAAGTGCTTCGAGGCGTGCTGGTACGGCGAGGAGTCGCAGCAGCCGACGTGCCCGCAGGTGAGGCAGGCGCGCAGGTGCACCCAGTCGTCGTTGCCGACGGCCACGCAGTCCGGGCAGTCGTCGAGGGTCTGCGGGTCCGCCGCGCCCGCCCCGGTCAGGTGCGCACAGCTCACTCCGCCACCTCCTGCCGCAGCAACGACTCCTCCAGGTCCAGGTCTCGATAGGCCCGCACCAGCACCTCCTCGGGGATCCGGCCGGAGTCCCGGGCGGCCCGGAACACCTCCCGCTCGGCGTCGATCATCTCCTGCCGCAGCCGACCGTACGCCTGGGACGGCGTTTCCCGTTCGGTGCCCCCCAGGCGTTCCCAGGCCATGTTGGTGCGGTCCTCGAGCAGCCGGCGCAGCCGCTCGACCACGGCCGCCGGGGCGGTGTCGGCGAGCGCGTCGAGACGCTCCCGGGCCGCCCGGCTGGCCTGCTGCTGCACCCCGGCGGCGGAGAGCGCGTCCTGCACCGGGTCGTCCGGCGGCAGCTTGAGCCGGCGGGCGACCCCGGGCAGGGTGGCGCCCTGGGCCACCAGGGTCACCACGATCACCGCGAACGCCAGCCAGATGAAGAGCGCGCGCGGGTAGGGCTCGTCGTCGGCCAGGGTGAGCGGCAGCGCCAACGCGGCCGCCAGGGTGACCACGCCGCGCATCGCCGCCCAGCCGATCACGATCGGGAAGCGCGGCGACGGGGCCGGGTCGCGGCGACGGACCCGCGGCACCAGCCGGGCCACGTAGGTGGCCGGGAAGACCCAGAGGAACCGGGTGAGGAAGACGGTGACCAGCACCGCCGCCGTGATCGCGGCCAGGAAGCCGGCCGGTTCGTCCAGCTCCCGCAGCACCTCGGGCAGTTGCAGGCCGACCAGCAGGAAGACCAGCCCTTCCAGCAGGAACCGGACCAGCCGCCAGAACGCGCCGACCTGGAGCCGGGACGCGGCCGACATCAACCGGGGCAGCTTGTGGCCGAGCGCCAGCCCGGTCACCACCACCGCGACAACCGCCGAGGCGTGGATCTCCTCGGCCGCGAACGCCACCGCGAACGGGATGATCAGCGAGAGCGCGTTGTCCAGCAGCGGGTCGCTGATCCGCTTGTGCAGGAAGCCGAAGAGCACCGCGCCGAGCGCACCGATCAGCAGGCCACCGCCGGTGGAGCGGACCACCTCCACGGTCACCTCGGTGACCCCGACCGTGGCGCCCACCGTGGCGAGGCTGGCGATCCGCAGCAGCACCAGCGCGGTGGCGTCGTTGACCAGGCTCTCCCCCTCCAGGATGGTCACCACCCGCCGGGGCAGCCCGATCCGCCGGGCCACCGCAGTGGCGGCGACCGCGTCCGGGGGCGCCAGCACCGCGCCGAGGGCCAGGCAGATCGCGAACGGCACCGCCGGCAGCATCAGGTGCACGACCAGACCCACCGCGAACGCGGTGAAGACGACCAGCCCGACGGCGAGCAGCAGGATCGGTCGCAGGTTGAGCCGGAACGCCGGCACCGAGGTCTCCAGGGCCGCGATGTAGAGCAGCGGCGGCAGGATGCCCACCAGCACCAGCTCCGGGTCGAGCTGCACCTGCGGGAAGCCCGGCACGAAGGAGAGGACGAGGCCGAGCACCACCAGCAGGATCGGCGCGAGCAGCCCCAACCGCCGGGCCAGGGCCGCACCGAACGTCGCGATCGCGAGGAAGACGACGACCTCGAAGAGAGCTTCCATGGCGTACGAGCCTAGGCGTGCCCGGCCCGCCCGCCGATCATCCGGTGGTGCGCAGTTTCGGCAGCACCTCCGCGCCGAACGCGTCGATGAAGGCCCGCTGCTCCTGCCCGACGTGGTGCAGGGCGATCTGGTCGAAGCCGAGCTGCACGTACTCCTCCAGCCAGCCGACGTGCCGGCCCAGGTCGGCGGAGACGTTCACCGCCTGCTCGACCTTCGCCATCGGCACCACCTCGGAGACGGTGTCGAAGTGCTCGGCCATTTCCAGGTCCCAGCAGACCGGCGGGGCGAAGACGTTGCTGCGCCACTGGTCGTACGCGACTGCCTCCGCCTCGGCCTGCCCGGGGGCCCAGCTGACGTGCACCTGCAGGTGCAGCGGCCCGCGCCCGCCCGCGTCCCGGTACGCGTCGATCATCTGCCGCAGGTGCGCGGCCGGGGCGTTCACCGTGATCAGCCCGTCGGCCCAATCGGCGCACCAGCGGGCGGTGGCCACGCTGACCGCCGCGCCGATCAGCGCCGGCGGCTGCTCGGGCCGGGTCCACAGCTTCGCCCGGTCCACCCGGACCAGGCCGTCGTGGCTGACCTCCTCGCCGGCCAGCAGCGCGCGGATGACGTCGACGCACTCGCGCAGCCGGGCGTTGCGGACGTCCTTTCGGGGCCAGCGGTCGCCGGTGATGTGCTCGTTGCTCGCCTCGCCGGTGCCCAGCGCGGCCCAGAACCGGCCGGGGTACATCGCGGCCAAGGTGCCGATCGCCTGGGCGATGATGGCCGGGTGGTAGCGCTGCCCGGGGGCGTTGACCACGCCGAAGGGCAGGTTGGTGGCCTGGAGCGCCGCGCCGAGCCAGGACCAGGCGAAGCCGGACTGGCCCTGCCGCGCGCTCCACGGGGAGAAGTGGTCCGAGGACATGGCGGCGCCGAAGCCGGCCCGTTCGGCGTGGACCACCGCGTCCAGCAGGGCGCGGGGGTGGATCTGCTCATGGGAGGCGTGGAAACCGAACACCGTCATGGGTGTCTTCCCTACCCACGTCGCCCTCCGGCCGAAACGGCGCGGGCCGGCGCGCCGGCCGGGCCCGCTCGGCGTCGGCTACTCGGCGTGCGCGCCGGCGCCGGCCGAGGCGGCGCCCTCACCCACCCAGACGGTCTTGGTGTTGCAGAACTCCCGCATCCCCAGGGCCGAGAGCTCCCGGCCGTAGCCGGAGTTCTTCACCCCGCCGAACGGCAGCTCCGGAAAGGAGGTGGTCATGCCGTTGACGTAGACGTTGCCGGCGTCCAGGTCGGCGGCGAAGCGCTCCTGCTCCGCCGGATCCCGGGTCCAGGCGTTCGAGCCGAGGCCGAAGGCGGTGCCGTTGGCGACCTCGATCGCCTCGTCGTACGACGACACCCGGTAGAGCCCGGCGACCGGGCCGAACACCTCCTCCGACCACATCCGCATCCCGGGGGTCAGGTCGGTGACCACGGTCGGCGGGTAGAACCAGCCCTCCCCGGCGGGCTTCTCCCCGCCGCAGAGCACGGTGGCGCCCTTGTCGACCGCGTCCCGGACCTGGGCGTGGATCTCGTCGCGGCCGCGCTCGCTGGCCAGCGGGCCGATGTCGGTGTCGGCGTCCATCGGGTCACCGACCCGCAGCGCCGCCATGTTCGCGGCGAACTTCTCCGCGAACGCGTCGAAGACGTCGGTGTGCACGATGAACCGCTTCGCGGCGATGCAGGACTGGCCGTTGTTCTGGCAGCGGGCGGTGGTGGCGACCTCGGCGGCCCGGTCCACGTCGGCCGAGGGCATCACCACGAACGGGTCGCTGCCGCCCAGTTCCAGCACCGTCTTCTTCAGCTCCCGGCCGGCGATCTGGCCGATGGAGCGGCCGGCGCCCTCGCTGCCGGTCAGCGTCGCCGCCCGGACCCGGGGGTCGCTGAGAATCTTCTCGACGGCCTCCGAGCCGACCAGCAGGGTGGTGAAGGCGCCCTCCGGGAAGCCGGCCCGGCGGAACACGTCCTCCAGCAGCAGGGCGGTCTGCGGCACGTTGGAGGCGTGCTTGAGCAGGCCGGTGTTGCCGGCCATCAGCGCCGGCGCGGCGAAGCGCATCACCTGCCACAGCGGGAAGTTCCACGGCATCACCGCGAGCACCGGCCCGATCGGCTGGTAGCGGACGAACGCCCGGGCAGCCTTGACCGCCTGCGCGTCGGCCGGGGAGTCGGCGAGGAACTCCGCCGCCTTCGTGGCGTAGAAGCGGCACGCGGTGGCGCACTTGGTGACCTCCGCCTTCGCCGAGGCGTACGTCTTGCCCATCTCGGTGGTCATGATCCGGGCGATCTCGTCGCGCTCGGCCTCCAGCAGGTCGGCCGTTGCGGTCAGCCACCGCGCCCGCTGGTCGATCGTGGTGGCGCGCAACTGCCGGTACGCCAGGTCCGCCCGCTCGATGGCGGCGTCGACCTGGTCGTCCGACATCGCCTGGTAGGTCTTGAGCACCTGCCCGGTGGCGGGGTTGGTGGTGGCGATGGGCATCTCGTACTCCTGTCACTCGAAGAGTGAGTGCCGCGCGCCCGGCTCCTCGCGGCGGCGGGCGGCACGGCGGCGCTGGATGATGACCAGGTCGACCACGGCGACCACGGCGAAGACCACGCAGAGGAACCCCAGCCACACCAGGTCGGCCCGGAGCGCCAGCACCGCGAAGAGGGCCATGGTGACCAGCCCGAAGCCGGCGAGCGCGAGCCGGAGGTTGAGCGCGCTGTAGGCATGGCCGACCGTGCCACGGGCGCGCCGGGGCTGCGATCTCGTCATTGCACGGAGCTACCCCCGATCGGCGGGCTTAACCCGCCACGCCGCGCCGCTGGCGTGCGTGACCCGCCGACCCCGACAGAGTCGGCGGTGATCCGGGCGGCGGAGCGGGTATCCGCCAAGCGCCGGGGCGAGCCCGGCGGGCCGGGTCACGCCCGGGTGGGTTGCGTTACACCCGTGCGTCGTGACCCGGCCGACGGCGGCCGCGGCGGCGAGGATGGGGGCATGACCATGACCCACGCGGTGCCGGTGACCGTCGCGATCGCCCGGCGCGCCGACCCCGCCCGGGCCAGCGAGATGGTGGCCTGGATGCGGGCCGGCACCGCGCTGGCCGAGGCGTTCCCGGGGTTCCTCGGGGCCGGCTGGGTGCAGAGCGCGCCCGGCTCCGGGGAGTGGCACATGCTCTACCGTTTCGCCGACCACGAGACGCTGCGCCGCTGGGAGGAGTCGCCGCAGCGGCACTGGTGGCTCACCTCGGCGCAGGGCATCGTCGAGCACACCCGGGTCGAGCGGCGGACCGGGATCGAGGGCTGGTTCGATCCGCCGCGCGAGCACACCGTGGAGACCGTCCCGGTCAGCGCCGAGCCGACCGTGCCGCCGCCCTCCCCGCCGAGGTGGAAGCAGGCGGTGACCATCTGGCTGGCGTTCTTCCCGCTCAGCCTCACCGCGACCCTGCTGACCAGCCGGTTCCTGCCGGGCGTGCCGCTGGCCGCCCGGGTGCTGATCATGACGCTCACGCTGACGCCGCTGATGACCTACCTGGTGCTGCCCTGGATCACCCGGGCCCTGCAATGGTGGCTGCACGGCCAGCGGGCGCCCTGGCGCCTAGCACGCTGAGCCCCGTCGCGGGAGGCCTCTGCCGCATAGCCGACAGCAGCGGGTGACCACCCGCTTCCGCGCTTAGAGTTACCGCGCTGTCGCTCTCCGCTGCGGGACTGGGGAAGGTATGCCTCGTCGCTGGGTCACCACCGTCGCCTGCCTGCTGGCACTGGTCGCGCTCGCCTGCGAGAGCGGCGGGGAGGCGGCCCCCCGCCCGTCGGGCGGGTCCAGGCCGCCGGGCGCGTCCGGGGGCATCGCGGCGCTCGGCGACTCGATCACCACCGGCTTCGGCTCCTGCCTGGTGCTCACCTCGTGCCAGCGCAACTCCTGGTCGACGGGGGACGGGCTGCGCGTCGACAGCCTCTACCAACGCCTGCTCGACCGCGACCAGGCCATCCGCGGCCGGGCCTTCAACCACGCCCGGCCGGGCGCCCGCGCCGCGTCGCTGGAGGGACAGGCCCAGCAGGCGGTACGCGACCGGGTCGACCACGTCACCGTGCTGATCGGCGCCAACGACGTCTGCCGGGGCGGCGTCGAGGTGATGACCCCGGTGAGCGAGTTCCGCGCCGAGGTGGATCGCGGCCTGCGGGCGCTGCGCACGGGTCGGCCGAAGGCGCGGGTGCTGGTGGTGAGCATCCCGGACCTCTACCGGCTCTGGGAGGTCGGGCACACCGACTCGCGGGCGGTGCGGGCCTGGCGCCGGGGCGTCTGCCCGGCCCTGCTGGCGAACCCGACCTCGACGGACCCGCTGGACCGGGCCCGCCGGGCGGCCGTGCGGGAACGGATCGACGACTACAACGCCCAGCTCGTCGCCGCCTGCCGGGCGTACGGCTCGCGCTGCCGCTACGACGGCGGGGCGGTGCACCGGGTGCGCTTCACCCTCGACCTGGTCAACCCGTTGGACTGGTTCCACCCCAACGCCGCCGGCCAGGACCGCCTCGCCGACGTGACCTGGCGCGCCTCCGGCCTCGCCGGTTGAGGCCGGCGCCGCCGCCGGCGCCATGCCGGCGAACCGCGTCCGCCCGGTGCGTCAGGGGCGGCGGGGTTCCGGGACGGTGGCGGTGCCGTACTGGCGGTAGAGGGCGCGGGAGCGCTCGGCGAGGTCCTTGGTCGCCGAGGAGTTGGCCCAGGTGCCGAGGATGATCGCCGCGCCCGGCACGACCTTGGCGAAGACCCGTTTCGCCGCCCGCACCCCGGCCATCTGGGCCAGCCGGACGCCGAGGCGGAGCATCACCTTGCCCAGCGGGTTCTGCCCGCCGCTGCCGAAGAGCGCGCCGGCCCGCTCCCGACCGGCGGCCACCCCGAGCGCGAGCCGGGCGCTCTCGGCGACCTTGTGCACCTTCTGGAGCACCAGCAGGTCGGTGGCCCGGTCGGGGTGCACCGGGTCGACCCCGTACGCGGCGGCGATGTGCAGCACCATCCGGGCCTGGGTCCAGGCGAGCACGCCCACGTCGATCACCGCGCCGGGCAGCCCGGCCGCGCCGGAGACGGCGCCCGAGAGGCGTGCCCGGTTGACGAATCTGCGTGCCGCCTGCTCCGCCAGGGCCTCGGCCGAGGCGCCCGGCTGCTCGGCCCGGGCCCGGGCGGCCCATTGCGCCGCCTCCGGGCCGAGCCGGCGCACCGCCTCGAGGGCGAGGTGCTCCGGGGCGTACTGCGGGTCCTCCCGCATCCGGTCCCAGAGCTTCGCCGGTGGCGCCTCGGGGGCGTCCTGGGGTGCTGCGGGAACCGCCACGGGCGGGGGCGTGGGAGCGACGGGCTGGCCGTCGGCGGGCGCGGAATCGGTCACGGGATCTCCCGGAGGGGTCGGAGGAGACGACGACAGCGCGGTCAGCGGCGGTTCTGGAACTTGGCCGCCAGGCCGCGCAGCTTCTGCTGGGTGGTGGGCTTGGCCAGCTCGCGCCGGCCGCGGTCGACCAGCTGCTGCCCCTTGGGGGAACGCAGGAAGGTGCTGATCCGCTGCATCAGAGACATGTCGTCCTCCTGTAGGTGGTACCTCACTCATGTGTACCCCGAGGTGACAACCCCTGTACCCCGGATGCCCGATCGGCAACCGTCCACTGTGGTCGGCGAGAGCCTACTGCCCGGCCGCGAGGATCGCGTCGACGACCTTGGCCGCCCGCCACTCGTGCTTGGCGTAGTGCTCCGGGAAGGCGGAGATCTGCACGGCCTGGGCGGCGTCGGTCAACCGCATCTGCTGCCAGCCCGGCACCTGGGCCAGCGCGGCGAGGAACTGCCGGGTGGCGAACTCCGGGTCCATCAGCTGCCCGACCTCGCCCCAGCCGCTGCTGGAGCGCTGCTGGAACAGCCCCACCGAGTCGTGGTCCCAGCCAACGCCCTGGTGCGGGTAGTCCTGGGACTCCGGGAGCACCCCGCTGGCGACGTTGTAGAGGTTGCTCTCCTGCATCGCGGTGGCCACCGCGATCACCAGCGCGCGCTCGGGCATGCCCATCCTCCGCCCGGTCCGCACGATCGCCTCGGCGTTCTCCATCTGGGCGTTGTCGAGGCCGGCGACCGGGGCCGGGTCGACCGGCCGCGGCTTCTTCCGGGCCTTCTTCGGCGCGGGCCTGGTGTCCGGGTCGGCGGCGGCGCCCGCCGTGGCGGCCGGGGTGGCGGACCCCCGGTCGCGGTCGTGGTGGCGGGAGGCCGCGTTCGGCTCCACGCGCTCGACGGGGGCGGTCGGGTCGACCCGGGCGGCCGCGTCGGCGTTCTCGCCCCCGGCCTCGGCGACGGCGGTCAGGCCGAGGCAGCAGACCACGCCGGTGGCGAGGGCGATCCGGGCCCGGGCGGGCCCGCGCAGCAGACCCCGGGCGTACGAGCCGGCGGAGCGGAGCAAGGTTGTCCGGTTGGACGAGGGGGTATCGTCCGAATGGACAACCCCGTCACCGGGGGTGATCACAGGGTGAAGGGTGCGGTCGTCACGCATCAGCCGAGGCTAGGCAGGCCCCCACCTTGATCACGCACGGTAATGCCGTGGCGCTGCTCACGATATCGACGGCAGGGGGTGGACGCTCCGGGTCGACCCGGCAGGGCCGGGGACGGACCTCGCGGACCGGGCAGACCTCCGCCTCGTCCCGTCGCGCCCGAGGCGGGCCGGAACCCGGACGAAGCGGCGCCACCCGCACCATGATCCCCAAACTGGGCCGTTCGGTGGAGCGACATATCCACCAAACGCCCGACAGCCGGCGACTGACGGGCCAGATGGGGGCGATCCGCGCGGTTACCGGTCACCCGCCGACCCGCCGGGGCGCGCGCGAAGGAATGCAGCAGGATGGCGGATAGTTGCCCGAACCGGGTGCCGTCCGCGAACGGCGACCCGTACGCACATCCCAGGGAGGTCCGCACCGGTGCTCGACCCACACGAGCTCTACGAGCTCACCGAAGATCTGCCCGACCTCGGTCAGCCGGTCCTGATCCAGGCGCTCACCGGCTTCGTCGACGCCGGTAACGCCACCCGTCTGGCCAAGGAGCAGCTGCTCACCTCGCTGGACGCCCGGCCGATCGCCCGGTTCGACGTCGACCAGCTCTTCGACTACCGCTCGCGCCGGCCGGTGATGACCTTCGTCGAGGACCACTGGGAGTCGTACGACGCGCCGCGGCTGGAGCTGCACCTGCTGCGCGACGACGACGAGACCCCGTACCTGCTGCTCACCGGCCCCGAGCCGGACCTGCAGTGGGAGCGCTTCGTGGCGGCGGTCGGCGGCCTCGCCGCGCGGCTGGACGTCCGGCTCACGGTCGGGCTCAACTCGATCCCGATGGCCGTGCCGCACACCCGGCCCACCGGGGTGACCGCCCACGCCACGCGCCGCGACCTGATCGCCGGCTACGAGCCGTGGTTGCAGCGGGTCCAGGTGCCGGGCAGCGTCGGGCACCTGCTGGAGTACCGCCTGGGCGAGCAGGGCCGCGACGCGCTCGGCTTCGCCGCCCACGTGCCGCACTACGTGGCGCAGACCGAGTACCCCGCCGCCGCCGAGGTGCTGCTCGCCTCGGTGTCCCGCAGCACCGGGCTGCTGCTGCCCCGAGACGGGCTGCGGGCCGCGGCCGAGGTGGTCCGGGTGGAGATCGACCGGCAGGTCGCGCAGACCGACGACGCCGCCCAACTGGTCCAGGCGCTGGAGGAGCAGTACGACGCCTTCGCCCGCGGCCGGGGGGAGAAGAACCTGCTCGCCGCCGAGACCGGTCCGCTGCCCACCGCCGACGAGCTCGGCGCCGAACTGGAGCGGTTCCTGGCCGAGCAGACCCGCCCGGGCGACACCCCAGGCAGCTGACCGGCCACCGGCGGCGGCCGGGCTCCGGACCGCTTCCCCGGGGCTGAACCGGGCGACACCCCGGGGAGCCGAGCCGGCGGCCGGGCCACGGATGGGGCAGGCTGGGAACATGCGTCTGGCGACCTGGAACGTCAACTCGGTGAAGGCCCGCCTGCCCCGGCTGCTGGACTGGCTGGCCGGCACCGGGCCGGACGTCGTCTGCCTGCAGGAGACCAAGTGCCCCGACGGCGCCTTCCCGGTGGCCGAGGTGGGCGAGCTGGGCTACACGGTGGCCAGCCACAGCGACGGCCGGTGGAACGGGGTCGCCATCCTGTCCCGGGTCGGCCTGGCCGACGTGGTGGTGGGGTTCCCCGGCGAGCCGGGGTTCCCCGAGCCCGAGGCCCGGGCCATCTCGGCCACCTGTGACGGGGTGCGGGTCTGGTCGGTGTACGTGCCGAACGGCCGGGCGCCGGACGACCCGCACTACGCGTACAAGCTGGCCTGGTTCGCGGCCCTGCGCGACGCGGTGGAGGCGGAGCTGACCAGTGGGCTGCCGCTGGCGGTCTGCGGTGACTTCAACGTCGCGCCGACCGACGCCGACGTCTGGGACCCGGCGCTGTTCACCCACTCCACCCACGTCACCCCCGCGGAGCGGGCGGCGCTGGCCGCGCTGCGCGACCTGGGGCTCTCCGACGTGGTGCCGACCCCGATGAAGGGCCCGCACCCGTACACGTACTGGGACTACCGGGCCGGGATGTTCCACCAGAACAAGGGCATGCGGATCGACCTGGTGTACGCCTCGGCGCCGTTGGCCCGGGCGGTCCGCTCGGCGTACGTCGACCGGGAGGCCCGCAAGGGCAAGGGACCCTCCGACCACGCCCCGATCGTCGTCGACGCGGAGCTGGTTCCGGCGGTGGAGTCGTTCTGAGCCGCCGCGTCGTGGCTAGGGTGGACCCATGGCAGTCGTGAAGATCAACGCGATCGACGTCCCACCCGGCGCCGGCGAGGAGCTGGAGAAGCGGTTCGCCGCCCGGGCCGGTGCGGTGGAGAACTCCCCCGGTTTCCTCGGCTTCGAGCTGCTCCGCCCGGTCGCCGGGGAGAACCGCTACTTCGTCTACACGCGGTGGGAGAACGAGGAGGCGTACCAGGCGTGGGCCGCCGGCCCGTCCCGCGCCGCGCACGCCGACCCCGGCGGGAAGCGCCCCCCGGTCGCCTCCGGCGCCAGCCTCCTGGAGTTCGAGGTCGTCCAGGAGGTGCCCGCCCGCGCCTGACGCCCCGCCCGCCTTCCGACGCTGCGGCCGCCCGGCGCCTCCCCGGGCCGGC
>NZ_JAMOKF010000172.1 GCF_023656545.1 Micromonospora phytophila | reverse complement strand
CGTCGCCGGCGGTGCCCGCGAGGCGCTCGCCCGGCTCGCCACCTCCATCGCCACCGCCGAGGAGCACCGCGACGCCGTGGCGCGCGAGCGCGCCGCCCGCGAGGCCGAACTCCAGGAGGTACGCGGCGCGGCCAAACGGCTCGGCGCCGAGCTGGAGCGGTTGACCGGTCAGGTGCACCGCGACGAGGTGGCCCGCGCCGAGCAGCGGCTGCGTATCGAGCAGCTGGAGGCGAAGGCCGCCGAGGACTTCGGCCTGGACGTGGAGACCCTGGTCGCCGAGTACGGCCCGACGCAACCGGTCCCGCCCACCCAGGCCGACGTGGCCGCCGCCGAACGCGACGGCCTGCCGGTGCCGGAACCGGTGCGCTACGAGCGGCCGGTGCAGGAGAAGCGGGCCGCCAAGGCCGAACGGGAGCTGGCCCTGCTCGGCAAGGTCAACCCGCTCGCGCTGGAGGAGTTCGCCGCGCTGGAGGAGCGCTTCAAGTTCCTCTCCGAGCAGCTGGAGGACCTCAAGGCCACCCGCCGGGACCTGCTCACCGTGGTCAAGGACGTCGACGACCGCATCCTGGAGGTCTTCGCCAGCGCGTTCGCCGACACCGCCCGGGAGTTCCAGCAGGTCTTCACCGTCCTCTTCCCCGGCGGGGAGGGGCGGCTGATCCTCACCGACCCCGACGACCTGCTCACCACCGGCGTGGAGGTGGAGGCCCGGCCGCCGGGCAAGAAGATCAAGCGGCTGTCGCTGCTCTCCGGCGGCGAGCGGTCGCTGACCGCGGTGGCGATGCTGGTGGCGATCTTCCGCGCCCGGCCCAGCCCGTTCTACATCATGGACGAGGTGGAGGCGGCGCTCGACGACGTGAACCTGGGCCGACTGATCACGTTGCTGGCACAGTTGCGGGAGAAGAGTCAGCTGATCGTCATCACGCACCAGAAGCGGACGATGGAGGTCGCCGACGCCCTCTACGGCGTGACCATGCGCAACGGGGTCACCCAGGTGATCAGCCAACGGCTCAACCGGGCCGACGGGGACGAGCAGCGGCACGGCCGCGGCGAGGAGGACGAGTAGTGGCTCGGGAACGCGCTACGGCGCTCCTGCTGGACTTCGACGGCGTGCTGCGGCGCTGGGACCCGGCGGTCGCCGCCGGGGTGGAGCGGGAGCACGGCCTCTCCGCCGGGGTGCTCACCGACATCGCCATGCAGTGGGGGCGGCTCCAGCCGGTGCTGACCGGCAAGGTCAGTCACGCCGACTGGGTGACCAGCGTCGCCGACGCGCTGACCGAATCGGTGGGCAGCCCGGAGCGCGCCCGGGCGGCGGTCGAGCAGTGGCAGCGCTACCGGGGCGAGGTGGACACCGAGGTGCTCGACTTCGTCCGCGAAATGCGCGCGGCCGGGATCCGGGTGGGGCTGGGCAGCAACGCCACCGACCTGCTCGACGCCGACCTGGCCGCGCTCGGGCTGATCGGCGAGCTGGACGTGGTGGTCAACTCCTCCGTCCTCGGGGTGCACAAGCCGGCGAAGGAGTACTTCCAGGCCGCCTGCGAGGCGCTGGAGACCCCGCCGGCCCGGGTGCTCTTCGTCGACGACGAGGACTGGGCGGTCCGCGGCGCCCGGGCCGCCGGGCTGTCGGCGTACCGGTGGAGCGGGCCGGAGGGCCTGCGCTACCTGCGGGCGGCGCTGGCGCCGGTCAGCCGCTGACCGTCGGCGGGGCCTGCGACACCCGGTCCAGCAGGTTCCTGGTCGCCCGACGCAGCCGGTCGTCGGCGGCCGGGCCGTTGCGCAGCTGCCGGGTCCAGGCGAGGGACCCGGCGGCGAACACCCAGGCGCCCGAGGGCGCGCGGTAGAGGCACGTCTGCTGCCGCCGGGTCCGGCCCTGCCGGTTGAACGGCGAGTCGGAGAGCAGGACGCTCTCCGTCGACGCCGGGCGGGCGACGCCGCGCATCAGCTGGTCGGCCTCGCCGTGGACCACCCCGGGGATCTCGTCGCCGTCGCGGACCTGCGTGCCGGCCCAGAACCAGTGGTCGCTGCCGCGCACCACCAGGGGCGCGGCGCCGTCGACGATGGCGACGTACTGGGCGCCGATGAGGAGCTGCTCGGGGTCGCCGACGTCGCGCCACCTGGTCGTCGGCGGCTCGGGGCCGGGACCCGGGACGATGCTCTTGGCGCACTCGACGAGGCGGTCGCCCTGGGCGTACCGGATCCGCCAGTAGCAGTTGTTGGCGCCCAGGAAGACCAGGCTCGTCCCCCGGTCGCGGGCGGTGGTGACGGCGGCGCGCATGGCCGGCGACCAGTACTCGTCGTGCCCGGGGAAGATCACCGCCCGGTGGTGGTGCGGGACCACCCGGCCGCTGTGCAGGTCCTCACTGCTGGCGTAGACCAGGTCGCGGCCCTGCTGCTCGATCCACTGGACGAAGCCGATGTCATCCTTCATCGGCCGGCGCAGGCCGCTGCCCGTCATCGGACGGTCGTGGCTGACCGCGCGCGCCCGCAGGTCCGAGCCCCGCAGGTTGCCCTGGGCGTCGTAGCCCCGGTAGAGGCTGGCGCCGGTGCGGCCGTCCATCGGCCACCCGTTGTACGCCTGGTAGGTGCTGGTGGGGACGACCACCAGAGCGTCGGCGTGCCGGCTCGGGTCGGCGACGACGAAGGGGATCCAGTGGTGGTAGCCCTGCGCGTTGCGCAGCAGGGCCAGGTGCAGTCCGCTGACCCAGCCCGCGTCGATCGTCAGCCGCCACCCGGGCTGCCAGGAGCACCACACCGCGCCGTCGGTGGGGGACACCTGGGGCGGGTCCTGCCGGACGCCGTCCAGCCACGGGCTGGTGACCACCTGCCGGGCTCCCGCCCCGCCGTAGTGACCGACCCGGAAGACGGTGATCCGGTACCCCTGCGCGGGCGCGACCGAGACGAAGAAGTCGAGCGTCTCCCCGGGTGCGACGCTGGTGGCCGAGGCGTACCCGGCGATCTGGCCCTCGTGGTCGGTGCTGTGGCGCAGGCCGTCGAGGCGGAAACCCGCATCACCGGGGCGGGCGTTCTCGGCCACGGTCGGCGAGACGCCGCCGACCGGACGGGTCGCGCCCGGGGCCGGAGCGACGGGGCGGACGGCCGCATCGACGGGAGCCAGCGTTCCGGGCGCGGATCCGGTGGCGACGCGGAGGCCGACCAGGCCGGCGGCGCCCGCCGCCCCGACCGCCCCCAGCACGGTCAGCGCCGTCCGCCGGGTCGGCTTCGCAGTTCCCTCGTCCACCACTGATTCCCCGTCCAGCCCGTTGCGCGCGGCGGTCCATCTCGGAGCCACAAGGACGATACGGCGGTCGGCGCCGACGCGTTGCCCCGAGGGGTCGTTCCGGTCGCTCGCGCCGCAGACGTGGCCGGCCGGGTGGTGGGCGCTGCGCGCCGGGGTGGATCCCGGTCGGGGCCCGGCGCCGCCCTCACTCGCCGGTGGCGCCGTCGATGCGTTCGCGGATGAGGTCGGCGTGGCCGTTGTGGCGGGCGTACTCCTCGATCATGTGCACGTAGACCCAGCGCAGGTTGAACGTCCGGCGTTTCGGGCCGACCTCGGTGAAGGTCTCGTCGAGCGACCGGCCGGCGACGGCCGCGCGGGCCAGTTCGACCTCCCGGTGGAAGGTCGCCATGTCGGCCTCGGCGTCGGCGGCGCTGACGTCGTGGTCGGCGTCCGGGTGCTCCGGCGTGAAGTACGGGTAGGCGACCCGCTCGCCGGCGAAGTTCTCCCGGAACCACCAGGCCTCCACCTCGGCCAGGTGCCGGACCAGGCCGAGCAGGGTGAGCCCGGACGGTTCGACGCTCGGGGTCCGGAGCTGCTCGGCGGTCAGCCCCGCGCACTTGAGCAGCAGGGTCTGCCGGTGGTAGTCGAGCCAGCCCTCCAGCATGGTGCGCTCGTCGCCGACGGTGGCTTCGGGGGTCCGGTTGATCGCCGGTGCTCTCCAGGTCATGGCGGCCATCCTCGCCGGTGTGTCCGACATCCGCGACGGGTTATCAGCGGCACGCCCGGGCAACCGCACGTCGTGGCTGCCTGGAGCACCGACTTCGCCGGGCGGCCCCGTGTTCCGCGGCCCGCGGCGGTTAGAAGTAGGTCTCGTTGAAGCGGTGCAGCAGCCGGGCGAAGTTCTCCACGTCCGGGGCCGGCCAGCTGTCCAGGGTGCGCCGGAAGCGTTCCAACCGGGCCTCCCTGGCGGTGTCGAAGCGGCGCTGGCCCTCGTCGGTCAGGCTCAACTGCGAGGCGCGTCGGTCGGTCGGATCCGGGTCGCGGCGGACCAGGCCGATGGTTTCCAGCCCGTGGATCTGCCGGCTCAGCGTCCCCTTGCCGATGCCGAGCCGGGCCGCCAGGTCGGTGAGCCGGATCGAGCCGGACCGGCGCAGCCAGAGCAGCAACCCGTACGCGTTCGGCTCCAGGTTGGGGTGCACCTCGCGGGCGATCTCCCAGGAGACCCCGCGACCGCGGCGTAGCAGGGCGGTCAGTTCGTGCTCGACGGCCCGTACGGTCTCCGGCAGGTGCTCCTCCACGGTTGTAGAGGGTACGGCGGCGGGCTCAGCGACCGGCGGTCAGCCGTCGCCGCATCACCGGGCGGAGGTGACCGTCACCGGTGGTGCCCTCGATGGTCACCTCGGCCGCGCGGCCGGCGTGCACCAGGGTGGCCACCGCGTTGCCGAAGTACGGGCCGGCGAGCTTCTTCCACCGCACCGGCGGGCGACGCACCCCGGCCGAGCGCGCGAGGGCCCGGGTGGCCCCGGCCGGTCCCGGCGACCAGCCCAGCCGCATCAGCGGGCGCATCGCGGCCGGCACCTGGTTGTGGATCGGCGAGCAGGTGAGCTGGTGCACCGGGGTGACCACCCCCCGGTCGTCGAACCGCGCCCGGGCCACGTACGAGTGGTGCACGTCGCCGGAGAGCACGCTGATCGACGCCGGTGGCGCGTACGCCGGGCCGGCGCCGACCCGGTCGCCGGGCTCGCCGGGCGTGCCGCTGCCGATCCGGGCGAAGGTCGCGCCGAGCGCGTCGAACGAGCGGCGGAACGCCGCCCAGTGCTCCAGGTCCAGCCCCCGGCGCAGCCGCTCCGCCGCCCGGGCGACCCAGCGCTTGCGCGAGTCGGCGAGCTTCTCGTTCCACGCCTCCACGTGGTGGATGCCCGGCGGCAGCAGCCAGGGCAGCGAGGTGCCGACCACCAGGTGGTCGTAGACGCCGTGGGCCCGGTCGAGGAACCAGGACCACTCGCCCGGTGGCAGCATCGCCCGCTGGCCGGGCTCCAGCACCCGGCTGCACCGGTTGTCGAGCATGACCAGGCGGGTCCGGCCCAGGTCGAGGGAGTAGCTCCACTGGTACTGCACGGCCCGCCACCGCTCGGTGTCGTGGGCCAGGTCGGCCTCGGTGTCGACGCGCTGCCCGAACTCCCTCAGCACGCCGGTGGCGTCCTCCGCCGCACTGACCTTGGCGAAGACCGGGTCGGCGGCGATCTCGTCGGGGGAGAGGTTGCCCAGGTGCTGGTAGACCCAGTACGAGGCGAGGCCGCTGATGATCCGCTCCGCCCACCAGGGCTGCCGGCGGGCGTCGGCCCGCCAGGAGGCGGAGGTGTTCCAGTCGTCGATGATCTCGTGGTCGTCGAAGATCATCACGCTCGGCACCGTGGAGAGCAGCCAGCGGATCTCCGGGTCGCGCCACGACTCCAGGTAGAGCTTGGTGTACTCGTCGAAGCTCACCACCTGGTCGCCGGGCGCGCCCTTGGGCCGGCGCCGGCGCCGCTTGAGCAGCCGCTTCACCGTCGGCGAGGTGACGTCGGCGTACACCTGGTCGCCCAGGAGCACCAGCAGGTCGGGCCGGTCGGCGCCGTCCGGGTCGGCGATCAGGCGTCGGGCGTACGCGTCGAGCGCGTCCGGGGGCAGCCGCCGGGTGGTGGCGTGCTGGGTGGTCTCCCGGCAGGAGCCGAAGATCAGCCGGACCGGCTGGTCGAGGTCGTCGGCGGCCCGGGTGCGGATGACGCTCGGCGGGAACCCGCTGCGCGGCACCGGCCAGGCGACCTCGTCGTCGATCAACACCACGTAGCTGGTCGAGCTGTCCGGGGTGAGCCCCTCGACCACGACGAGCGCGTAGTGGTGGTCGTACGCGGAGAAGGTGGGCGCGGTGCCGGTGGCCCCGCCGGCGGTGCGGACGGTGACCACCGCGGGCCCGCTGGTCTCGACCCAGACGGTGGCCCGCGTGCCGACCACCCGCCGCAGGAGCGGGCCGATGAGCAGGTGTGCGGCGGGCATGGTGGACCTCCGAGGTGAGCGAGCTTCATGTCTACTACCCGGCCGGCGGTCGCACCACTGCTGGCTGTGATCGAGCCTACCGTCGGGTCGCCGGCCGCCCCGGCGGGAGCGGTGGCTGGGACAGCTTCGCCGGCATCTGACAGGATTCCGGCATGACCGAATACCTCCTCATCGCGCTCGCCCTGCTCGGCGTGCTGATCCTCGGCGGCATCGGGCTGGTCGTGCCGCGGCTGCGCCGGCGGCCGGAGCCGCCGCTGCCGGAGACGGAGGTCGACACCCGGGCGGAGGAGGGCCTGGCCGGTCCGCCGGTCGAGGCGCCGGAGGCCGAACTCACCACCGGCATCCTGGTCGAGCCGCCGGTGGTGGAGGCCCCGGCCCCGGTGCTGGATATCCCCGAACCGACCGCCGGGCGGCTGGTCCGGCTGCGCTCGCGGCTGTCGCGCTCGCAGAACGTCTTCGGCAAGAGCCTGCTCGGCCTGCTCAGCCGCGACCACCTCGACGAGGACGCCTGGGAGGAGATCGAGGACGCGCTGATCACCGCCGACGTCGGCATCGACTCCACCCGCGAGATCGTCGACCGGCTGCGCGAGCGGACCCGGGTGCTCGGCACCCGCTCCGCCTCCGAGCTGCGCGCCCTGCTCGCCGCCGAGCTGGTCAACGCGCTCGACCCGACCCTGGACCGGTCGCTGAAGACCGCCCCGAAGGAGGGCGTGCCGGCGGTGCTGCTGGTGGTCGGCGTCAACGGCGCGGGCAAGACCACCACCTGCGGCAAGATCGCCCGGGTGCTGGTCGCCGACGGCCGCACCGTGCTGCTCGGCGCCGCCGACACCTTCCGGGCCGCCGCCGCCGACCAGTTGGAGACCTGGGGTGGTCGGGTCGGCGCGGAGACCGTCCGCGGCCCGGAGGCCGCCGACCCGGCCAGCGTCGCCTTCGACGCGGTCAAGCGGGGCATCGACACGGGCGTGGACACGGTCCTGATCGACACCGCCGGCCGGCTGCAGAACAAGGTCGGCCTGATGGACGAGCTGGGCAAGGTCAAGCGGGTGGTCGAGAAACACGGCCCGATCGACGAGACACTGCTTATCCTGGACGCCACCACCGGACAGAACGGGCTGGAGCAGGCCCGGGTCTTCACCGAGGTGGTCAACGTTACCGGCGTGGTGCTCAGCAAGCTCGACGGCACCGCCAAGGGCGGCATCGTGATCGCCGTGCAGCGCAAGCTGGGCATCCCGGTGAAGCTGGTGGGGCTCGGCGAGGGCAAGGACGACCTCGCCCCGTTCGACCCCGCGCAGTTCGTCGACGCGCTGCTCGGCACCGAGCCGCTCGCCCGGGACGCGTAACCTCGCAGTGACGACCGACGATCGCGCCTATGCCGGGTGGCGCGACCACAGCCACCCGTCGCCGCGCCTCGGGAGACCGTACGTGACTTCGCAGGAGATCCCGCTGCACGGCGGGAACGTCAGCACCGTGGTCCGGGTCGGCGACACGGTCCGGCGCAACGCCGGGCCGTGGACACCCTCCGTGCACGCCCTGCTGCGCCACCTGGAGTACGTCGGGTTCACCGGCGCCCCCCGCGCGCTCGGCATGGACGAGCGCAACCGGGAGGTGCTGTCGTACCTGGAGGGGGAGTGCGGGGAGTACCCGCTGGCCCCGCACTGGGTCACCGACGAGGCCCTGGTCACCGTCGCCACCATGCTGCGGATGTTCCACGACGCCCAGTACGGCTTCGTCCCGCCGCCGCAGGCGGTCTGGCGCTCGTTCGGCCCGCCCCCGCCGGACACCGAGGTGATCTGCCACCACGACGCCGCCCCGCACAACGTCATCTGGCGACCGGACGGCACGCTCGGGCTGATCGACTTCGACCTCGCCTCGCCCGGCGCCCGGATCTACGACGTGGCGTACGCGGCCTGGACCTGGGTGCCGATCTTCTCCGACCGGGACTCCATCACCCTGGGCTGGAAACACCCCGACCGCGCGCGCCGGCTGCGCCTCTTCGCCGACGCGTACGGGCTGATCCCCCGGGACCGGCACCGGCTGATCCGCACCCTGCGCAAGCGGATCGTGGACCACGTCGAAGGGATCCGCCGGATGGCCGCCGCCGGCGAGCCGGCGTTCGTCCGGATCGTGCACAAGGGGCACCTGCGCCGGCCGATGCGGGACCTGCGGCTGCTCGACTACGAGCGGCACGCCCTGGAGTACGCCCTGCGCTGACCGTCGGGACATCGATCCCCGCCGTACGGCCGATCCACCCCCGTCCATGCCGCCGACTGTGCGGGTTTCTTCACACGTACGAAACAAGCCGTCACCGAACGGAAACCGGTCGGGGACCGTAGGTGAAACAGCCGGCCGCGAAGCTTCCGCGCAACCGGCTGACGGGCGATGCTGCCAGGTCTCAGTCGGAGGGAGGACTTCCACACCGAGAGGAGGCAGAGTGGAGATCAACACCGGCAACACCGCCTGGTTGCTCTTGTCGTCTGCGCTCGTGCTGCTCATGACGCCGGGTCTGGCCCTGTTCTACGGCGGCCTGAACCGGTCCAAGGGCGTACTCAACATGATGATGATGAGCTTCTCCGCGATCGGGCTCATCTCTGTTCTTTGGGTCATCTACGGCTTCACCCTGGCGTTCGGCACCAACGACAACGCCGGCGTCAACAACGTGATCGGCAGCTTCACCCAGTACCTCGGCACGGAGACCGACTTCATCGGCGAGGAGTGGCTCTTCCTCGGCGCGTCGACGGGCATCCCGACGTACGTCTTCATGGTCTTCCAGATGATGTTCGCGGTGATCACGGTCGCCCTGATCAGCGGCGCGGTCTCCGACCGGCTCAAGTTCTCGGGCTGGCTGCTCTTCGCCTTCGCCTGGTTCACCCTGGTCTACATCCCGGTCGCGCACTGGGTCTGGGGTGGCGGCTTCATCGGCGCCAAGATCAAGGCGCTGGACTTCGCCGGCGGCACCGCGGTGCACATCAACGCCGGCGCCGCCGCGCTCGGCCTGGTCCTGGTGCTCGGCAGGCGCGTCGGCTGGCCGCGGGAGAGCTTCAAGCCGCACAACATCCCGCTGGTCGCGCTCGGCGCCGGGCTGCTCTGGTTCGGCTGGTTCGGCTTCAACGCCGGCTCCGAGCTGACCGTCGACGGCACCACCGCGGTGGCGTTCGTCAACACCCAGGTCGCCACGGCCGCCGGCGTGCTCGGCTGGGTCGTGGTGGAGTGGCTGCGCAGCGGGAAGCCGACCCTGGTCGGCGCCTCCTCCGGCGCGATCGCCGGCCTGGTCGCCATCACCCCGGCCTGTGGCTTCATCGCCCCGCTGCCGGCGGTGCTGCTCGGCCTCATCGCCGGCGCGGTCTGCGCCTGGGCGGTGAGCCTGAAGTACAAGCTCGGCTTCGACGACTCCCTCGACGTGGTGGGCGTGCACTTCGTGGCCGGCTGGATCGGTTCGCTCTTCATCGGCTTCTTCGCCACCCTCCAGGTCAACTCGGCCATCGAAGGGCTCGGCGGCAGCGAGGGCCTCTTCTACGGTGGCGGGGTGACCCAGCTCGGGCGGCAGGCGCTGGGCAGCGGGATCGTCTCGGTCTACTCGTTCGGCGTGGCGGTGGTCATCGCCCTCGCCGTGAAGGCGCTGCTCGGCCTGCGCGCCGACGCCGACGACGAGGTCGCCGGCATCGACGTGGCGGAGCACGCGGAGAGCGCGTACGACCTCTCGCCGACCACCGGCAGCAGCGGTGGCGGGGCGTTCGCGATGGCCGGGCTGACGCCGGCCGCCGGCAAGCCGACGGACGCGGAGCCGGCTGCGCCGGCCGAGCCGGCCGCCGGGCCGGTCAACGAGAAGGTCGCCGGTTAACGTTCCTGGGATGGAGGGGTTGGACATGAAGCTGGTGACCGCGGTCATCAAGCCGTACCAGCTGGACGCGGTGAAGGAGGCCCTGCACGCCCTCGGCGTGGCCGGGCTGACCGTCAGCGAGGTCCAGGGGTACGGGCGGCAGAAGGGGCACACCGAGGTCTACCGGGGTGCCGAGTACACGGTCGAGTTCCTGCCCAAGATCCGGGTCGAGGTGCTCACCGACGAGATGGACGTCGACAAGATCGTCGACGCCATCGTCGCCGCCGCCCGCACGGGCAAGATCGGCGACGGCAAGGTCTGGGTGACCGGCGTCGAGGAGGTCGTCCGGGTCCGCACCGGCGAACGCGGCCTCGACGCGCTCTGATCCGGGACACGACCGACATGACCTCGTTGACCAGGGGGAAGGCGTCAGGACACGCCGGCGACGGTGACGCCAACCCCCTGGTCAACGAGGTCGTCGGTGTACCCGGGGGGATCGGCGAGGGCGCGCGGGCCGCCCGGGCCGACGCGTACGACCGGTGGCTGCGCGAGCTGCTGCCGCAGCGGTCGGGGGTGGCGCTGCTCGCCGTCGGCGGGCTGGGGCGGCGGCAGTGCGCCCCGCACGGCGACCTCGACCTGGTGCTGCTGCACGCCGGGGTGCCCGGGGTGGACGAGCTGGCAGCCTCGCTCTGGTACCCCGTCTGGGACGCCGGGCTGCGGCTGGACCACTCGGTACGCACCGTCGCCGAGGCGCTGTCGGTGGCCCAGGACGACGTCAAGGTGGCCCTCGGGCTGCTCGACGCCCGCCTGGTCGCCGGCGACGCCGCGCTCGCCGACGCGCTCGTCCGCGCCGCCGTCGACCACTGGCGGCGTACCGCCGTGCGGCAGCTCCCCGCGCTGCGCGAGATCACCACCGCCCGCTGGCAGACCCACGGCGAGCTGGCCTTCCTGCTGGAGGGCGACCTCAAGGAGGCCGCCGGCGGGCTGCGCGACGTGGGCATCCTGCGGGCGATCGCCACCGCCGGGATCACCGACGCGCTGCGCCCCGCCGTCCGCGCCGCGCACCTGCGGCTGCTCGACACCCGGGACGCGCTGCACCAACAGGTCGGCCGCCGGGTGGACCGGTTGGTCGCCCAGGAACGCGACGGGGTGGCCGCCCTGCTCGGCCTGCGACAACCTCCGCTCGGTGCTGCCGACGCCGCGCAGCGACCCGGAGCCGTCGTCAACGACGGCGACGCGCTGCTGCGCCGGGTCGCCGGGGACGCCCGAACCGTCAGCCACGCCCTCGACGACGCCTTCCGGGCGGCCGACCGGCTCCGCTCCGGCCGCCGGCGGGGCGTCGACGGCCGCCCGGTGCGCCGGCCGGTCGCCCGGGACGTGGTGGAGCACGACGGCGAGCTGGTGCTGGCCCGGACCGCCATC
>NZ_JAMOKF010000171.1 GCF_023656545.1 Micromonospora phytophila | reverse complement strand
GCACGTTCTCCTGGATCAACCGGTGCCGACGCACGGTCCGAGACTACGAACGGCTACCCGACCACCACGCCGCGATGGTCCAATGGGCCATGATCATCGTCATGACCCGCCGCCTCGCCCGCCACCAGCACACCTGAAACCCTTATTTACCAGGCTCTAACTGTTTGAGGTCTGGAGTTGCGCTACCGCTGGCTCTCAGTTCGGTGTTGCCGGCGGGCGCTGCGGCAGGTACACCTCCCACCCAGTGGTGGTGAGGTCCCGCACCGGGATCCGGTGCCAGTCCTTGGCCCAGTCGGGCGGGGCGCAGTCCTTGACCAGCAGGGCGAAGCGTCCGGTCGCCGCGGCCTGCCGCAGCTGCGCGGTGTTCGCGTTGCGGTTGTATCCCCGGTCTTCCAGCGCCCGGCACCTGGCGTAGTAGGCGATCGGGATGGCTTCGTGGCCGGAGATCACGCACGGCGGTCGTACCCCGTGCGATCGCAGTGTCTGGACGAGGCGGGTCCAGTCGCCGCGACCGCGGACCTGTTCCGCCACGACGTGGTGCAGGATTCCGGCCTGGATGGCGAGGTGGCCGGCGAAGCCCAGCGCAACCACGGCGGCGACGACCCGCCGCCGCTGGCCGACGGCCGTGGAGAACAGTGCGGCGAGCCCCGGGGCGGCGCAGGCCAGAGCAAGGGCGTACGTCGGTAGCAGGAACCGGGGTGCGGAGTATCCGATCAGGAACAGGTAGGGGAAGGCCATGGCGGCGGCGACCACGAATGGCAGCCATGCCGTCCGTGCCATACCCGCCCGGTGGGCCGCCCGGACAGCCAGTGGGATCAGCACCGCCAGCGCCAGCCACCACAGCACCGCCGGCCACCGCACGGGGCTGCCGCACGGGCGGCACAGGATCGGCCCGTCCAGGGTGCTGATCGCGTGCCCGAGGGAGAACTGCAGCCTCGTGCCGCCCTGCACGTGACCGGCCTGACGGATGCGCTCCAGGAGCCCGCCGTAGCGCAGTTCGGCCTCGACCGCCCACGGTGCGCCGCCGAGCACGAGGCCTGCGACCACTGCCGCGGCCAGCCGCCACTGCCGCAACGTGGGCGTCGCGGCGGTGGCGGCGAGCAGCGGGAGCCCGAGCCAGAAGGCATCGGCCGGACGCATCAGGGCGGCCACGGCGAGGGCGGCGACGAGCCCGAGGTACGCCCCGGGCCGGGCTGGCTCGGCCGCGGCCAGCAGGAAACACCCGACCGCCGCCACCGCCGCCATCGCCGTGTAGTGGTTGGGCATTGCGGCGTTCGCGTAGAACAGGGCGGTCCAGAGGCTCGCGTACAGCCCGGCGACGATCGCGGCGGTGCCGGGCCGCCGGGACACCCGCGACCACACCCAGAACGCCAGCCCGAGCGACGCCGCCGCGGTGACGGTGAGGAACAGCCGGAGGACGACGGTGGAATCGAGCCAGGACGCTACCGGCCACACCAGCAGGGTCACGCCCCGGGCGCGCGGTGCGCTCATGAACGCCGGCGGCGCATGGTTGCCGTGCTGGCTCACATAGACGACCTCGTCCCAGCCGAGGTCGAGACTGGCCGGCACCGCGACCAGCGACGCGGCGGCGAAGATCACGCACACCGCGACCAGGGGTCGCGCGCCGGATCGGCGTGTCACGGATGAGGAGAGCACCGACACCTCGCTCGACGAGTCACGCCAGGCCGCGCCCAGCGAGGTGGGTGGGGATTGTGTGAGCAGTCCTCATCTTAGTAGGAAGCGGGACCTATCGGGCCTTATCCGCTAATCCTGGGCCTTTCCGCGATTCCGACTACCAGCCCGAGCTGCTGCTGGCAGAGCTGTACGGCGACCGCGCCTACGACCACGACAAGTACCGCGAGGCGGTGCGGGGCAAGGGCATCCGCCCACGGATCGCACACCGCAGACAGCCTTACGGCACCGGACTGGGCACCATCAGGCGGGTCGTCGAGCGCACGATGGCCTGGTGCCACGGCATGAAACGGCTACGCATCCGATGGAAACGCCGCGACGACATCCATGAGGCGTTCTCACCCTCGCCACCTGCGCTGTTCATCGGCATGTCGTAGTCGGTCAGGGTCGGTACCTGGAAATCCTGGCCGGTCACGGTCGGGAGAGTGGCGAGGGCCCGCGTGAAGGATCCGACGTGGTCGGAGCTGAGCCAGGTGGGGTCGCCGTGCGGCCGTGCGCGGTTGAGCAACGGGCCGAAGACGAGGGTGTTGACCCGCCGCTGCTGGCCGCCTTCGGCGGAGAGGGTTTTGCGCAGCATCCGAGGGCTCCGCCGCGCATGGCCCTGGGGCTGGTCGCGGGCAGGGCGAGGTAGGCGGACAGGCCGAGGATCATGGTGTAGCTGCCCCCGTCGGCCATTCTCGGGATTAAGGCGCGGGCGGCTGCGAAGTGGGCGCGGCTGGGGTCGACGAAGTAGGTGTTCCAGGTGGCGGCGACAGGTGGGGCGCGATGTGGCGGATCGTCGGCCCGTCCGGGTCGTGATAGTCGAGGAGAATGTCCGGCTCATGGTCGGCGTCAGCATGCGGTTCGCCCGCCCGCTGGTGGGTGACGGCCCCTCCGAGTGCCGGTGGGGCGTTGCCTGTTACCCGGATATTCACGCGCTGCACATCGTCGGTCTGCCCGGACGGGCCACTGGTGAGGACCATAAGGGCCGAACCATTCTCGTCGCCGCGTGAACGGACGCCGGCGGCGCTTGACGGGTTGGACTTCGAGATCTGGCAGTGGCATGCCCGGCCGCGGGCGTGCAGCGCCTGTGCTAGGTGGTCGACGAGGGCTAAGTGCGCGTCGGGGCAGGCGACGGCCACTTGCAGACCTCTGCCGGCTGCCGCTGCCACGATCGCGTTGGCAACGGTCGCGAGCACCGCCCGCTCGCGCGCGACCGAGGAAAGATCAAGCACATCAGTTCCCCACCGGGCTCGCCGTCGCCGGCCGCCCTAACTCGTCCGGGTATCGCCGGTATGGCCACCGGCTACCCGTCGCCGGCGCGGATGTCCACCCCTGCTACCGACACAGGCGCAAGGAACACCGGTGCTTGTTACATCGCCTTCTCTCCAGACTGGACGTTCCCGTCGCCTGGCTCACAACCCAACCCGGAAGCTCACCAGCGCAGCCACCTGGACGACCTGCACTTCATATGCACGCCGCTGAATGCTCTTGCCGAGCGGATCGGCGAATTCGCCGACCTGCTCACCGCCCGTCGAGGGCATGGCCTTGACGCCTGGATGGCCGCGATCGAGGCGCTTCCGCCCGTCGCCCTCGGCGCCGAGTCCGGGTGCCGATCAGCACCCCCGCCTTCACGAGCACGCTCAGGTGACGACGGTGCATTGGTATCGGTGGCGGGTGTCTGCGGGGCCGCTGACGCGGGCGCTTTGCTGATCGCGCGCAGTCGCCCGACGGACGCATTGCTGCCTCCCGCCTTGCTGGCGAAGGACTTCCCCGGCGTGGACGAGCTCCGGGGGCAGTCGCGGGACGTTCTGGCTCAGCCGGGCTGTGGGTGCGGCTGAGGGACCGCCTGGCACCTGCCGCACGGTCGACACCTACCGGCCTCCAGCGCGACGAGTGAATCTCTCCCGCGCCTCGAACCGCTCCTGAGCGTCAAGAACCGCATCGGCGTACCTGGTGGCCCAGGCACCCATCGCCCGCATCGGCTCCAGCAGTGCGCTGCCCGCTTCTGTCAGGGAGTAGTCCACGCGGGGTGGCGCTTCCTGGTACGGCCGGCGTTCCACCAGGCCGTTGTACTCCAGGCGGCGCAGCGCGTCGTTGAGCACCTTGGGGCTGACCCCGCCGATCCGGGTGAGGAGCACTGCCGGACGCGTCGGGCCGTACGCGGCGATTGTGAAGACCACGACGCTGTCCCAGCGGTTGGCGAGCACCTCGAATGCCACGCGGGCCCGGCAGTCGGAGGTGTAGTCGTCGAGTTGGTCAGCCTGCCCACCCATGTGTCCATCCTGCCCGAGGTATCGCACACCGTTCGGTGTGCATCGCCCTGCCTATCGTCCTGCACGGCGGTACCGAGCCGCCGCAGCGCGAGGAATGGAGCAGCAGGATGAAAATCGGCATTCTCGGGACGGGCGGTATGGCGGCGGCGCTCGGCGGTGCATGGACCGCGGCCGGGCACGACGTGGTGATCGGCGGCCGGAGCCAGGAACGGGCGGAGCGGACCGCCGGGCTCATCAGCGCCGCCGGGCATGGCAGCCTCGCGGATGCGGCGCGCCACGGTGACGCCATCCTCGTGGCGGTCCCGGCGGCAGAGGCGCCGCAACTGGTGGGCTGCCTCGCTGGGAGCCTCGCCGGACGGACGGTCATCGACTGCACCAACTCTCTCGTACCGACTGACGAGGGGCTGATGCTCGACGCTGGTGGTGCCACGTCTGGAGCCCGGCAACTGGCAGCCGCCGCGCCCGACGCGCACGTGGTCAAGGCGTTCAACCTCTGCCACGTCAGCATCTGGACCCTGCGTCCGCCAACCTTCGAGAACGTACCGTTGGCAGTGCCCTATTGCGCCGACCACCCCGCGTCAGCCGCGGCGACGGAGACCCTGATCAGCTCAATCGGCTGCACGCCGGCGCCGTGCGGCGGGCTGGCGCGGGCGGCGTACCTCGAGGCGACAGCGGCGCTTGCGATCGGGCTGTGGTGGGCAGGCGGGCAACCGCGCGCCGCGTTCCCGTCTCAGGCGGAGGTGCCGCATCCCTGAACCTGTCGCGTATGGCCGGTCCGGTGGCGTAGCCCGACTCCACCGGACTCGAGCACCTGCCAGCACGACCCACATCAAGCGTCGTGCTGAACATCCGCACATGCCGTCGACCGTGCGCGGCCATGCCGAGTTGAGGGTATTGCGGTCGTGGGCGTAGCGGGCCCAGGTGTCGACATGCGACCGTGAGCGCCGACGGCCGAAACGCCACAGGCGCGTGTGCCCGGAGCAGCGCGAGTTGGCTAACGGCTGACGCTGCGCTCGGGGTCCGGCTCGTGCGCGGTGAGGTTGTCTTCCAGTTGGTGCACGACGCGGAGCGCTTCCCGTTGTTCGTCCGGGGTCATCTCGCCGACCGTACGGCGTTCGAGGTCCTTCCAGATGCGTTCGACCTGCTTGCGGAGGACGAGGCTGGCCGGGGTGGGCTCGACGCGGGTGGCGCGGCGGTCGTCGGGGTCGGGGACACGGCGTACGTAGCCGGCCCGTTCGAGGCGCTGCACGGTGCGGGTCATGCTGGCCGAGTCGGTGTCGAACTCGTCGGCGAGGTCGGTCTGACGCTGCGGCCCTGACTCCCACAGTCGCATCATCAGCAGTTCCTGTCCGGGGTGAAGCCCGACCTGGCGGAGCAGTTGGCCGGCAAGCATTCGGTGGGTGCGGGCCAGCCGGAAGATCGCGTGGCTGATCGGCCCGCCCGCCGCGGCGTCGGGCCGCCGCTCGATCGGCACATCCTCTGCGCTCATGCCCACCAGATTAGCTGTTCGGGCCAGGTGTGGCAGCGGTCACCTGCTGTTGCAGAAATATCTGGCCCGCCCTAGACCATTTACCTGTCTAGGACAGCTAATCTGGCGTCGAGGGAGTTGAACATGTCGAGAGCATTCGAACCAGTCACCATCGGCCGCCACACGGCCGGCAGCCGGGTGGTGATGGCCCCGATGACCCGCAGTCGGGCGTACGGGCCCGGAACCAGCCCGACGGAGCTGATGGCGACCTACTACGCCCAACGCGCCGGCGCGGGGCTGATCATCACCGAGGGCATCCAGCCGTCGGCGGTCGGGCAGGGCTACCCGGACACCCCGGGACTGCACACCGCCGAGCAGGTCGCGGCGTGGCGGCCGGTGACCACGGCGGTGCACGATCGGGGCGGGCTGATCTTCGCGCAGCTCATGCACACCGGCCGGATCGGCCACCCGAGCGTCTACGAGCGGGAGCTGACGCCGGTCGGCCCGTCGCCGGTGAAGGCGGCCGGCACGGTGTTCACCCGAGACGGCTCGAAGGAGTTCGTCACCCCGCGGCCGCTGGACCGTGCCGGCGTCGCGCAGACCATCGACGCCTTCGCCGCAGCGGCCCGCAACGCCGTCGCCGCCGGCTTCGACGGGGTGGAGTTGCACGGCGCCAACGGGTACCTGCTGCACCAGTTCCTCTCCACCAACGCCAACCAGCGCGACGACGAGTGGGGCGGCAGCGTCGCCGGACGCATCCGGCTCACTGTCGAGGTCGCCCGGGCCGTCGCCGACGCGATCGGCGCCGACCGGGTCGGGCTGCGCATCTCCCCCGCCAACCCCTACAACGACATCGTCGAGGAGGGTCACCGGGAGACCTACCTGGCGCTGCTCGGCGCGCTCAACCCGCTCGGCCTCGCCTACCTGCACGTCGCCGAGGGACCGGACACGGAGTTCACCGGCCACCTGCGCCAGCGGTGGCAAGGCCCGCTGATCCTCAACCCGTACACACCCGGCGCGTACACCGGGCCGGAGGCGCTCAAGCTCGTCGAGACCGGCGCCGCCGACCTGGTCTCCTTCGGCGCCCTCTTCCTGGCCAACCCGGACCTGCCCGACCGGCTCCGCACCGGCGGCCCCTTCAACGTCCCCGACTACCGCAAGGCCTACGGCGGCGACCACCGCGGCTACGCCGACTACCCCACTCTCATCCAGGAATAGGGAGACAGCGATGAAGGCCATCACATTCGACAGGTTCGGCGGCCCCGACGTGCTGCACGTCGCCGAGGTGCCACTACCGGAGCCAGGCCCGGGCCAGATTCGGGTCCACGTCCGCGCCGCCGGGGTCAACCCCCTCGACGGCAAGATCCGCAGCGGCGCGATGGAGGCCCTCTTCCCGACCCCGCTGCCCGCCGTACTCGGCATCGAGCTGGCCGGGGTGGTGGACGCGCTCGGCGACGGGGTGACCGATGTCGCCGTTGGCGACCACGTCTTCGGCTGGGCCGACGCGCCGACTGGCTCGTACGCCGACTACGCCCTCGCCGCCACGTACGCCCGGCTCCCCGACGGCCTGGATTTCCCGGCGGCGGTGACCCTGCCGGTAGCGGTCGAGACCACCAACCGCGTCCTCCACCAGCTCAAGGTCACGTCCGGGGAGACCCTGCTCGTGCACGGCGCCAGCGGCACCGTGGGCCAGGTCGCCGTGCAGGTCGCCGTCTCCCGCGGCGTCACGGTGATCGGCACCGCCAGCGAGAAGAACCAGGATCGCGTACGCGCCCTCGGCGCCGTCCCGACCGTCTACGGCCCCGGACTGGTCGACCGGGTACGCGCCCTCGCCCCCAACGGCGTCGACGCGGTGCTCGACACCGCCGGCAAGGGCGCCCTGCCCGACTCGATCGAGCTACGCGGCGGCACCGACCGCATCATCACCCTCGCCGACCCCGACGCGCACCGCCTCGGCGTCGCCTTCGCCACCGGCCCGGACCAGCGCTCTGCCAGCGATCTCGCCGCCTTCGCCGACCAGCTGGTCCGAGGCGAGGTGAGCACGACCGTCGCGGCGATCTACCCGTTCTCCCAGGCCGCCGAGGCGCACCGGCTCAGCGACAGCGGCCACGCCGGCGGCAAGGTCGTCCTCGTCGCCTGATCGCAGGCCGACGCCCGCCCCGGCAAGACCGGTCGCCCTGGCCCACCCCGGCCAGGGCGACCGGTCCCACGGGCACCGCACGGATGCGGGCACCACTGTCGCCAGCGTCAGGCAGGCCACGGGATTTCGTAGTACGTGGTTCCGGACGAGATGGAAATCAGATACCGGCGCTTTCGCAGCGGGCCGTCCCGCAGCGCGCGGAGGTCGACCGGTTGAGATTCAACGAACACAGTCGGCCAGGTGAGTTCGGGCACGGGTTGGTTGTCCAGCAGGCCTGGTTGGCTGTTCGGGCCTGTGACCTGGGACCAGCCAACCTGTAGCGTCCAGTCCTGCCCGGGAACGAGGTAGCCCAAAGTCGGCCACGACATGAACAACCCGTCTTCGGTCTTGCCGTCGGCCGCGTAATACCGTTCAACATCCTCAACTGCCGAGCCGGTGACCGGAATCAACCCCACAGCTTTCGCACTCGTGTCCACCTGGCGCAGAACATCGAGCAGGTCGCCGTCGGCCCCGAGGTACTGGGTCTCGCCTCGCCCGCACCTCAGACGGTAGGTGTCATGCCCCCACAGGCCGTTCGTGTCGCCGGCATGGCAGATGTCACGTGTTGTCGTCGCAACCGGCCTCAGCGCAGACGCTTTCCCGGTGACGGCGGAGAGCACCACGTCGACCTGCTCAGCCGACGACGCGCTCGCCCGCCTGGCCGCCGCCGAGTTCGCCTCCCGGCTGGCCTCCTCCCGCGTGGGGGCATCTGATCCGCATGCGGCCAACGCAAACGCCAGAATCACGACCGTCGTCAGCCTGATCCGGCGAAGAAAAGCCATGGCCACGAGCATGCCGGCTGGCTGCGGTAGCAGGGTGAGTCCTCGTACTCATCCTGCCGTGATTCGGCCGCCGGCGAATTGGTCACCGTCGCGAAGAGTTCACCCGGCCCTGTCCCGTTGAGGCCGCTGAGCAGCAACGATGTCCGCTCCGGAGCGATTGACCTGCCCGTGGGGACCGAGTTGGTCAGGTGCCGCTGCTACAAAGATGGCTGGCACCGCCGATTCCGGGTCGACTGGCGTCACAGCGGCAGGGTTACTGGACATCGATACCTAGCGCTCTGTCCCGCTCCGCCGAAGCCGTTGCTGGTCCGGCACCTGCAACTCGATCCGACCCGCAACGTCATGACCAACGCTTCCTGGGTCGTGACCTCTTCGGCGAGCCCGAAGGCGTCAGCAATGCTGGCTCGCGCTTGTCAGGTGTGCGGCGTCCGCACATGCCGAGATGAGTGTGTTCATGGAGTCCCCGTAGACGCAGACTGCCGTCATCGCGGTATGGTGCTCGGCCGGCAGGTGGTTGCGAGGCGGCGTGGCGTGAGCGGAACGTTCCGAATAGAGGCGGCGCAGATGGGTCTGCGCCGGTACTTGCTGGCCCGGGGCGAGCTGAACGGCGGGCGTTTCGAGGTAGCGGATGGCAACCTCGATGTCAGCTTTGCTCGCGCGCGGATGGTTGATGTCGGCTTTTCCGGGCTGAGGTTTTCCAGCTTCCTGGCGCACGACTCGGTGTTCGAGCGCTGCGACTTCTCCCGGACCACGTTCGACCACGTCTTGTTCGGCGCTACCGGCTATGGCGGCGAGCGGTGGGACGAACTGAGCTGGCCGGAGACGGTGTTCCGGGAGTGCGTCTTCGCTCGCACCCGGATACCTCCGCAGGCCTACTTCGGCAACGCCCGGTTTGAGCGCTGCACCTTTGACGGCGCCCGCCTGCGCGACTTGACCTCTACGCACAAGGCACAGTTCGTCGAGTGCGCCTTCCGCGGCAAGATTCAGGACGTCAACTTCTGGGGTACGCCCACTGAGCACACCGCGGCGCTCGGTCGAGACCGCAACGCCTTCAGAGGTAACGACTTCACCGGCGCGGAACTGCTCGGTGTCGCGTTCCAGCACATCGATCTCGACGCCCAGAGATTTCCAGGCCTGCCCGACTACGCCGTCCTGGACCGGATTGACCAGCGCGTGGCGGCCACGCTGGCCGCCATGGCCGACTGGCCGGACGACGAGATCAAGACCAAGGCGGCGTGGTCCCTGCGATTCGGGGCCGACTGGGCGATCAAGTACAACGACGGGCACGCCCTGGTGTCTCGGAACTGGGTCAGCCGGCGGCTGCCACCGGACGTTCGCGACCAGATCTTCTGGATGCTCGTCAGCTACACCGACGACCAGCAGTAAAGGTCACGACCGTCGGCCGCTGCCGACCGTGCCAGATCCCGCAGCTGGACATACCGATCGGCTTCGTGCTCGTCCAGAAGCTCATCCTCGGCGTACTCCGCCAACCGTTCGTCGGACGCGCTAGCCAACGCCAGGGCGACCTCCGGCCGCACCCGCGTCAGCCACGGCCCGTCAGCTTCGGCGGAGATCACGACATCGTCACCGAACTCGCTGGGATCCCGGCCAGTCAACTCTGCGACCCGACCGGCCAGCCCATCGATCCACCCCTTGCAGTCCACATACGGCCAGCCAATGCCCGCCGGCCCCGCCGAAAGATCGACACGGTCCAGCTCCACGCTCGACGCCGCGAAGTAATCAACGAGCACGCCCACGGCAAGCACGGTAGCGGCGGCGAACCAAAGCCGCGAGACTCGGTCCGATGAGGCGCCCGCGACTCCGACGCGCACTCATCTGCCGCGTGGCGCTCGTGACCGAAGGTGACGTCGGCGCCGGTGCTGGCGTCCGGTCGTGCCGATGTGCCGATGAGGGTGCGTCACGCAGTGACCCTCCTACCCAAGAGTCGACCGGAATCGGCATACCCGTGCCGGCCATAGAACCGCACGGCGTCAGCGTTCCGGTGATGGATCCCGGCGGACAGATAGCCAATCCCTTGGGCCGCAGCCCAGTCCTCCGCCGCCTCGAGCAACGCCGAACCGATCCCTTGGTTCCGCGCCTCATCCGTTACCACCGTGTGGATCTGCGCCGAGGGCTCAGGCCGCAGGATCTGATGGTCCGGCGGGTCCGGGTTGCGTACCACCTCGACCATGCCGACCAGCCGGCCGGCGACCTCCGCGACCAACACGGCATGCCGTGTCGTGTCCTCGGTCAGCACCGCCGAGAAGTGGCGCACCACCGCTTCCGTCTCCGGTATGCGGTAGACCTGCGGATCTAGGACGAGATGCGCCTTAGCGTTTGACTTACGCATCCGTACGAGCGACCCGACGTCGGCCAGAACCGCCGGTCGCACCGTGATTTTCTCGCCTCCCATCCCTGCGAACCTACGGGATCGCAGTGCGGGTGCGTCGTCCGCCACCGCAGCATTCCGATGCACGGATCTGCCGCGAGGCGCTTGTTTGACGAAGCCTCTTGGGCGCCGTGCGGTCGGTGGTCACTCCGTCGCGGTGGGGCTGTCGAGGTAGGCGACGTCCGCCGAGCCCGACGCAATGCGGACGCGGTAGCCCAACGCCGGAGAGCTTGGGCCATCTTGGTGGCACCGACTGGGTTGGCGGAGTGGATGTTGATGACGCCGACGTCGAGCGGTCGGCCGTCGAAGGCAGCGCGTTCCAGGACCTCGACGACCGGCCAGATCGTGTCGTCCTCGCCAAGGTTATGGTCAAGCCACAGCTCGTCCAGCCGCTGATCGCGGCAACGCACGAGAAGTTCCACCCCGGCTGCACTGGTACGGGCCACGTCCGCGCTGCGGCCGTCAACGAATGAGCGTAGATCGTCGACGAGGATGATTCGAGATTCGTCCGTTGCCATACGAAGATGATGCCCGGCCCTCGCATTCGCCATGATCAGGTGCACGCTTCTGCCGCTGTCCGCGCGTTGGTAGCAACTGGCGCTGTGCGCTGTCGTGCTGAGTTGCGGGGTGTCGGACGGGCTCACCGCCTCGCTCCGTCAGACAGGGGAGGACGAGAGCGCCTCGGCGATCATTCGGTGGCCTTGGGCTTCGAACGACTCGTCGCCTACT
>NZ_JAMOKF010000170.1 GCF_023656545.1 Micromonospora phytophila | reverse complement strand
GCCCGCCCCGTGCGCGCTTGCGCCGGCCGGAAGCCCCCGGCCGTCGCCCCGCGTCGTCGAGGCTGCCGCCGGGCGCGCAGTGTCCGGGGAGGCCGAACAGGCACGCCGGGCGGGTCAGCCGCGGCGCAGGGTGGCGCCGGGGGCCATCGCGGGCTCGACCATGTCCCGGAAGTCGCGCGGCAACTGGACCACCACGTCGTCGAACTCGCCGCCGCTGATCGCCTCGCGCAGCGTGACGAAGACCGCCCGGGCGGCGTTCCTGGCGACCGGCTCCTCGACCCGGGCCCGCAGGGCCACCCGCGCGACGAACTCGGCCGCGCCGAACCGCTCCGCCGACTCGGTGCGCGGGCTCGGTTTCAACACCACCTGCAACGGCCGGGGCAGCTGCGCCGCCAGGTCCAGCACCTCCCCGCCGGTCAACCGCTCGGCCAGGGTCTCCAGCGTGGCCCGGGTCAGCTCCACCGCCTGCTCGGATGAGCTCCGGGTGCGCTGGGCGACCTGGTCGACGAAGGTGTCGTAGTTCATCGCGTACTCCTTCGGGGCTGCGTCGGGACCTGCGCGTACCCGCGGCCACGGCCGGGAAACGGCGCTGATTTCCTCGCCGGGCGGCGCGTGACGGCGACCCCGGCGGGTAACCGCCGCCGGTCGTGACCGGATCGATGCCCTGAGGAGCCGACACCATGGCGACGTACGCCGACGTGCTGCAGTACCTGTCGAGCCTGGACTACCCGGCCGAGAAGGACGACGTGGTACGCGAGGCCGAACGGGAGGGCGCCCCGCCGGACGTGCTGCGCGCGCTGCGGGCCCTGCCGCCGGTCGACTACGCCAACGGCACCGAGGTGGCCCGCTCGGCGCACATCGAGGCGGCCCCGGAGGTCGGCCCCGCCCAGCGGGCGGCGCAGGCCCGGGAGAGGCACCAGCGGGTGTCGCAGCACCTGCGCGGCATCTGAGCCTTGCCGACCGCGCCCACGACGACCGGCCCGGACGGCGGCCGGCCCGCCACCCGGCGCCCGCACGGTGGCGGGTGAGCCGTGCGGATGCAGATGGACATGGACATGGGGCACCCGCCGGCCGCGATCCAGCTCAGCGTGATGGGCCTGGTCGGCGTGGTGGCCGGTACGCTCGCCGGGTTGCTGGCCTCCCCGGCGTTCGCGCCGCTCGTCGGCTGGGACGCGGCCGCCCTGAGTTGGCTGGTGCTGGTCTGGCACAAGTTGTGGCGGTCGGACGCGGACGACACGGCCGCCCTGGCGGTACGGGAGGACCCGAACCGGGCGGTCCGTGACGTGCTGCTGCTGGCCGCCTGCCTGTCCAGCCTGCTGGCCGTCGGCGTGGTGGTGACCAACAACGCACCCGGCGGGGAGAAGGTCCCGGGCATGTACGGCGCGCTGAGCGTGCTCAGCGTGGTGCTGTCCTGGTTCGTGGTGCACACCGTGTACGCCGCCCGGTACGCCCGGATCTACTACATGGGGCCCGACGGCGGCATCAACTTCAACCAGGCGGAGCCGCCCTGCTACACCGACTTCGCGTACCTGGCGTTCACCATCGGGGCGACCTTCCAGGTTTCCGACACCAACCTGACCAGCAACGAGATGCGCCGGGCGGTGCTGCGGCACTCGATGGTGGCGTACCTGTTCGGGGCCTTCATCTTCGCCATGACGGTGAACGTCCTCGCCGGCGTGGCGCAGTAGCACCGACGCCGGACAGGCGGGCGCCCCGGGTCACGAACCGCGACCAGGGGCGCCACGCAGAACCTGTCCGGTGGCTTGTCCGCGCCCGAACCGGGTCGCGACCACCAGGCGGCTGATATACACCCGAACCGGGTGGGCATCAGCGCCGCGTTCATCATACGATGCAACATCATCCGAACGGTTGATTATCGGGAAAGTGTGGGCCAGCGCACCGGGCGGTCAGCCGGTCAGCTCGGCGTACCGCTTCTCCAGGTCGACTCGGGCGAGCGCCCCCACCAGCCAGGCGAGGCGTTCGGACTCGCCGCTGCCGGCCAGCCCGGCCAGGTCGTCGGCGGACCGGCCGAGCCCCAGCCGCCGGGCCGCGACCAGCGCCCGCCGGTCGGCCACCGGCGCCACCTCCCGCCAGAGCGCCTGCGCCTCCCGCAGGAACAGGTCGGCCACCGCGGCGTCCACGCCGGGCAGTTCGGTCAACAGCTCCCGCTCCCGGGCCGGGTCGTGGTGCGTCACCGCGCGCAACCGGCGCAGGTCGCCCCGGTACCGCTCGACCACGGTCCGGGCCAGGTCGCCCAGGGTGTCGGCGAGGGCGTCGACGTCGCCGCGCTGGCCGCTGTCCCGCAGCACGCGGACCCGGTCGCCGTGCAGCGAGCGGGCCAACCGGGCGGCGCTGTCCCAGCCGTTGTCGGGCAGGGCGTGCGCGCTGTCCAGGGCGCGCCGGAAGTCACCCCGGCGGGCCAGCAGCACGGCGAGGCAGAGCAGCTGGAACAGGCTCGACGGGTTGTTGGTGACCCGAAAGCCGTACTGCTCGGCGAAGCCCCGCCCGCTGCCGGCGAGCCGGCGCACCAGCCGCTTCTTGTCCTCGACACTGGAAATGGCACTGGTCGGCATGCCGGCGACTACCCGTGCCGCCGCCGGCCACGCCTGCCGCCGGGGAATCAGCCGTGCACGCCGCCGCTGCGGTCGCGGGCCTTGAGCCGGGTGCTCGGCAGCGCCGGGGCGGGCAGCGGCGGCGCCGGATCCTCGGCGACGACGCCGAAGCGGCGCCCCGCCATCCAGTCCTCCCGGGCCGCGGCCACCTCCTCGTGCGAGCGGCCGACGAAGTTCCACCACATCACCAGCGGCTCCTCGAACGGCGTCCCACCGAGCAGCAGCAGCAGGCTGCCGGGGTCGCCGTGCAGGGCCAGCCGGTCCCGTCCGGCGCCGAGCCAGAGCAGCGATCCCGGCGCGAGCGGCACCCCGTCGACCTCGGCGGCGCCGGACATGACCAGCATCCCGTACTCGAAATCGGGGCGCAGCGCCAGCGTGGCCGGCGCCGGCCCGCGCACCTCAAGTTGCGCGCCCAGCAGCGGGGTGTGCACCACCGCCGGGGACCGCTCGCCGGCGAACTCGCCCACCAGCAGGGTGACGTCCAGCTCGCCGTCGCGCCAGCGGGGCAGATCGGCGTGGTGGGCGAAGTCGGCCGCGCCGGCCCGCGCCGGGTCCGGCAGCGCCACCCAGAGCTGCACGCCGTGCATCAGCGGTGGGTGCTGCGCGGGCGACCGCTCGGAGTGGGCGATGCCGTGCCCGGAGGTCATCACGTTGAGCTGGCCGGGGCGGATCGGCTGCACGTTGCCGAGGCTGTCGCGGTGCAGGCTCTCCCCGTCGAGCAGCCAGGTGACCGTCTGCAGGCCGGTGTGCGGGTGCGGCGGCACCTCCATGCCGGGCCGCTCGGCCACGTCGTCCGGGCCGAAGTGGTCGACGAAACACCAAGCGCCGATCATGCGGCGCTGGCGCTGCGGCAGCAGCCGCCGCACCGTGGTGTAGCGACCCAACGGCACGTCGTGGCCGGGCAGCAGGACGCTGCCGGGATCGACGGCGGCCACGCCAGGTGGTCGGGTCTGCGCCGGCATTCTCTCGGTACGCTCCACCGCCCGACTGTACGCCGGCACGCACCGGCCGCCGCTCAGTCTCCGGCGACGTTCACCGTGTTGGCCCCCGCCACGAGGTCGACGTAGACGCGGTCCACGGAGCGGTCCCAGCCGGGCGAGCCGAGCAACGACCCGGCGGCCACGCCGTCGGACCGCTGGTCGTAGATCGCGACCGCACCCGCCCCGGCGGCGACGCGCACCCGCACCGGCGGGCTGCCGGGCACCTGGAGGTCGAAGCGGTTCACCCCGCCGGTCAGCCGCACGGTCACCGTGCCGGTCACCCGGGGCAGCCGCAGGTCGGTCCGCGCCGACCCGCCGACCAGCTCCACCCCGGCCAGCCGGGCCCCGGTCAGGTCGATCCGCTGCTCGCTCACCCCGCCGGCGAGGCGCAACCGCCAGGTCACCCGCGCGTTGAGTACCACCTCGACCGTTCCCGGACCGGGTCGGTCGCCGGGCTCCAGCCGGAGCAAAACCCGGTCGCCGAGCACCTCGGGTCGCGGCCGCCGACCGGAGCCGGCGGGGGCACCGATCCGGTACAGCTCCTCGCCCAGGTCGTCGACCCGCAGGTCGAATCCGGTCAACCCGTCGACCAGTTCGAAGCTGGCGCGTCGCCGGCCGGCCAGCGGCGCGGTCTGGACCTGCCCGTTGGCCGGCTGCGCCGACGTCGCGGCGGCGGCACCCAGCCCACCCGGGTCGGCGGCCACGGTGACCGTCGGTCCCGCGGTGCGCCCACCGCCGGAGAAGGCGACACCCAACCGGTGCGGGTCGGAGAGGGTCGCGACCACGGCGACGGCCCCGAGGGCCAGCACCACGAGCGCCGCGGCGACCAGCAGCCGCGCGCCGTGCGGCCAGGACGGCCGCTCCGGGTCAGCCGACCCGTCGCCGACGATGTCCACCTGCGGCGCGTTCCGCCCGGCGGTCCCGTCCTCCAGGCCCGCCAGGCGGTCCCCGTCATGCCCCGACACCGCCATCGTGTGCCCCTTTCACGGTCCCCACCGGAGGTACGTACCGGGGGCGGCCCCGGATCAGTCCCGGCACCAGCGCTTCCGCCGCCGTCCGCGCGGGACCTGGTGCCGGACACACCGCTGCCGATTCGACCCGCCCGGACCGCGTCCCGGGTCGACTCGTCCACGCCAGCGGTGAACCGGACACGGGTGACGGTCCGTACCCGGGGACGGTCGGCGGTACGACGCCGGCCCGGTGGCGGCGACGAGGCCGACACCGAAGGCGGAAGGGACGTGTCCGTGATACCGGAGACCGTCGAGACGGTGTTCGCCAGTGTGGTCACCCGGAACCCGGGTGAGCCGGAGTTCCACCAGGCGGTCCGGGAGGTGCTGGAGAGCATCGGACCGGCCCTGGCCCGCCACCCCGAGTACGCCCGGGCGCGGATCATCGAGCGGATCTGCGAGCCGGAGCGGCAGGTCATCTTCCGGGTGCCGTGGGAGGACGACCACGGCCGGGTGCGGGTCAACCGGGGTTTCCGGGTGGAGTTCAACAGCGCGCTCGGCCCGTTCAAGGGTGGGCTGCGCTTCCACCCGTCGGTCTACCTCGGCATCGTGAAGTTCCTCGGCTTCGAGCAGATCTTCAAGAACGCGCTGACCGGGCTGCCGATCGGCGGCGGCAAGGGCGGGGCGGACTTCGACCCGAAGGGGCGCTCGGACCGGGAGGTGATGCGCTTCTGCCAGAGCTTCATGACCGAGCTGTACCGGCACATCGGCGCGCAGACCGACGTGCCGGCCGGCGACATCGGGGTGGGCAGCCGGGAGATCGGCTACCTGTTCGGCCAGTACAAGCGGATCACCAACCGGTACGAGTCGGGGGTGCTCACCGGCAAGGGCCTGGCGTACGGGGGTGCGCAGGTACGCCGGGAGGCGACCGGGTACGGGGCGGTCTTCTTCGCCGAGGAGATGCTCAAACAGACCGGGGACAGCCTGGACGGCAAGCGGGTCGTGGTCTCCGGCTCCGGGAACGTGGCGATCTACGCGATCGAGAAGGTGCACCAGCTCGGCGGGACGGTGGTCGCCTGCTCCGATTCCAGCGGCTACCTGCTGGACGAGAAGGGCATCGACCTGGAGCTGCTGCGGGAGCTGAAGGAGCAGCGCCGGGCGCGGCTGGACGACTACGTGCGGCACGTGCCGCACGCGGTGGCGGTTCCCGGTCGTACGGTCTGGGAGGTGCCCTGCGACCTGGCCCTGCCGTGCGCGACGCAGAACGAGATCGGCGGCGCGGAGGCCGCGGCCCTGGTGGCCGGCGGCTGCGTGGCGGTGGTGGAGGGCGCGAACATGCCGACCACGCCGGAGGCGGTGCGGATCCTCGGCCGGGCCGGGGTGCGGTTCGCGCCCGGCAAGGCGGCCAACGCCGGCGGCGTGGCGGTCAGCGCCCTGGAGATGCAGCAGAACGCCAGCCGGGACTCGTGGACGTTCGCCCAGTCGGAGCAGCGGCTGCGGGAGACCATGCGGGACATCCACGCCCGTTGCTGGGCCACCGCCGAGGAGTACGGGCTGCCCGGCGACTACGTGGCCGGGGCGAACATCAACGGGTTCCGCCGGGTGGCGGAGGCGATGCTGGCCCACGGACTCGTCTGACCGAGCGGTCAGGCAGCCATTGACACCGCTGGAAGGGCGCGCCTAGTTTTCAGGGCGCTACCGGCCGGTAGGCACCGTCCCGCCTGACCGCCCCGTCCCGGGCGGCACCGTCCGAGGGGGAGCATCGATGCTGTCCTCAACCGCCCGTACCCTCCGCCGCCTGCTCGGCGCCGGCGCGGCCCTGACCCTCGCGGTCGGGCTCGCCGGCGCCGTACCGGCCTCCGCCGCCGACGACCGCCACGCCGACGGTACGCAGCCGCTGCCCGGCTACACCATCAACAACCCGCCGCTGACCCCGCTGGTGGTGGGCGGCGCGCCGACCACCGTGCGGCAGGGCGTGCACCGGCACGCCGGATACATCATCGAGGTGCCGGCGAAGTGGAACGGCGACCTGGTGATGTGGGCGCACGGCTACCGTGGTCAGACCACCGTCCTGTCGCCGGAGACGCCCGGCTTCGGGCTGCGCCAGCGCCTGCTGGAGCAGGGATACGCCTGGGCGTCCTCGTCGTACGACCGCAACGGCTTCGACATCCGCTCCGGGGTGCTCGGCACGAAGGACCTCGCCGACCACTTCGCCCGCCTGGTCGAGCGTCCGCACCGGACGTACGCGGCGGGGGTGTCGATGGGCGGCTACATTCTCGCCCGCTCGCTGGAGCAGTACCCCGGCTTCTACGACGGGGCGCTGCCGATGTGCGGCGTGCTCGGCGACCACCAGCTGCTCGACTTCTACCTCGACTACAACCTGGTCGCCCAGGCTCTCGCGGGGGTGCGGGCCTACCCGACACCGCCGGACTACCTGAGCAACGCGGTCCCCCGGATCCAGGTGACCCTCGGCCTGGCCGGCCTCACCCCGACCGGGCCGGACACCACCAACGCGCGCGGCAAGCAGCTGCGCGACATCACGATCAACCGCTCCGGCGGACCGCGTCCCGGCGACGCGGCGTCCTTCGCGATCTGGAAGGACTTCCTCTTCGCGATCAGCACCACCAGCGGCGGCGACTCCCCCGCCGGACGTCCCGGCCAACTGGCCACCAACCTGCTCACCCGGTACAGCCCGAACAGCCCGGTCGACGTCAACACCACCGTGCAGCGGGTCGCCCCGGAGAACCTGTGGCAGCGGATCTCGCCGACGCTGACCGAGGTGCCGCGCATCGCCGGCCGGCCCACCGCGCCGGTGGTCAGCCTGCACAACCTGGGTGACCTGTTCGTACCCTTCTCCCTGGAGCAGGCGTACGCCCGGGACGTGGCGAAGCACGGCCGCAGCCGGCTGGTCGTCCAGCGGGCCATCCGGGCCGCGCAGCACTGCGAGTTCACCCCGGCGGAAGCCGGCGCCGCCTGGGACGACCTGGTGTCCTGGGTACGCACCGACAACCGTCCCGCCGGTGACCCGGTGACCGACCCGGCGGCGGTGGCCGCGCCGGGCTACGGCTGCCGGTTCAGCGACCGGGCCGCGTACGCCGCCGGCCTCGGCACCCGCCGCCTCTACCCCGCCTGCTGAGCGACCGACCCGCCGACATCAGTGCTGCCGTCCGATCCGCGCATCCGTGGCGGATCGGACGGCGGCCGCCCGGGCGGGGGGATGCGTCAGTGCGGCGGGCGCAGCCCCGCCGCGAGTGCTCCCCGCATGTCCACGTAGCCCATGATCCGCTTGTGGATCCGGGCGTAGTCGGCCCGCCGCCAGGTGGGCAGCCGCGGATCCGTGGAGGCGGTGACGAGGTCGATCACCCGGGCCGCCGGCCGGTACTCCATCCACGTCGGCAGCACCGTCACGTCGGCCACCTCCCACCGCCCCGACGCGGTACGGCGGAACGTGAACTCCGGGACCACCGCGTCCTGCGTGTTCTCCGGCGAGTCGTCGCCGAACCGGGTCGTCAGGTTGCCCATCCCGTAGGCGACCCACTTCGTGCCGATCTTCTCGAAGGGCTGCACCACGTGGGCGTGGTGGCCGACGATCAGGTCGATGTCAGGTGAGGCCAGCAGTTGCCGGGCGAGGTCGTGCTGGTCACCGTTCGGCTCGTTCTGGTATTCGGTGCCCCAGTGCAGGGAGAGGATGACGATCTCCGCTCCGGCCGCGCGGGCCCGCCGCGCCTCGGCGAGGATGGCGTCCGGGTCGATCCGGTTGGCGGCCCACGGCCGGCCGTCGGGCAACTCGATGTCGTTGAAGCTCAGGCTGTACGACAGCTGGCCGACCTTCACGCCCACCACGTCGAGGATGTTCGGTCGGGCGGCCTCCGCGGCGCTGCGGGCCGTGCCGGTGTGGTGGAGTCCGACCCGGTCCAGGTTGTCGAGCGTACGGGCGATGCCCGCCACCCCGGTGTCCAGCGAGTGGTTGGAGGCGGTGGAGCAGGTGTCGAAGCCCGCCCAGGCGGCGGCGTCGGCGAGCTGCGGCGGCACGCTGAAGGCCGGCCATCCGGTGAACGGGCCGGTGGGTTCCGCCAGCGGAGTCTCCATGTGGCAGATGGCGAGGTCAGCGGCGCTGACCCGGTCACGGACCGCCGCGAGCACCTGCGTGAAGTCGTGGCCGCCCCGTCCGCTCCGCCGTGCGTCGGCCGCGGCCTGCTCGGTGAGCGGCGGATGGACCAACAGGTCACCGGCGGCCACGACGGTCAGCTCCGTCCTGGGCGAGGGCGCGGCGGTCGGGGTCGCCCGCCCGGTGGTCGGCGCTGCGGGCTGACTGGCCTGCCGCTCCGGCGCATCGCAGGCGGCGAGCGCCAGAACAGCGAAAAGGGCTATACCGGCCTTTACCTTCATAGCGGACATATTGCTTGCGGGTGCGGTCCCGGGTTGGGCAAATGCCGAAAGGGCCCCCACCCCGGGTGGGGAGGGAGCCCTTGTCGATTATTCGGCTGGTCAGCTGTTGTTCCAGTGCTTGGTGACGAGGTCGGCGGCCTGCTTCTCCCACTGCGCGTAGTGGTCGGGGTACGCCGACACCTGCACGGTCTGGGCGGCCTCGGTCAGCGGCATGTTCTTCCAGCCGTCGACCTGCTTGAGGCCCTTGAGGAACGCCATCGTGGAGTACTCGGGGTCGGTGATCTGCTCCACCGTGCCCCAACCCGAGGACGGGCGCTGCTGGAACAGGCCCTGCGAGTCGTGGTCGTTGCGCTCACCCAGGTGGCCCAGGTTCTCCAGCTTCGACTCCTGCAGGGCGGTGGCGATCGCGACCACGGCGGCCCGCTCGTCCATGTCCGCCTTCTTCGTCGCGGCGATGATCGCCTTGACGTTGCCGGTCTGCTCGTCGTCCAGGTCGATGCGCGACTGCTTGCCCTGCACACCGTGCGGAATCAGCTTGCCGGCGTCGGCCTTGTCGGCCTGCACGGCGACCGCGAGCGGCTTCGACTCGACCGCCGGAGCGGCGTGAGCGGTGGCCGGGCCGGCGAACACACCACCGGCGAAGGCCAGACCAGCGATACCCAGAACGCTCTTACGCATGATCGTGTTCATCAGAAGTTGCTCCTTCGGGGGTTGGCGCCCAACCGATGGGGGTCAGCAGGGCGCAAGCACCGTCCGGCGCTCAAAAACAAGGGAAAGTCAATCTCAGAACCGGCGCGCTCGCGGGGCGGGGGATGCCCTTCGCGGGGCCGGACCATGTGTAACGACCGGCGAGCCATCGTCATTCCGGGGTTCGGCCCTCGGCCCATACCGGCTGACCAGCGGGCCCTTGCTCGATCGTCCGGGGGATGTAACCACCGGCCGGCCACCGTCATTCCGCGAATCCGGGGCCCGGCCACACCATCTGAAGCAGTGCGCCTTGCTCGATCGTCCAGGTGATGTAACGACGACCGGCCGGCCGCCATTCCGCGCCCACGGTGCCCCCGACCACACCGAAGAACCGGACACCAGGCCACAGACTAGGCAACCGCACCGATCGGCCCAAGCCCAAGCCATGATCAGTTGATGGAAAACCGTCGCGAAGGGCACTTTCTTGACAGTTTCCCATCAACTGATCATGAGAGGTCCGACTCGGACACCCGACGCGTCATGCACCCAACCGCACCGGACGACGGATTGGGGCCGTTCCGACGCGCAAAGGACGGAGTACCCACGAGCAACTCTCAGCGCGCCCCGTCGCGGTCCCGGTCGGCCTGCCAGCCGTCGGACCACGCGCTGCGGTAGATGGTGCCCCGCCCGGTCGGGTCGGGGGTGCGGTGGGCCTGCGGGACGGGCGGGGCCTGTTCGACGGGCTCCGCGGCGAGCCGCCGGGCCCGGATGACGCGGGAGACCACGAACCAGCCGAGACCCGCCACGCAGGCGACGATGACGACGTTCTGGAGCACGCCCACGTACCCCTCGACGAGGTGCCAGTTGTCGCCGAGCAGGTAGCCGGCCATCACGAAGGTGGTGTTCCAGATCAGGCTGCCCAGCGTCGTGTAGACCACGAAGGTCCGGACGGGCATGCGCTCCACGCCGGCCGGGATGGAGATCAGGCTGCGGAAGATCGGGATCATGCGGCCGAAGAAGACCGCCTTGACCCCGTGCTTCAGGAACCACTCCTCGGTCCGGTCGACGTCGCTGAGCTTGACCAGGGGCAGTCGCTCGACGATGGCCCGCATCCGCTCCCGGCCCAGCGCCGCCCCGATCCAGTAGAGCGCGAGGGCGCCGACCAGCGACCCGAGGGTGGTCCAGAAGATCGCGCCGACCACGCTCATCCGCCCCTGCCCGGCGACGAAACCGGCGAGCGGCAGGATCACCTCGCTGGGGATCGGCGGAAAGAGGTTCTCCAGGGCCACGGCCAGACCCGCGCCGGGACCGCCGAGCCGTTCGACCAGGCCGGTGATGTAGCCGACCAGGCCGTCCTGGGGTGGCGCGGCCTCACCGGTGGGGGTGCCGGCGGCGAGCAGGGCGTGCGCGGTACGAATCATGACGCACACGCTACGAACCGATCCTGAGAGCCCAGCACGCGGTCGGCCCTTCGATCCCGCCGGGGCGGACCGCACGGCCTGAGGCGCGGGAAGCCACCGGGTCGCCGCCTATGCTGCTGGCCTGCGCGAGACAAGGGAGCAGCAGCCGTGCGTACGCCGCTGAGCATCGCCGTGGCCCAGCCGCCGTGCGTGGCGTACGACGCCGCCGCGAACGCGGCCCGGCACGCCGACGCGGTCCGCGCGGCGGCCGCCCGGGTGGTGGTGTTCCCGGAGCTCTCCCTGACCGGGTACGAGCTGGACGCGCCCGCGGTCGACGTCGACGATCCGCGGCTGGCGGCGCTGGTGGCGGCGTGCGCGGCGACGGGAACGCTGGCGTTGGCGGGTGCGCCGGTGGCCGGTGAGCACATCGCCACGCTCGCCGTGGACGGCGGGGGCGCCCGGGTGGCGTACCGCAAGATGTGGCTCGGGGAG
>NZ_JAMOKF010000016.1 GCF_023656545.1 Micromonospora phytophila | reverse complement strand
CGGCGCCGGCGCACAGCCACAGCGAGGCCCTCGCCGTGCTGCAACAGGCGGTGCGGGACAAGGCGCTGGTCTGGGTGGGGTACGTCGACGCGCACGGGGCGACCGCCTCGCGACTGGTCCGGCCGGTCTCGATCGGCGCGGGTTACCTGCGCGCCGAGGACGATCGGACGGAGATGCTGCACACCTTCGCCCTGCACCGGATCACCGCGGCGGTGCTGGAGGACTGAGCGAGGCAGTGCTGGAGGACTGAGCTGCGGCGGTCAGCGGCGGCTGCGGCGGACCGTCCCGACGACGGAGACGATGAGCAGCAGCGCGAATCCGGCGCCGGCCGACTCGCCGACCGAGTCGACGAAGCCCTGCCGGAGCACCAGCCACCCGAAGAGGAACCAGCCGACGAGCACCACCGCCGCGACCGTGTACGCGACCACGGTCGCGGTGGAGACCTCGTCGTCCGGTGCCCGGTGCTGGTCGGGTATGTGCTCCGGGATCGCTTCATGGTCGACCGTCATCTCCAGCCTCCCCGTCCAACTCCGGCCCTGGCGTCCAGCGTGTCACCGGTGCGCCAGGAGTGACAGGGGATAAATCCCGGAGCGGACGGCCTGTGCGACGCCGGACCGCCCCATGTCGGGGCGGCCCGGTGCGGCGCGACTCAGGTGCCGGGCGGCTCAGGTGCCGGGGCGGCGGCCGACCAGGACCACGCGGCTGCCGACCTTGCCCAGCTCCCAGTACCGGACGGCGTCGGCGTGCAGCAGGTTGACGCAGCCGTGCGAGCCGATCGACTTCTCGTGCAGGTAGGTGGTGGTCTCGTGGAAGCCCATCCCCTGGGTGAAGTGCTGCCAGTACGGCAGCCAGACCTCGTACGGGTCGGACCATTCCTTGATGTTGCGGTAGTTGATCGTGAAGGTGCCGGCCGGCGTGCGGTAGCCGGGCATCCCCGTGCGGGTCACCGTCGGCTTCACGATCACCTTGCCGCTGCGCATCACCCAGGTGGTCTGCCGGGTCAGGTCGATGCAGAAGGTGGTGCCCGAGCCGGCCGCGCAGCGGCTGGTGTCGGTGGTGGCGAGCCGCTTCGCCACGTCGTACGTGGTGGGGCCGGCGCGGCCGATGGCCGGGCGGATGTCGTACCGCTTCTGGAACTTCTTGATGGCGGCGCAGTCGGCGACGGACTGCCGGCCGTCCACGCTCACCGTGCCGAACCCGCCCAGCCGGGCGAGGTACGTCTCCACCTCGCGCTGGTGGTCGCCCTGTGGGCAGCCGGCGGCGGACGGCGACCCGGTGAGTTTCGCCGCCGGGCGCGTCGGCTTCGGCGTGGGCCGACCCGGCGTCGGGCTCGGCTTCGCTGTCGGTTTCGGCGCGACCGTGGTGGGTCCGGTCGGCTGGTCCGGCCCGGGCGTACCGCTCGCCCCCGTTAGCTGCTCCGCGGCGCCGACCGGGGCGGGACCCCCGCCCCCACCTCCGTCGGCCTGCGGATCGAACGCACACGCACCGGCGCCGACCAGCGTGACCGCTGCCAGGGCGACGAGCCGGTTGACCACACGCATCCGCATCATGACGCCTCCCCTGGACAGCCTGTCCCCTTGCTAGACGTATGGGAGTGCCGTGCCGGTTGCGCCCGGTGGGCAGATTTCTCGGCCGTCACCCGGCCGCGTGCAACACTGGATGGTCGGCCCGGGGCGCGCCAGTCGCCTCCCGGACGGCCGACGCCCCGAGGTGGAGGAGAGCGCTGGCGTGAGCAGCGGACCTTTGATCGTGCAGTCGGACAAGACCCTGCTGTTGGAGATCGACCACCCCGACGCCCAGGCCTGCCGGATGGCGATCGCCCCCTTCGCCGAGCTGGAGCGCTCCCCGGAGCACGTGCACACCTACCGGCTCACCCCGCTGGGGCTGTGGAACGCCCGCGCCGCCGGCCACGACGCCGAGGCCGTGGTGGACGCGCTGATCAAGTACTCGCGCTACCCGGTGCCGCACGGGCTGCTGGTGGACGTGGCGGAGACGATGGACCGGTACGGCCGGCTCCAGCTCGCCAACGACCCGGCGCACGGCCTGGTGCTGCGGGCGCTGGACCGGATGGTGCTGATCGAGGTCGCCAAGAGCAAGAAGCTCGCCGGCATGCTCGGCGACAAGATCGACGACGACACGATCCAGGTGCACCCGTCCGAGCGGGGCCGGCTCAAGCAGGCGCTGCTCAAGCTGGGCTGGCCCGCCGAGGACCTGGCCGGCTACGTCGACGGCGAGGCGCACCCGATCGAGCTGGCCGAGGCCGGCAAGGAGGGCCGCAAGCCGTGGACGCTGCGGTCGTACCAGCGGGAGGCCGTGGAGGCGTTCTGGGCCGGCGGGTCCGGCGTGGTCGTGCTCCCATGCGGCGCGGGCAAGACGCTGGTCGGGGCGGCGGCGATGGCCGAGGCGAAGGCCACCACGCTGATCCTGGTCACCAACACCGTCGCCGGCCGGCAGTGGAAGCGGGAGCTGATCGCCCGCACCTCGCTGACCGAGGAGGAGATCGGCGAGTACTCCGGTGAGCGCAAGGAGATCCGCCCGGTCACCATCGCGACGTACCAGGTGCTCACCTCGCGGCGCGGCGGCGCGTTCACCCACCTGGACCTGTTCGGCGCCCGCGACTGGGGCCTGGTCGTCTACGACGAGGTCCACCTGCTGCCCGCGCCGATCTTCCGGTTCACCGCGGACCTCCAGGCCCGCCGCCGGCTGGGCCTGACGGCGACTCTGGTACGCGAGGACGGCCGGGAGGGCGACGTGTTCAGCCTGATCGGCCCCAAGCGGTACGACGCGCCGTGGAAGGACATCGAGTCGCAGGGCTGGATCGCCCCGGCCGAGTGCACCGAGGTACGCGTCACGCTGACCGACGCCGAGCGGATGACCTACGCGACGGCGGAGGCCGAGGAGCGCTACCGGATGGCGGCGACGGCCCGCACGAAGCTGCCGGTGGTGAAGGCGCTGGTCGACCGGCACAAGGACGACCAGGTGCTGGTGATCGGCGGGTACATCGACCAGCTGCACCAGCTGGGGGAATACCTGGACGCACCGATCATCCAGGGCTCGACCACCAACAAGGAGCGGGAGCGGCTCTTCGACGCGTTCCGCTCGGGGGAGGTTCGCACCCTGGTCATCTCCAAGGTCGGCAACTTCTCCATCGACCTGCCGGAGGCGGCGGTGGCGATCCAGGTGTCGGGGACGTTCGGGTCACGGCAGGAGGAGGCGCAGCGGCTGGGGCGGGTGCTGCGGCCGAAGGCCGACGGTCGGCAGGCGCACTTCTACACGGTGGTGTCCCGGGACACGATCGACACGGAGTATGCGGCGCACCGGCAGCGGTTCCTGGCCGAGCAGGGGTACGCGTACACCATTGTAGACGCGGACGACGTGCTGGGACCGAAGCTCCCCAGCGTCGAGTAAGGAGAACCGGGTGCCGCCGCTCGGCGGTACGGTCGCGCATCAACGGGCCTGTCAATGCCTAGATCCCGGATCGCCCGACTGTGGCACCGCCTCTTTCCGCCAGCAGCCGGCGTAGGACGCCGGCTCCCGGCACTTGTCGGCTTCACTTGGTCGGCGCTGATCAGTGACAGTTCCCGCAGTCGCCGGCACGGGCGGGGCTGCAGGCGATCTCCGAACCCCTCCTCGCTGGCGCCGCCAGTTCGTCGGCGAGTTCACCAACCAAATAGAGGTCAGGCAGCGCGAGGGCAACCATGCCCTGGCTGCCGAGGCGAACGGACAACTGGTGTCGCTACCCGAATCAGGAACCCGGGCAGGCGATTGTTTCGTTCGAATGCGGGTCAAGATCGCTAGACTGGCTAACTAACGCCGGTGGGGCGCCAAGTCCAGGACACTATTTATCCAAAGCCCAGTGTCAATCCTTGATGCCTGCAGATCCTTGAGTTCCCGTGCGAGCTCGTGCGCGTTCGCACCCTTCGAAATCATCCACTTAGCGAGGTCGACGATAGTACCTGCCTGCAGGCCAACGTCCCACGCTACTCGTTTCGCAGTGTTATCGTGAGCGAGAATGGCGTGTCCGTGTCTAGTTGCATGAAGGATGCTTTCAGCTTCCCCGAGGTTCGCTTTTGGGTGCGACTTTGCTCGGACTCCCAGCCTCTGCGCCTTTTCTAGCTCGAGCTCCTTCAGCCTATCTAGAAGCGCCTCCAATATCGGGATCTCTTGAGGCTGAATCGGCGGTGCCATGGTCAGCCACGTGCAATCAGGCCGATCGAAGTGCTGAGCAGCTTTGCCCTTTGCGTCGCGCCCCTTAGCATGATTGGCAAGCTCCTGCCGCACGGCGTCTACCCAATGCGTACGAGATTTGCACCGGCGCTGAACCTGCTCTCGCAAGACTTGAGAGTGACCAAGGCACAGGAGAGGCCCGGTGTCAGTCACATACTGAGTCTCTTGCGTAATATCGATCGTACGTCTTGGGGAAGACCTCGGCCTCATTCGGACCTCCCCAGCTCGTTTCCATGAGCCATCGGAGGCTCGGGCCGGACGGTTTCATCCGACGCCCGGGCGCCCCTCAAATGCCACCGATCCATTGAAACCACCAGGGCCATAAGATCGGGATCAGCCTCTGACTCGAGATGCTTTCTGTGCGCCCAGGGCTCGTCCGCGTAAGGCGGCCAATCATCGGGCTGGAGGCGGACCGCATCAGACGCAGAAATTGGATCCGCCGAAACGGAATAGTCCGCGCTAAGCTCAAGGACTGGGTCGTCAATATTGAGGCGCGGCAGGGCGCTTCCATGAAGCGAGGACGCCGCGAACCCGATGCTCGCAAGATCGAGTTCGTCCTCGAGACCACACTCCTGGAGCATTTCATTGATGACGTGCCCTACACCGGCCCGCCACCACCGCAAACCCATGAATGTATTGAGGGGCCCCTGATAGAGGGCCTCATCAAGCTTCCTCTTCAGCTCGCTGTCCGATTGAAGGACCTCTTCCAGCGCGCTCGTCGTAAGGCCTAAAGAAGCAGCTACTTTGCGGCCATCTATCAAGAAGGTGGGGAAGGGCAAGATCCGATGAAGGAACCATCGAAGCCAAGCGCGGCCGGCCGTTCGTTGCGCAACAACATGCTGAGGAGGCCGGCATTGCTCCACCTGCCAACGCGCGTCCTCAGCCCAATCAGATTGTGGGAGGCGAAGCCACCGTGCTCCCGGATCACCTGACTCTGGCCCCCAATCCGATGGAAGGCTTGCCGTGGCGATCGCGAGCTGGGCAATTCGCGCTGCGGACGACGGCTTCCCTGCCTCCGGTAAATACCCCTTATCAAAGACCCACTCGAGGTTATACTGTCCTGCAAGCAGGTACTCTCGGGCAGCCCTCGGCAGTCCAGCCCCAATTTTCTCGGCCTCCCCCGTCCGCAATACGAAGGAGACAGCACTCGCAGGCGGCCCTTTACGGTCGCCGCTGGCCTCAACATGAGAACGTAGCACCGAGGCCAGACTAAGGCCGTCTGGAATCTTCATAGCGAAAGGTATAGACGAGCGGCTACGGCTTGACCAATTGTCAAGATACTGATCAACAATAACCGTGGTGGCCTTCGCCAAAATGTCCCCATCCAGATCATCTGGGTGGAGGGAGATGGCGTCAAGCCCTTCATCCTGCAACAGCTCCGCGAAGGCGAGCTGATCCTCGTCGTCAATAATGACTACGAGAGGTGCCTGGGCTCCGTCGGGTGTGGCAGGCACTTGCTGATCGGCTTGCATCATCGCTCCTGGGGGTCAGGAAGGTCAACGCGTACGCTCGTTGCGAAGCCCGGGGGGGCCTCGACGAAGTGAATAGTGCCTCGGTAGTCTTCCACAAGTGCCCTTGTAATGGGAAGCCCAAGACCAAGGCCTTGGCCTAAAACCTCGTTGACCTCCGTCGTAGTGCTCTCGAAGGGCAGGAACCACCGCTCAGCCTCTTCGAGATCGACGGCCGCACCAGTGTTGTGCACAAGAAGAGTAAGCCCTCTTCGCCCCAGCGCCCTGCTTTCGACACGAACTCGGCCTGGCGAACTTGCGTTTTTGACCGCATTCGTGAGGAGGTTTGTGAGTAGCACGCCTACCTCTGCGGGAAACATTGGCGGCGTTACAGCATCGGATTCGAGATCATCTTCGATCGTCACGTTCAGACGCGCTAGCTGACCGTGCAGGAGGCGTTGCACCACTGCTAGACGGTCCTTAATCCTAAGCCGGGAACGGCGGCGGCGAGGGTCGGTAACCAATACATCAGTTAGATAGCTGCTCTGCCGCGCAAGGGAGTGCGTCAGTTCGTCGAGAGCACGCGCAACCCGTCTGACCCGTTGAGACTGCACCTTGGCCAGCATTTGGTCGTATAGCAAGGGTTCAAGAAGCTGTTTGATCGTGCTGGCCTGTCCGAGCATTCCATTGACGTCATGAACGAATGCGCCTAACTGAAGTCCAACGCTCGCTAATACTCGCAGATCCGGCTGCAGGGTCCGCAGCCGCTCGAGCTCCGCGGTCGCAATGGTAAAGCCAGCGGTGAGCTTCTCAAGCGATGTGGCGTCAAGGTACGGCACGGTCGATGCCCGCAATGCCCCCACAACTCGGTGCGCCTCGCTGATGGCTGTCTTGGCCGCCACCTCGGCCGAAGCCGGAAGAAGAACGGCGGACGGGGGCATACTCGAACCCGAAGCGGTTGTAGGTGCGGGATGTTGAGGCGGCGCATACGGAGTGCCCCCTACTCCTGGTTCCCCCGCTTCCGGGCGCGGCCGTTGTTGTGGTGGCGAATCTCTTTGAGCGGCCTGCGCCGCCCGCGCCTCGGCTGCTCGACGCTCTCTTTCCGCAATCTGATTCGCCACGGCGCGCCGCACTCGGACGCTTAAATTGATGCCCGCCCTGACAATATCTACGAGTGCCTCAAAGGTCGAATTCGGAATGAATCCTTCCCGATTTACCAGGCTTTTAAGGCCGCCACTTCGCTCCTCCGTGAGGAAGACCGCGCCGAAATACCCGATGTTCCCAGTGGCCGAAAGAGCTTCCCGCCGGTCAGTTTCCAATTCGTCACTAACGTCTTGGTCTACGTCAATGGTGTAGAATCGGGGGCCAGAGCGGTAATCTCTATCAACGCCGAGCCAGTCGTCACCGTGTTCCCCATAGGGCAACACCCTGAATCCCTCAAGGTACACGCGGACGCCTGCGTTCGATCTAACAAATCCGGCCAGCGGACCCCGACGAGTGCTGGAGTTCGGATTAGTGAAGATTCTAGCTTGGAACCGAGGACGCTCGGCGGCTGGGTCGGATTTTTCGAAGTAGTAGGCCCGCGCGGCTGGCTCCCTTTTTGCATACGAGGCAAGCGGCGCAATGTGGTAGCGCACCGTGTCACCGAGTGCTTCAATCTCGACCAACCACTCAAAGTTCTCGCTGGCTTTATCCCAGAGATCGTCGCCGGTGTCGAGGTCCCCGCTTAGGTTGACTCGAAAACCCGGATCCTCTGAGGATACGTCCCTGATAAGGGGTGTGGAAATGAGGTTAGTTCCGGCAATGGTCCCCGGAACCCACCCAGGGTCCGCAAGCGCGTCCGGCGGCTGAGACGTTTTCAGCTCCGATACAAATATCGAGAGCTGCCGCTCTGTCCACCTAGATCGGAGGCGTTGAAGCTCGATTAAGGTACCAGGCGGTGTGGAAGTCGTCGGAGGCAATCGCTCGGTGTGGAGCCCTTCGCTTAACTCGTCTAAGGTGTCCTGTTCCTCGATCAGGTCCCAATCGAGCAGGGCGTGCACCCCTTCATGAGAGCTCTCTGATGCAGCGGGCCGTGGAACGCTAACCACCTTTAACGATGCGGCAAGCTTATGTGCTGCCAATCGCCCGATTCCCTTTTGTCCCGTATACCGGCGTCCGTAAAGGGGTGAGCGACGGATTGCCCCTTCCTTATCCCGGCCAGCTATGCGCAAGAATGCTGTCTGGAAACGGCCATGTGTCATGCCGTTGCCATTGTCTACGACTCGTAGTACAGCGTCACTAGAACCGAGGCTACTTGCGTAAAGAATTACCTCAGTTGCGTCAGCGTCGTACGCATTCTTGATGAGCTCGAGGATTGCCGTGCTGTCGCGGCCGACAAGAAGCTCGCCCAGCTCTCTGAGTAAGTGGGTATCAACACTGAATCCGGCCATCGACCTCACCTCAATTCATCATTGGCTCCCGTGCTGCGGCCGCTCGCAGCCAGTAAATAAGACTAATTATCCTACGGGCACTGCGAGGTTTCGGAGCGACCGAGGTTCGATTTTCGATGACCCTCCCTGATATTGGCGAGAAATAGCCTGCAAGGAAAGTTGCCCGTCATCGCTTCGTAGCCATGCCGCCAGGTGCTGTAGGTTCCACGGGGCCAGCGGGCCGAGGTAAATACCGTACAGGTTATTGCTGCCAACCGCACCGGCCTCATTGCAGATTACACGATGATGCCCTTTACCAACTGGTGCCAAAAATATGTCTGGGGTAGCCACGAGCTCTACCGTGTGCCAGACTTTGCGTTGTATCGCAAGATGCCTGTTGTGCACCCCAAGCGATTTTCCTTTTGATAGATAAGCTTTCAGATCTTCGTCCGTCTCCGCCGCATCACATCCGTTCATGTCTAAAAGCCATCTCGGTGCCCCTGCTGCACCGATGGCTTCATGGGCTTCGAGATCTAAGGTGTCGCCTGGACAGTGGGACGCCTTGACGAGAGCAGGCCGGAGGGCCTTGTCAGGCAACCCTTCGCGAGACCGTTCGCAATCAGAAAGGAAGAAGAAGTTGTTCGCGCCGGTTGCCACACCTCGTCGGATCGTGGCAACACTTCCCAGACTTAGGCTTCTGTCTGCATGCATCGTCGCACTTTTAGTTGTCGTTAGTCGTGTGAAAGATGGCGGACAGGGACCACTACGATCGATCGTTACTTCGGAGTTCTTAGTGACGGTCTGACGTCCGTATTTATCTGTCAGATCCAACGTGCGTGCAACAAAGGGCTGGCCTAATCCCTGTTCGGGTCCCACGGAGAGGATCATGGCGGTGACTTGCGTCCCAGGAAATACCTCCACCGTGCTGGGGAAGAGATCGACCTCAACTCGTCGTCGGCGTGAATGCCATAACCAGCTTCGCAGCTCGCGGCCGTAACGTGTCTCACACCATGAACCGGGCAGCAAAAGGCACAATGAATCGGCTGGACGTAGAGCGTTGATGGTGGCTGCTAGGAAGTAGGCAGAGAGGCCCGCGAGTCCGCTCGTCACCAGGTTTCCTGCAGCTTCCCGGGCCCGCTTTTTTTGACTCGCGGTCATCAGCTGGTGGCGCGTGTATGGAGGATTGCCTAGGACGAGCCGTGGTCCCTCCAGTTTCGGCCAATCGCGATTGATCCACTCGAGGTAGTCTTGGGGCACAAGCTTAACCGGGCCTTGCTTACCCTTTGATCTACCTTTTGCTCGGGCGTCTACTCGTGCCGCCAATAAGCCTAAGGTGACGACATTGAGGTCGACAGAGATGGTGGTGGATGTTGGCCAGATATGCCTGGCTGAAACCGTGAAGGCACCGACCCCCGCGCCCGGATCAACAATGTGGGACGGGCGGCCCCGAAGTACCGGTCGTATGGTGTCGATCATGTAGCGGACGATCGCTGGAGGCGTAAAAAAGGTGCCCAACTGCCGGCGGTTCTCGCCGCTTACCAGGATTTGGTATGCCTCAGCGAGCACGTCTAGATCGGAGTCAAATGACTCGCGTATCGACTGAAGTAGCTGAGGATCCGGGGGCAATGGGGCAGCGCTCGTCCACTCAATTAGCGGGGGGGGCCAATGTGGAGCGGCATGCGGGGCCAAGGCCTTTGCTACGGCTCCAAGTGCCGAAAGCCGTCTCAGCTCTTCATCGTTTGCACCAGGGACAAGGCTTGCGGGGAGGGGATTACCCTGGTTAGCGTCAACCCACCGCACCAAGTTGACTACGGGGGGCGGGAGGTTGCTCGGTAGGCGACGCACGGGCCACAGCTTAGCTGTCCGGCCGCATGGTCACGAGACCGCACACGTTACCTGGCTCAAGGCGTTTGGCGTGGGTCGGGTGTGAGATCGCCATGCTCGGACTGCCACGCTGGCTCCTACAACGAGTGAGGAGTCGCGGCGACTGCGGCGGCCGTCTCCGGAGAGTCGGGGGCTATGGGGGCCGTCAGGGAACCCCTCGCACTCACCGCGAGCGACCGGGCCCGGGATTCAGGTGGGTCAAGTGCTGCATGTCGTCCGATAGATACATTGGCCCAAAGGGCAGTGGAGAGCCCCAAGATCGTCGCGTGCCCGTGGGGCGCACGTAAGACTGACATGGGTTGTCGCCCCTGTAAGACAAGGGCCCACCCGGGCCATGTGCTAGGGACGAACAGGCCAGCGACGCATCGCCGGAGGCCCGAAGGGGTCGTTTGTCTTTCAATTGTCAGGCTCAGTGGATGCCCCCTAGACGGGACGCCTAACTCACCACCGACTGGCTGGTCAGCGTCGGGTGGACTCTGCGACGAAGACGCCGCGACCTGGGCGACCGACCAGCACGCCCTGCTCCCGCAGCGTCGCGATCGCACGCTGAATGGTCGAGTGCGAAACGTCGTAGGAGTCGGCAAGCGCTCGACCTGAGGGCAACTGGCTGCCCGGCGGATAGGTTCCGTCCTTGATCTTGCTTCGCAGGTCGTCCAGCAGCTCGTCCATGGTGGGCGGAATAGGCACGATGCGGCCCCTTGCAGTCGGTTGGCCCACCCAGTATTGATCCACACCCTCGACGTAGGCAATGCATCTACTGAAAGAGGTGACGGTGGTGACATGGCTGATAGTGATGATGGTTCAGTAGAAGAGGACAGATGCGTACTTGACGTAGGTGATGCTGCCTCGGTAGCGTCGCTCTCGGTGATGCGGTGCTGCTGCGGTCGGTTGGCGCCTCTCGTACCGGTCTCGCATCGCCGCCGAGACCTCACCCTCCGCGCTCCCCCGGCGCGGCCCTGCTGCCGTACCGCCGATCGAGGCTGCGGTGGCAGGGCGGGGCGGTCTCCGCCGACCGCAACCGGCGGAGGCCGCCCCCTCCACTTCGACGCGACCCGACGAAGGGCGGTCCCCCGTGCGCGACCTGATCCGCCGGCTGGTGAGCCGACGCGAGGAAAGACCACCGACGGCAGAAGCCCATCACAAGCACCCCCTGCGGCCCTGGCAGATCCGCGAGCGGTGCTTCAACGTCCGCCGGCGCGGCCTCGACCCCGTCGAGATCCGCGCCTTCCTGGACCGGGTGGCCGACGAACTCACCGTCGCGCAGACCGCCCTGGTCGCGGTGCAGGAGGAGAACGTACGGATCAAGAACGCGCTGCGCGCCTGGCAGAGCGCCCAGTCGGCGAACCACCGCTACCGATGACCGAGCGTTGGGTGATCCATCTGCCGGTCACCGCACCCGACCTGCTCCGGGCCCGGATCTTCGCCCGGACCGCCGCCCGGGTGCTGGCCCGGCTCAGCACCCGCGTCGAGCCGGGCGGGGTGACCGTCTCGGCCGAGGACCAGCAAGGCGTACGCCACTGGGTCTTCTGCGACCAGCGACTACCCGGCGACGCGCGGTGTGCCCTGCCGGTCGACCACACCGCGCCCTGCTCGCGGCGCCCACCAGGGCTCCGGCGGCCCTGACGGGCCCCGACCGCAGCCGTCGCACCGCCCGGCGGAACATCGCGCCGGCTCACCGGCTCAGGACGTTTTCCCGTTCCATGTGGGACAGCTTCTCGGGGTTGCGCACGGCGTAGATCCCGGTGATGAGGCCGTCGTCGACCCGCAGCGCCAGGACGGTGTCCATCTCGCCGTTGAGTTGGACGATCAGCGCCGGGTAGCCGTTGACCTGCGCCGGCTGCCACGACGTGCTGCCCGCGATCTTGCCCCACCCGCCAGCCAGCAGGCGGGCCACCTTGTCGGCTCCGAGGATGGCCCGCGGGACGGCCTGCTTGACGCCGCCGCCGTCGCCGAGCAGGACGACGTCCGGCGCGAGGATGTCGAGCAGGTTCTGTATATCGCCGGTTTCGACGGCCCGCTGGAACGCGTCGAGCGCGTACCGGGTCTCGGCCGCGGAGACGACCTGGCGGGGCCGGCGCGCCGCGACGTGTGCCCGGGCCCGGTGGGCGATCTGGCGGACGGCGGCGGGGTTCTTGTCGACGGCTTCGGCGATCTCGTCGTAACCGAGGTCGAACACCTCGCGGAGCACGAACACCGCCCGTTCGGTCGGCGCGAGGGTCTCCAGCACCAGCAGCATCGCCATCGAGACGCTGTCGGCCAGCGCGACGTCCTCGGCGACGTCGGGAGTGGTGAGCAGCGGCTCGGGCAGCCACGGGCCGACGTAGGACTCCTTGCGGCGGCTGAGCGTGCGCAGTCGGGTGAGTGCCTGGCGGGTGGTGATGCGGACCAGGTAGGCGCGCTGGTCCCGGACCGTGCCGAGGTCGACGCCCGCCCACCGCAGCCAGGTCTCCTGCAGGACGTCCTCCGCGTCGGCGGCCGAGCCGAGCATCTCGTACGCGACGGTGAAGAGCAGGTTGCGGTGGGCGACGAACGCCTCGGTGGCCGGGTCCGGGCGGTCGTCGTCGGCGGCGGTCTGCGGCGTGCCCACCATGAGTGACTCCTCTTCGCTCTCGACTGCGTCACCCATCAGATGCCGCAGCCGGCCGTTCTGTGACACCTACGGTTGTGGCGGTCGTCACCCGGCCGCGCCGTCACAGGGCGCTGCTCGCCGGCATCTCGTGTTCGTCCAACCGAACACCGGGAGTGAAGGACGGAAACCATGGACGCCCGATTCAACATGCTCGACAACGAGATCGCCATGAAGTTCTTCAAGCGGTTCGCGAACGCCGGCATGGTGATCCAGCAGTCGTCGCTGCCGAAGGCCACGCAGGAGCTGGTGTCGCTGCGGGCCAGCCAGATCAACGGCTGCGGCTGGTGCATCGACATGCACACCAAGGAGGCCGTGGCGGCCGGCGAGAGCGCGGTCCGGCTCAACCTGGTCGCCGCCTGGCGCGAGTCCACCGTCTTCACCGAGGCCGAGCAGGCCGCGCTGGCGCTCGCCGAGGAGGGCACCCGGCTCGCCGACGCCCACCAGGGCGTGTCCGACGAGACCTGGGCCCAGGTGCGCAAGCACTACGACGACGACCAGATCGCCGCCCTGGTCGCCCTGGTCGCCCTGATCAACGCGGCCAACCGGCTCGCCGTGATCGTGCACCAGCGGGGCGGTTCCTACCAGCCGGGCATGTTCGCCGCCGCGTTCGACTGACGCGCCGAGGCTGACGCGGCTCGACGCGGTGGGCCGCCCCATCCGGGACGGCCCACCGCGTCAACTCCAGGTCAGGAGAAGTCGACCAGGAAGTAGTAGTTCGTCGTGTCGGTCCACACCCCGTCGGCCGTACGTCCGCGCACCCCCATGGTGTGCGAGCTCGCCGAGGTCGGCGTGTAGTTCGCGGTGCCAATCCCGGCGGCGTTCGCCGCCACCATCACCGGCTGCCCGTCATCGACCGTGTACTCGAACTCCACCACACCCGGACTGCCCTGGGTGAAGGTGAACTCACCCGGCACGCCCACACCACCGGCCCACTGGTTGGCCGGGTAGGTGCTCGACGACACCAGCGGCGCCGTGCCGACCAGGAACGGGTAGTCCGTCTGTGGCGTGTACCCGCCCGTTGCGGTGCGACCCCGCACCGAGAAGACGTTCGCGCCGTTGCGATCCATGGTCACCGAGATGTCGGTCACCAGCGCGTCGGGAGTCTTCGGCACGCTCTGCCAGGCACCGCCGTTGAGCTGGTACTCGAAGGTGGTCACCTCGCCGATCTCGGTGTAGACCCCGAACCTGCCGACCGCGCCGATCCCGCCACGAGGGGTGTACTCGTCGTACGCGCTACTCACGTTCACGCGCGGGTCCCGTACGCGGAAGTAGTACCGCCGCTCCGCGCTGACCGTGCCGTCGGCCGCCCGGCTGGTGACCGTCAACAGGGTGTACCCGGGATGCGTCGGCGTGATCTCGATCGTGGCCTTACCGTCCGCTCCGGCGGCCACGACCCGCTCTTCGCCGCTGTACTCCAGCACGTAGCGGTACTCCACCACGTCGGAGCGGCCCGGGTTGAAGGTGAACCGACCCGGCTGGCCGGGCTGGCCGGCGGAGTCGTTCTCCGGGTAGTCGCTGGACGTCACCACCGGTGCGTCGCTGACCTCGAACGTGTAGGTCCGCGTCGGCGAGAAGGACCCGTCCAGGAAACGCGTGCGTACGGTGAGTGTATTGCTGCCGGAGCGGTCAGGCGTCAACGTCACCTGAGCCCAGCTGTACTCCGGGTCGACGGTCTGCTCGGGCCCGTCGTTGAGCCGGTAGAGGTAGGCGTCCACGTCCGGCATGGCGGTGTCGAAGTTGAACTCGCCGGGGATGCCCACGCCGCCCCACGCGCCGTACTCGTAGTAGGTGCTGGAGTAAACGGTCGGCTTGATGTCGATGACGTTGAACTGGTACTGCTGGACCTCCGAGACGGTGCCGTCGGCGCTGATGCTACGGACGTTCAGCACGTACCAGTTGGGCTCCGTCGGCGTCCAACGCAGCACCGCAGTGCCGTCTGCTGCCGCGTCGATGCGTTGCATCTCGTCGTAGAGGAACGCGTACTCGTACGCGACCACCCCGGTGCGGCCGGGCCGGAAGGTGAAGCTGCCCGGGCGGTCGACCACGCCGTCGTGGTCCGGGAAGGCAAAGTCGGCCGACTCCACGAACGGGGTGTCGCGGACCGACACGTCCTCGGTGTACGCGCCGACCAGCTCCGCTCCGACGTAGCTGCGCACCTGGACCTTGACGAGGCCAGCCTGCGTGAACATCACCGGTACGTCGGTCGTGCCATCGGCGTCCGCCGGGACCCGGACCTCGTCGCCGTCACCGATCTTGTAGCCGAACTCGGTGACCCCCTCGACACTGTTGGAGATCGCCAGTTGGCTCGGCAGGCCGACACCACCCACCGTCACCCGCACCCCCGGCGCCGTGGACCGCACATAGAACTCGTAGTTGGTCACCTCGGAGGAGTTCGACGCGCTGTCCACGCTGCGCACGCTCAGGTACTCAACGAACGAGGTCGGCGTGTATTCAAGCGTTGCGTCCGCGCCCGGCGCCGGCGCAGCGACGTAGTTGTACGTGTCGCCGAAGCGTCCCCAGTAGTAGCCGACCACGTCCGGCGATCCGTTCGCCTTGAACGTGATGGTGCCTGGAACTCCCGCACCCCCATGCGGCTCGCCGTCATTCGGGTACTTGTCAGAGGTCACCACAGGTGCGGCCGGTGGCTGCCCGTCCACCTTCACGTAGCACGGCTCGGCCCACTCCGAGTAGTCGTGACCGTCGAAGGCACGTGCGGTCCAGGCCACCACGATCCCGTGCGGGTACTGCGACATGTCCCAGCCGACCTTGGCGAGAGTGCTTCCGTAACTCGACCCGAACCGCTCGGAACGCTGGTCCTCATGGCCGACCGGCCAGGCCGCGAACTGCCCGTTGAAATTGGAGTCATTGCTGTCCGCGTCCGCGCCCCGGATCATCAGGCTGTAGTAGCGCGCCCCCACCGGCTGGGGGTTTTCCTTCGAAGCGCAGGACCACGACGGAAACTCGAGCCCGATCTTCTCCACCGTCGGAGCGTGGTTGGCCACAGCGCGGATCGCCGGGAACGGGCGGAGCTTGCGGCCGTGGGAAAGCTTGCCTTCGTAGCCGTGCGGCACGCGGATCTCGACGGTGAGGGTCTGCTCGTCCTGGCTTGCCAGCTTCTGCAACGCGGGCATGATGTCCCACACCAGATAGCCGGGGCAGGCGGCCTCGCCGCCAGCCTGGACGGTGCCGAGCAGCTCACGGTGGCGCGGCGCCGACTCCCAGCTCGTGGTCGCCTTGATCGGATCGGTGCGCCAGAGCTCGACCGGCTGGGCCGACGCGCAGTCGGCCGCCGATCGCTCCGCGATGACCAGGTCCGCCTTGTGGATGACGGACCCACGGAAACGCGAGATGTCGAAGGTGAAGTAGGACCGGGACTTGTGCTTGTTGCCGCCCGCATCTGCCCAGGCGCCGATCGGCGCGTCTCCGGAGGGGTTGACGAACGACTGGTTCGGCAGGTGAGAGTCCGTGAAGGCCCAGCCGGACTTGCTCACGTCCCGCTGCTCGTATGCCTGCGCCGGCATGCCGGTGACGCTCACCAGGCCCGCGCCAAGCATGATCCCGAGTGTTGCGGCCAGCAATCTTCGTGCTCGCACGATCGATACACCCCCCGTGGGCGATGGCGCGCTTCGCCATCAAGCTGCGCGAGCATATCGACGTACGGCAGGGTTTCGCGTGACCGATTCGGATTGCCTCCGACCGTCGATCGGCCCGTTTACGTGCGGCGAGAGAACCGTGGGACCTGCGGTTGTCCTGCGAGGCGTGTCCGGCCGCAAAAAGGGGGTTGGCGGGCCGCTGAGCGCGGCCCGCCAACCCCGGCAGTGCTTCGTTACTTGACGCCGCCGGCCCGGAACGCCACCCAGGCGTCGCTCATCCGGTCCGCCTGTCCGGCGCTGAACATGTTCATGCAGGAGTCCTGCGTGTAGTCCATGAAGTTGTGGATCGGGTCGAGCCCGGGTGCGGTGCAGGTGTCCGCGCCCACCGGGCAGTTGAACTGCGGGTGCGCCTCGCGCGGGGTGTCCGCGACGAAGTCGCCGGAGGCGGAGCAGCCGTGCGCGAAGGTGTGCTCCAGCATCAGCCAGTGCCCGACCTCGTGCGTCAGCGTGTCGCCGAGGGCGTACTTGCCGGCCGTGCCGCCCGGCATCGACTCGTCGAGGATCACCACGCCGTCGATGAAGTCCCGGCCGTTGTTGTAGCCCTTCGGGAAGTACGCCCAGCCGAGCAGCCCGCCGCCGATGTTGGCCGCGTACACGTTCAAGGTGCGGGAGTCGCCGGTGTACAGCGCCTGCTTCATGTCCCGCTCGTTCTTGCCCGGCACGACCGTGTACCAGTCGCTGTTCACCGTCCACGTGGTGTCGACGAGGTCGAACCGGAACGGCGTGTCGGCGGCGTTCGCCGCGGTGCGGCCGGCGAACGAGTCGTTGAGCACCGTCATCTGGTCCGCGATCAGGGTGTTCCACCTGGTCGTCTCCGCCGCGGTGAGCGGGTGGTCGGAGACCATGTGGAAGACCGTCGGCACGGTGACGCTGCCGTTGGCCAGGCGCGGGGAATCCTTGATCACGCCGTAGGCGTTCGCCTCGTTCTTGGAGTACAGCTCCGGCTCCTGGGCGGTGGCGCCCTCGGCGACCCGGGCCGCGCTGTGCTCGTCGGCACCCGGCTCGCACGCCTCGACACCCGGCGAGAAGGTCACGGGTGCCGCCGCCACCGCGCCGTAGGCGCCACCGGACGCCAGGAACGTGGCGGCGGTGGCGGTGAGGACTGCCAGTCGGAAGATCGGTCTCCTGTGCATCGGTGCACCTTTCAGGGGATGGAGCGGTGCGGAGTCGACGCGGGGTTGCCATGACCAGGTCAATGACGTCGTCTTCCCGGTATAAGACCACGTCGATGGCGGCGGCAACAGACCTGGGGACAGGCTCGTGGCCCGGTGACGGCAGGGAGGCCGAGGAGGCTGGCGGATATGCACCCGGACGGGCAGGTGCCTCTCCCCGCTGGGTCAGGCCGCCCTGAGCTTTCGTAGGACGTACTGGTTGAGGCTCATGCCGTCCTCGGCGGCTTGGATGGCGAGCTCGCGGTGCAGGCTCTCGCCGACGCGCAGGTTGAACTTGCCTGAGTAGCTGCGCTCAGCGAACGGCTGCGGCACCTGCTCGCCCTGCTCCTCCATGTCCGCGATCACTTCACGCAACAGATCCTGGAGCCCCTGCAAAGCCTCGACCTGCGAAGAGGCCAGCCACGACAGAGACGGAAACTCGGCGCAGGTGGCCACAAACTCGCGATCCTCGGCCGACCAGGTGACGCGATAGGTGTAGTGGGAGATGTCTGGACGGGACTCGTTATGCATCACATGGCCTCCTTCTTGTCTATCGCCTTGAGCACCTGCCGTACCTGGTACGCCTTGGCCTTGCCCTTGTCGTTCTGAATATTGACGCGCGGGTCGCCTACCCCATCTTGAACACAGCGTGGGAGGTGCCAGCTTGCCGCGGCTTCCCGAAGTAGTGCTCGCACACCCCGTAGAGATCGTTGTAGGAGATGTTCTGCTGGTTCTTCCGCATCGCCTCAACGAGCTTGGCTATGGACGGCACAGGCCGATGGTACTACCAGCGGTACCATCGCTCAACGCTTTGCGGCCAGTGGCGAAGCAACGGCCGCCGAGGACCCGGCGGACCAGCGCCTGGTGTCCCAGGCACCGCTACAGGACCCGGGTGACCTGCTCGGCGGCGATCCGGGCGTCCCGCCGGGCCGGGTCGAGGTTGGCGCAGAGCACCACGGACGCGCCAACGGACAGCGGTGCCAGCAGCCACTTCAGCGGCTGCTCGTGCTCGGCGGCGTCGATGAGCAGCCGGTCGCCCGCCCGCAGGTCGAGCTGGTCCGCCAACTCCCGGGCGACGCTCCCCCACTCGTCGTAGCTGGTGCCGTCCGGGCTGGCCGGGTCCGACGGGCGGATCGAGGCGTGGTCGGGCGGCGTGTCGGGGTGCCGGAGCACCTCGGCGGACCAGTCGAGCCAGCCGGCGGGCACGTCGTCCAGCGGCGCGGGCCGGGTGCCGACGAGGTAGCGGTGCGTCCCCTCGGGGACGTCCTCCAGCCAGTCGTCGAGGCGTTCCGGGGTCACGAAGACCGCGTCGTACGGCAGGTCGCCGCCCGGTTCGAGGACTGGCAGCCCGGCGGTGGCCTCCGGCCGGAACGACACCGCCAGCCCGACCGACCAGGCGCCGAGCAGCACGGCCGCGGTGCGCCAGTGCGGTGGCAGCAGTACGGCGACGCGGTCGCCGGGGCGCAGCCCGCAGCCGTCCCGGAGCAGCCCGGCGCTGCGGGCCGCCCACCGGCCGAGCTGTTGCGCGGTCAGGTCGACCCTGTCGCCGGTCGCGTCGTCGCACCAGGTGAGCAGCGGTGAGTTCGGCGCGGTGGCGGTGGCGGGCAGGCCGGTCATCGACGGCGCTCCTTCGGTCGGTTCGCCTCACCCTAGCCACCGGCCCGGGACCACCCGGGCCATCCCGGCGCGGCGTGCGGCAGCCACCGGCCCCGGCATGCCTACGGCAAGCCAGAGCCGCCCGCGGCCGTGGAGCCGCGAGCAGCCTGTCGCTGGATGGGAGACCACCAACCGGTCAGCGGTCGTCCCGGGGCACGGGTTCCTCCCGCAGCGCCCTCTTCGGCCTGCTCCGAGAAATCCGCACCGGTGCCCTGCGGCTACCCACGAACGTCCAGTCCGCCTTGATCAGCCAGGGCGTCGCCTCGGCCGACTGGCTCGTTCGCACTGAAGCCAACCTGCTCGACCGACACGACATCGCCACGAGCGCAGCCGCAGGCATCAGCAAGGAGGCCTTCCGGCGCCTCCGAGACGGACGCGCCCTTCAAGTCGCGCTCGATGTCCGCGACATTGACCACGCCATCGCCGTCGCGCAGGCCGCCGCCAGCGCTGGCGTGCAATTCATCGAGATCGGCGACCCGCTCATCAAGAGCGTCGGCGTCCGGGCCATCAGCGCTATCAAGCAGCGGACCCCTGGTGCGTGGATTGTCGCCGAGATGATGTCCGCAGACTGGGGACGCGACCAGGTGGTTCTCGCGACCGAGGCCGGAGCCGACGTCGTGCTGCTCATCGGACCCGCCAGCATCGCCAGCGTCTCCGCAGCCGTCGAGGCGAGCAGACGCCTGGGCGTCCCCATCATGATCGACGTGCCCGAGGGCCGGCTGATCCAAGGCTGGGTGCAGGACATGGAACGCGCAGGAGTCGACGGCTTCGCCATCACCACGAACATCGACCTGGGCGTAGCCGGTTTCCACCCCCTCGACCAGGCACAACTCATCAGGTCGTGGACCAAGCTGCCGGTCGCGGTCTCCGGCGGCTTCGAACCCACCGACGTTGAGGCCAGCCGACGACGCTCATGGGACATCCTCGTCGTCGGTCGCGGAGTCACCGACTCCCTGGACCCCGCCGTCGCCGCACGGGACCTCGCCGCGTCGATCGAACTCACCGAAGGACATCGCTCATGAACATCGCCCCGCTCACGGTCGACCGCATCCCCGACCTCGAGGAACTGCTGGCGCTGGGTGAGCCGTACATCAGGCTGCGGGGTTCATCGGACTACTGGCTGTACGCCACGCTGTTCGCCAACACCTGCCCACTCGCGCCTCCGTCGGCCTTGTTGGGCCGGAACCGGTCAACCGCCCGCAGCAGCGTGAGGCGGCGTAGCCGGCGTTGGGTGAAGTCCAGGGACGGGAACAGGGCGACGGCGATCTGGTCGGTGGTGAGCACACCGTGGTCGTAGAGCCAGCCCAGCAGCCGGTCGTCGCGGGCGGTGATGCTGGCCTGCAGCCGCAGCAGCGGATCCGCCGTTGATTGTTGTTTACGCATGGGCGGCCCCTGGGGGACACCCCATACACGAGGGTGTGTCTGGAGCGGCATTCCTCTGCTGAGAGCGGCCCTGACCTGGGCTGGGAGCGAAGGAGGGGGGTCAGGTTGGGGGTCAGCATCAAGCCGGACGGTAGAACGGAGATCCGCACTGACTCCTACACGGCGGGCCGCACCGAATCCAGTGTGAGAATGCGATGAGAGTGCGTGTGAGTCTCGCCGGTGACGGGACAGGCGAGGAAGGTGATCGCTGTACTGCGACATCATCGTTGTTGCTCCAACGTCGAAGATGTGGGTGAGTGCGGCGCGTGCACCGGCCGCTGCGAGGTGGCGGACGGTCGGCGCAGGCGCGCTGACAGGTTGTGTCAGGTCGCGGGCTTGCTGAGCAGGCGCCCGAGTTGGTCTGACAGCGGCGGCTGGGTCTGACAGAAGCCGTAGTTCAGGTTTCTGTCATGCGGCCCTCCTCGGTGACGTCCGGTGTGGGCGGGGTGGCCTCGGCGCGCAGGACGCGCACGAGCGCGGAGGCGGTGGCCTTGACAACTGGTGCCCGTCCGCGCGCAGCTGCCGGGCGAGGGCCGTCCGGGACAGCGATGTCCCCTCGGCGGTGAGGGCGCGGGCGGCGGCCCGCGCGGCCGGAACCAACGCGGCAACCTCCGGACCGCCCTCGCCTGTCGCCGCCTCGTGGTCCGGGCGGTCCGGGACCGCCGATGGTTGGTCCGCGACGGCGGGGACCGCTGTCGCGGTGTCCGGGACCGCGGTGGCGGCGGCGGGGTCGGGCGGGTGTGTGTCCGGGACCGATGCGTCGACAGTTAGCGGCGGTCCGGGCTCGGCCCGCACTGGCTGGTCGGTCGAGCGGGGTGCGGTGGGGTCGGCGCGGCCGAGGGCGATCTTCACCATCGCCAGAAAGCCCAGGGCCGGCACGGCGGCGGCGATCCAGCCGATCACCGACGCCTCCGCCTCCACCACCTGCGCCGCCAGCGACAGCGACACCGCTACCACGAGCACCGCGGCGGGGAAGACGACGGACTTGCCCAGGCGCCGCTTGCGCCGCAACTCCAGGCCGGCGGCGATCGACATCAACTCCAGGACGATCGCGTCGGCCCAGGCCAGCCAGCCCGGCCGCCCGTGCCCGGCGGCGACGTCGTGGACATGCGTGAATGACGCCGCGCCGGCCGCGCCGCCGCTCGTACACCTTGACCAGGCTGTCCTGGAGCAGTTCCTCGGCCCGCCACCGGCCGCCGGTCAGAGCATGGCCAGCCGGATATGTCGCTGCCAGGCCACCTCGACGAAGGCGACGTACGACCGGTCCGCCGGGGACAGTGGTTGCGTTTGGTCGGTCACGCCCCTAACACGTGGCGGTGTCACAGAAGGTTGTCTCGGGCCGCGGACGCTTTCGCCGATGCCGACCTACGAACCGGCTGGAAGCTCCGGGCCGCCGTCCAGCAGCGGGGCCAGCAGGTCCCCCTGCTTCTCCACCCGCGTGAGCACGTCGGTCGCCGTGTACGGCTTCGTCGCAGGCCGCTTCCCCGCCGCACCCGCCTCCACCTCGTCCCAGGTCAGCGGCGTGGAGACCGACGGCACGGACTGCGCGCGCAGCGAGTACGGCGCCACGGTCGTCTTCGCCGCGTTGTTCTGGCTCCAGTCGATGAAGATCTTCCCCGGCCGCAGGTTCTTCGCCATCTTCGACACGATCAACTTCGGGTGTGCCTTCTCCAACTCCTGCGCGATCCGCTTGGCGTAGGCGGAGACGTCGTCGGCGTCCTGGGTGCCGGCGATCGGGCAGCAGAGCTGCATGCCCTTCTTCCCGGACGTCTTCGGGTAGCTGTCGATGCCGTCGTCGGCGAGCCGGTCGCGCATCAGCAGCGCCACCTGGCAGCACTGCCGCAGCGCGGCCGGGGCGCCCGGGTCCAGGTCGACGACCATCATGTCCGGGTGCTCGCCGACCTTCCACTGCGGCGTGTGCAGCTCCAACGCGGCGAGGTTGGCCAGCCAGACCAGGGTGGGCAGGTCGTCGGCGACCACGTAGTCGATGGTCTCCCGGCCCTTGGTCGACCCGGGCGCGGGCAGCGTCTCGACCCGCACCCAGTCCGGCGTGGCGGCCGGGGCGTTCTTCTCGAAGAACGACTTGTCGTCGACGCCGTTGGGGAAGCGGATCCGGGTCAGCGCCCGGTCGGCCAGGTGCGGCAGGAGCACCGGGGCGATCCGGGTGTAGTAGTCGATCACCTCGCCCTTGGTGAACCCGGCCGCCGGAAAGAGCACCTTGTCCAGGTTGGACAGCTCCAGCTTGCGCCCCTCGACCTCCACCCGGAACCGTTCAGCCGGCATCGTCGACCTCCTCCGGAGGCTTGTCGGGTCGCAGCCGGAGCACCCGGGGGAACCGCAGCCGCCCGTCCGGGGTGCGCTGGCCGTACTTCACCTCCACCACGACCCGGGGTGTTACCCAGATCGCGCCCCGGGCATCCTCGCGCGGCACGTCGCCGGAGAACGGGGAGTTCCCCGACCGGAGTGGTTCCAGCTCGCGCAGCAGCTCCCGCTCGATCGCGGCGCCGATCCCACCGCCGACCCGACCCCGGTAGATGAGCCGCCCGTCCGGGCCGGGCACCCCGACCAGCAGGCCGCCGATCCGGCGCGCCCCGGGCCGCCAGCCGCCGATCACGAAGTCGCCGGTGACCTCCAGCTTGACCTTCAGCCAGTCCGGCGAGCGCACGCCGGCCCGGTAGACCGAGTCGACCCGCTTGGCCATCACCCCCTCCAGCCCGTGCTCGCCGGCGGCCTCGTAGGTGGCCGGGCCGTCCGGGAAGACCGGCGGCACCGCCCAGCGGGCGCCGCCGAGCGCCAGGCCGTCCAGGGCCTCCCGCCGTCGGGTGTACGGCCAGCCGGTCAGGTCGTCGCCGTCGAGCCGGAGCAGGTCGAAGATCATGTACGTCACCGGCATGACCGCCGCCAGCCGGGCGGCCTTGTTCCGGTCCCGCACGTGCATCCGCTCGGCGAGGGCGGTGAACGAGGGCTGGCCGGTCTCGCCGAGCAGCACCACCTCGCCGTCGAGCAGCGCGTCGCCCACCTGCTCGGGCAGGCCGGCCAGCTCGGGGTAGGCGGCGGTGATCTCCACGCCGGAGCGGGCGTACAGGTGCTGCCGGCCGCCGGAGATGTCGGCGAGCGCGCGGACCCCGTCCCACTTGAACTCGTACGCCCAGCCGGCACCCGCCGGGAGCGGCCCGGTGGTCGCGAGCATCGGCTTGAGCGGCGCGCCGGGCACCTTCTGACTGTACTTGCGCACGGAAGCGCTCGCGTGGCCTTCGATCTTTTGCGAAGCTGAGCAGTACCGGGGAGAGGAGCACGAGGATGCGGGCCATCTGGAAGGGAGCCGTGTCGTTCGGCCTCGTCTCGATCGCGGTCAAGCTGTACTCGGCGACCGAGGAAAAGGACATCCGGTTCCACCAGGTGCACCGGTCCGACGGCGGCCGGATCCGCTACAAGCGCACCTGCCAGGTCTGCGGCGAAGAGGTCACCTACGACGACATCGCCAAGGGCTACGACATCGGCGGCGGCGAGATGGTGATCCTCACCGACGAGGACTTCGCCGAGCTGCCGCTGACCAGCTCCCGGGCGATCGACGTGCTGGAGTTCGTCCCCGCCGAGCAGGTCGACCCGATCCTCTACAACAAGGCGTACTTCCTGGAGCCGGAGGGCGCGGCGACCAAGCCGTACGTGCTGCTGCGCGACGCGCTCACCGACTCGGAGCGGGTGGCGATCGTCAAGGTCGCCCTGCGCCAGCGGGAGCAGCTCGCCACGCTCCGGGTGCGCGAGGGCGTGCTGCTGCTCAACACGATGCTCTGGCCCGATGAGATCCGTCAGCCCGACTTCGGCTTCCTCGACGAGGACCTCAAGGTCCGCCCGCCGGAGCTGGCGATGGCCAGCTCGCTGATCGACTCGATGGCCGGTGAGTTCCAGCCGGACGCCTTCACCGACGACTACCGGGCCGCGTTGCAGGAGGTCATCGACGCCAAGGTGGAGGGCCGCGAGGTGGTCCAGCCGGAGGAGGTCGAGGAGGCGCCGGCCGCGGCGGTGGACCTGATGGCCGCGCTGAAGGCCTCCGTGGAGCGGGCCCGGGCGGCCCGTGGGGAGCCGGCGGCGGCGACCGGCGGCGCCGGTGAGCCGACCCCGATCTCCGCGGCCCGGTCGGCGCAGAAGGCGGCGAAGGCGCCGGCGAAGAAGGCACCCGCGAAGAAGGCCGCCGAGAAGAAGGCGGCGGAGAAGAAGGCGGAGCCGGCCAAGAAGGCCGCCGCGAAGAAGACGGCGGAGAAGAAGGCCGCCAAGGCGCCCGCGAAGAAGGCGGCGGAGAAGAAGGCGGCACCCCGCAAGACCGCCTGAGCCCCACGCCCCTGCCCGGGTGTCGGAGAGGGCGCGGCCCGGGTGTCGGGAAGGGCCCCGGCCCGGGTTTTGGGAAGGGCCCCCGCCTCGCGCAAGGGCCCCTCCTCGTCGGGTGTCAGCCCCGGCCGAGCTTCTGGGTGGGCCTGATCCGGACGATCACCCGCTCCTCGCCCGCCTGCCGGAACGGGTAGGTGTCCTGGCCGAGGTACTTCTGCGCCATCCGGTCGATGTGCTCGTCGGCGCCGTCGTCGACCAGCTCCGCGGTGCCCTTCACCCACAGCGTGCGGAAGTCGTTCGCCTTGTCCACCACGGAGACCGCGACCTCCGGGTTGCGCTGGATGTTGTCGTACTTCACCCGGCCCTTGGCGGTGTTGAAGATGATGTGCTCGCCGTCGGTGTCCACCCAGACGGGCGTGACGTGCGGGGAGCCGTCGGCCTCGATCGTCGCCACGTGGGCGAGCTGCGGTTCGGCCAGCAGGGCAAGGTCTTCGTCGGTGAGGATCGCCATGGTCGGAATCTACCGGTGCCCGGTCCCGTCCACCGGCTTCCGGCGCGGACCGGCGGTGAGGCGGTCCCGCCGGCGGGTTGCACCCCGGGCGGAGCCCGGTCCAGCCCGCGGGTTGCCGGCGGCCGGAGGTTGCCTTGACGCCGGTGACAAGGTCTAGCGTCATCCGCGACGCCACCGGCGAGGGAGGTCGGATGCTGATCGGGGAGTTGGCTGAACGCGCCGGCACGAGCACCCGTGCGCTGCGCTACTACGAGACGCACGGGCTCGTCCGGGCGGACCGGTCCGCCAACGGCTACCGGGTCTACGACGAGGCGGAACTGCACGTCGTACGCGAGATCCGGGCGCTGCTCGCGGTCGGCTTCGGCCTCGACGACATCCGCCCGTTCGTGGCCTGCCTGCGGGCCGGCAACACCTCCGGGCACGTCTGCCCCGACTCGGTGGCGGTGCTGCGCCGGAAGCTGGCCGAGGTCGACGCCGGCATCGAACGGCTCCACACTGTCCGGCGCGAGTTGCGCGACCAGCTCGCCCACGCCATCACCCAACGGGAGGAAACATGCTTGAGACTGCGCGGAACGGCCCGCTGACCGCCGTCACCGACGACACCTTCGCCACCGTGGTCCTCGCCGCCGACCGGCCGGTCGTGGTCGACTTCTGGGCCGACTGGTGCCCGCCGTGCCGGGCGATCTCGCGCAGCCTCGCCGAGCTGGCCGGGGAGTTCGCCGGGCGCATGGACTTCGCCACGATCGACACCGACGCGAATCCGGACGCCACGCGCACCTACGGGGTGATGTCCCTGCCCACCCTGCTGGTCTTCCACCGCGGCGAGGTGGTCGGCTCGATCGTCGGTTCCCGGCCGAAGAACCACCTGCGCCAGTCCCTGGCCCGGCACCTCGGAGGCTGACCGCCCGCACCGAGATGCGGTGACGGATCTCCCGGACGTCGGCCGCTGCGGGTAGGCTCCGCCGGCCGGCCGCCGACCGAGGAGACCCCTTGCCGTACACCCCCGACCTGGCCCGGCTGCTCACGCCCGGTGCCCGCTACACCGACGAGCACGGGACGTACGTCGTCGAGGCGCACCCGGCCGGCGAGATCGTGCTTCCCACCGGCCAGGTGGTGGGCTGCGACCCGCTGGTCTGCCCGGATGCGGAGCCGTTCACGGTCACCGTGCCGCCGGGCCGCTACCCCGCCCACGCCTGGGTGGCGGCGGTGCTCCGGGAGGACGCCGAGGTGGACCGGCGGGTGGCCGCGCTGCAACTGGTGATCCACGACGCGCCGGTGGTTCGCTGGGAGCCGGCCATCGCCGGCGACCAGGACGTCGCGGCCCTCGGCCCGGACGACTATTTCGGGTACGGGGTGGACGCCGGGACCGGCACGCTGGCCGACCCGACGGCGTTGAGCGTCCTGGAGAACTGGGACTACGACCGGGTGGAGGAGGTCTTCATCCCGTCCCGGCCGCCGGCCGGCCCCGTGCCGGGGCTGATCGACGCGGTCCTGGACGAGGCGTCCGGCGCCAACGTCCTGACCGTCAGCTCCGGCTGGGGCGACGGCCACTACGGGACGTGGATCGGTCGGGCCGCCGACGGCCGGGTCACCTCGTTCGTGACCGATTTCATGGTGGTGCCGGGGCCGGCGTGAGCCGCGCGGCGCAAGCGCGAGCGCCGAGGCGGCACGGTGGGCGTCCGGGCGGGTACCGTGTGCGTCGGCTTTCCCCCCGGCACCGCCGATGCCGGCCACCACCTTCGCAGCAGGGAGTCGACGCCGTGAGCGAGCGTACGCAGAACCGGTCCCAGAAGTCGGAGCGGCGGCTGGCCGCCCAGTTGGCGGCGCAGAAGGCGGCCGAGGCGAAGCGCCGCCGGCAGGCCTGGGCCGGTGGGCTCGCCGGCGTCGCCGTGGTGGCGATCCTGATCACCGTCTTCGTGATCATCGGGCAGCGCGGCGGCGACGACGCCACCGAGCCGGCGGCCGGCACCCCCTCGGCGGACGCCGCCGCCAGCGCCCCGGCCGGTGACGCCCCCGCCGCCCAGCTTCCGGCGGGCGCCGATCCGGCCCTGGCCAGCAAGCCGACGGTCGCGGCCGGCACGGGCACGCTGACCAAGCTCACCGTGACCCCGCTGATCAAGGGCACCGGTCCGGCGGTCCAGGCCGGCCAGACGATCACCACCAACTACGTCGGCGTGTTCTTCAAGGACGGCAAGGAGTTCGACTCGTCCTGGTCGGCCGGGCAGCCGGCCAGCTTCCCCATCGGGGTCGGCCAGGTCATCCCGGGCTGGGACAAGGGTCTGGTCGGGGTGAACGTGGGCAGCCGGGTGCAGCTCGACATCCCGGCCGAGCTGGCGTACGGCAACGACTCCTCCGGCGGTCGCCCCGCCGGCCCGCTGCGCTTCGTCGTGGACGTGCTCGCCGCCAAGTGACCCCGGCGGCCGGCCCGGTTCGTCCGGGTTGTCGCCCGGCGGCGATGCATTGGCCCACACGGGGCTTCCGGCCCGTCACCAACCGGCAGTAGGTTCGGCGTCACCCCGGTCGGTCCGACCGCCCGGGGTGATGACCGGACCGGACCCGGAGGTGCACGTGACGGCGCTGGACGACCCGGGGCGGACCGCCCGGCTGATGTGGACGCACTTCGAGCCGGTGCACGCCGTCACCTACTTCCATCCGCGCGCCCGCGCCGCGTACGAGGCGGTGGGGCTGCGCGGTTACTGGCGGGGTTACTTCGCCGGCCGGGCCGCCCCGCTCGGGCCCACCGACGCGGCCCCGGTGATCGCGGCGTTCTTCACCTTCGCCCCGCACATGGTGGCCCGGGCGCTGCCGGCCGTGTGGCGGCTCGCCACGCCGCAGGAGGCGCTGCGGGCCCGGCTCACCGGCGCCGTGCAGGCGTTGGCCGAGCTGACCTACGAACTGCCCGAGTCGCACCTGGCCGAGGCCGCCGAGCTGCTGGAGGGCGCCGCCGCCGAGGCCGACGGCGCCGGCCGGGTGCTCGGCGCGGCCAACGCCGCCCTGCCACGCGGCGAGTACCCGCTGGCCCGGCTCTGGCAGGCCGCCACCACGTTGCGGGAGCACCGCGGGGACGGGCACGTGGCGGCGCTGATCGCCGCCGACCTCGACCCGGTCGAGACGCTGGCCTGGCGGGTCGCGGTGGACATGTCCCCGCAGAACCTGCTGGGTCGGGGCTGGTCCGAGGAGCAGTGGGGCGCGGCGCGCGCCCGGCTGGTCGAGCGGGGCTGGCTCACCGCGGAGGGCGCACCCACCGAGCACGGCCGCGCCCGCTTCGCGGCCGTCGAGGACGCCACCGACGTCGCCGCCGCCCGGCCGTGGCGGGCGCTCGGTCCGCAGCGCACGGACCGGCTGCGTGAGCTGCTCGAGCCGATCGCCCGCGCCGGCCACACGGTGATCCCGGCGGGCAGCCCGATCGGCCTGCCCGCGCTGCGCGGCTGACCATCGGCCCGCCGTCGGGCAGGATGGGCACGTGGTGGATGCGGTGGTCTTCGACCTGGACGGCGTGATCGTGGATTCCGAGCCGGTCTGGGAGGAGGTCCGCCGGGCGTACGTGGCGACGCACGGCGGAGCCTGGCAGGCCGACACCCAGCGCCGGCTGATGGGGATGAGCACCGGCGAGTGGGCCCGCTACCTCAGCGGGGAGCTGGGCGTCGACCGGAGCGCCGAGCAGGTCGCCACCGAGGTGGTGGAGGAGATGACCCGGCGGTACGCGCAGCGCGTACCGCTGATCGACGGGGCGGACGGCGTCGCGCGCCGGCTGGCCGGGCGGTGGCCGCTGGGTCTGGCCAGCTCGTCGCCGACCCGGCTGATCGCGGCGGCGCTGGCCGCGACGGACCTCGCCGACACCTTCGGCGCCACCCTGTCCACCGAGGAGACCGAGCGGGGCAAGCCGGCGCCGGACGTCTACCTGGCGGTCGCCGAACGGCTGGGCGTCGATCCGGCCCGCTGCGTCGCCGTGGAGGACTCCTCCAACGGGGTGCGCTCCGCGGCCGCCGCCGGGATGGCGGTGATCGCGGTGCCGCACGGCACGTACCCGCTGGACCCCGACGCCGAGCGGCTCGCGGCCGTGGTGCTCGGCTCCATCGGCGAACTGACCCCGCAGACGATCGACCGGCTCGGCTGAGCACGGCCGGGCGGCCCCGGCCGGACCCTGACCGGCCGTACCGTCGGGTGCCCGGCGGCCCCTGCACGGTCGTGCCGTCGGATCGCCCGGCTCCGCCCCGGCCGTGCCGTCAGATCGCCCGGCTCCGGCTCGACCTCGGCAGGCGCCGCCGGGCGCCGCCCTCCTCCGCCCGCCGCTCCGGCAGCGGCCCCGGCGGGCCGTCGGCGCTCACGGCGCTCCCGGCGCTCCCGGCCTTCACGGCCGCCACCGGCTCGGCGGTGGACCGCCCGGTACAGGCGGGTTCCGCGTCGACCTCCACCTTGTCCCGCATGACCACTCCCTTCCGCCGGCTACCCGGTTGTACGGTTTCCGGGGCCGTCGGGATCGGCATGAGCACGGATCCGCCGGGTACCGCAGCCGACGGCGTCCCCGCGAGCCCGGGCGGCGCAGGTGAGGAGACGGGGATGAAGGCGATCGTGTACGAGCGCACCGGTGACGCCTCGGTGCTGCAACTCGTCGACCGGCCGGTGCCGGAGCCCGGCCCCGGTGAGGTGCTGGTCCGGGTGGCGGTCTCCGGGGTGAACCCGACGGACTGGAAGGCCCGCCGGCAGTGGCCGCTGCCCGCCGGCTGGCAGACGCCCGGGCAGGACGGCGCCGGGGTGGTCGAGGCGGTCGGTCAGGGGGTCGACCCGGAGCTGATCGGCGAGCGGGTCTGGCTCTGGGAGGCCGCCTGGCGGCGGCCGTGGGGCACCGCCGCCGAGTACACGGTGGTGCCGGTCCGCCAGGCGGTACGCCTCGGCGACGCCTCCTTCGACCTGGGCGCCTGCCTGGGCATCCCCTTCCTCACCGCGCACCGGTGCCTGACCGCCGGCGAGTACCTGCCGGACACGCTGCGCGCCGGGGCGCTGAGCGACCACACGGTGCTGGTGCAGGGCGGCGCGGGCGCGGTCGGCAACGCGGCGATCCAGCTCGCCCGCTGGGCCGACGCCACGGTGATCGCGACGGTCAGCAGCCCGGAGAAGGCGCAGCTCGCCGCGGCGGCCGGGGCCACCTTCGTGGTCAACTACCGGGAGCAGGACGTGGTCGAGGAGGTCCGCAAGATCGCCCCCGACGGGGTGCACACGATCGTCGAGGTCTCCCCGGCGCGCAACGCCGCCGCCGACGTGCAGATGCTGCGGCGCGGCGGCGCGGTCTGCGTCTACGCCGACGACGGCGGGGCAGAGGTGACCCTGCCGATCCGGCCGCTGATGGTGCCGAACGCGCGGTGGCAGTTCGTGCTGGTCTACACCGAGCCGTCGGCGGCCAAGGCGCGGGCGGTCGCCAACGTGGCGGCCGCCGCCGCGCAGGGCGGCATCGCGGTGGGCGAGCAGGCGGGTCTGCCGCTGCACCACCATCCGCTGGCGGCGGCCGCGGCGGCGCACCAGGCGGTGGAGAATTCGGTGGTCGGCAAGGTGCTGATCACCACCAGCGACGACCGGTGACCGTCACCGCCGGTGGGCGGGCGGAGCACCGGCACGGACGGGTCAACCGCCCGCCTGACCGGTGCGGGCCTGCCCGACCGAGGCCCGGATCAGCTCGGTCAGCACGTCGAGGTCGACGTCCGCGAGGCGCTTGACGTAGAGGCAGCCCTTGCCCACGCTGTGCCGGCCCAGCCGGGCCAGCAACCGCTCCTTGTCGGGGAACTCCTCGCCGAGGTAGAGGGTGGTGGCCGCCTTGCGGGGCGAGAAGCCGACGAGGAACCAGTCCAGCTCCCGGCCGCTGGCGTAACGCAGGCGCCGCTGCCCGAAGCCGACGATGGCGTCGCCCCATATGACCGCCGGCTCACCGCTGACCCGGTGCATCACGTCCCGCACGGTGGCCGCGTCGCGCCGGCGCGTGTCGTCGGCCACGGCGGCCAGGAAGTCGTCGACGCTGGCGCCGGTCGGGGCGGTCTTGAGGGTGGCCATGACGCCTCCTGGGCTGCCGGGCCGGCCGGAACGGCCGCTGGTGGGCCCGATCGTACGAGAGCCGACCGACAACCCAGGAACCCGCTGACCAGGCCAATTTCCCCGTCACCGGGACAGAGGCGAACAACTTTCGCAAGAATGACTGTGCGGGTCGCCCCGCAAAAAGCGGGCGGCCCCGGCGCGGTGCGAACGCCGGGGCCGCCCCTGGGGAGGGATGTCTCAGGAGTGCGTCCCTACCCAAACGGCGACGGTGCGCCCGAAAACGTTACGGCGCTGTCAGCTGTCGGACAGAAAGTCCGCCCTCGGCGTAGCGGGAGCGCACCACCTTCTTGTCGAACTTGCCGACGCTGGTCTTCGGCACCGCGTCGATGACGGCCCACCGCTCGGGCAGCTGCCAGCGCGCCACCGAGGTGGCCAGGAAATCGCACAGCTCCTCGGCGCTGGCCGACTCCCCCTCCCGCAGGACCACGGTGGCCAGCGGGCGCTCGCCCCAGCGCTCGTCGGGCACCCCCACCACGCAGGCCTCCAACACCGCCGGGTGGGCCATCAGCGCGTTCTCCAGCTCGACCGAGGAGATCCACTCACCGCCGGACTTGATCACGTCCTTGGCCCGGTCGGTGAGGGTGATGTAACCGTCCGGCGAGAGCGTGCCGACGTCACCGGTACGCAGCCAGCCGTCGCGGAACTTCTCCTCGTCCGGGGTCTCGTCGCCGACGTACCGGGCGGTCACCCACGGCCCGCGGACCTCCAACTCGCCGACGGAGGTCCCGTCGGCGGGCAGCGCCTCGCCCAGCGGGCCGACGATGCGGGCCTCGACCCCGGCCGGCACCCGACCCTGGGTGTAGCGGTAGCGCCAGGCCTCGTCGCCGGTCACCCCGGCGGGCGTACGGGCCACCGAACCCAGCGGGGACATCTCGGTCATGCCCCAGGCGTGGATGACGTCGATGCCGTGCCGCTCGGCGAACGCGTGCATCAGCGCCGGCGGGCAGGCCGAGCCGCCGACGATCACCTCCTTCAGCGAGGAGGTGTCCACGTCGTGGCTGTCCAGGTGGGCCAGGAGGTCGTTCCAGATGGTCGGCACCGCGCCGGCCAGGGTGGGCCGCTCGGCGACGATCATGTCGGCGATCGGCGCGGCCTGGAGGAACCGGTCCGGCATGATCAGCGACGCCCCGGAGAGGAAGGCCGCATACGGCAGGCCCCAGGACATCGCGTGGAACATCGGCACGATGGCCAACTCCCGGTCGGTCGGTCCGAGACCGAACCCCTCGGGCATGCAGATCTGCAACGAGTGCAGGTAGATCGAGCGGTGCGAGTAGGCCACCCCCTTGGGGTTGCCGGTGGTCCCAGAGGTGTAACAGAGCGCCGCCGCGTCGCGCTCGTCCACCTCCGGCCAGTCGTAGGACTCCGGCCGGTCGGCCAGCAGCGCGTCCCAGTGGTGTACGGCGATCCGGTCACCGGCCGCCGCCACCAGCGGGGCCGGGTCGCCGCCGCCGACCACCACCACGTGCCGCACGGTGGTCATCTCGCCGATCACCCGGGCGAGCAGCGGGATGAGGGTCGAGTCGACCAGCACCACCCGGTCCTCGGCGTGGTTGGCGATGTAGGAGACCTGGTCCGGGAAGAGCCGGATGTTCAAGGTGTGCAGCACCGCGCCCATGCTGGGCACGGCGAAGTACGCCACCAGGTGCTCGGTGTTGTTCCACATGAAGGTGGCGACCCGCTCGTCGCCGGTGACCCCGCACTCGTCGCGCAGTGCGTGGGCCAGGCGGGCGGCCGTCCGCCCGACTTCCGCGTACGTCATCCGGCGTGGCTCGGCGCCGGTCCACGTGACCACCTCGGCCGTGCCGTGCACCGTCGAGCCGTGTTCGAGGATCCGGGAGACCTGCAGGGGGGCGTCCATCATCGTGCTACGCATGAGTAACAAGCTAGTGTCGCCGGTCACAGGTTGGGAACCCCGGAAACCCGGTCGGCCGCGGGCAACCCCCGTAAATTGTCGCAGGTGAGCATCTCCTGGGCCGACTCATACGTGGGGCAGCTGCGCGCCCTGGCCGGTGACCGGACGCTGATGTTCGTCGGCGCCCGGGCGGTGGTGCGCGACAACGCCGGACGCGTCCTGCTGATCCAGCGCTCCGACAACGGCCAGTGGGCCATGCCCGCCGGGGCGATGGAGCTGGGCGAGTCGATCGCCGACTGCGCCGTCCGCGAGGTACGCGAGGAGACCGGGTTGCGCGCGCTGCGGGTGAGCGCCTTCTCCCTCTACACCGGCCCGGACCGCACCCAGACAAACATGTTCGGCCACACCTACCAGGTCTTCACCGCCGCGTTCCGCGTCGAGGAGTGGGACGGCGAGCTGGCCCGGATCACCGACGAGACCACCGACGCCGGCTTCTTCCCCCGCGACCGTCTCCCCGTCCCACTCTCCGCGAGCGTCACCGAGACCCTCGCCGACCTCGACGTCTTCGAGCAGACCAACCGGCTGATCCTCAAATAGCCGAACCAGCCGGTCGCCCGGTCAGAGCTCGGCGTACCGGTAGAACACGTCGGCGACGTTGTTGGCGTCCGTCTGCCACTCCGGGCCCGACGTGGTGACCGTGCCGCGGACGGTGAACTCCTGGCCGACCGTGCCGGCGGGGAGTGCCAGCGGGATGTAAATCCCCGCGGTCGCGCCCGCCGCGAGCGGTCCGGCGGTGCAGATCCCCGAGGTGACCGCGAACTCGCACTGCCAGTTCGTCGTCCCGCCGACGGGCGCGAGGTGCCGCGTGACCCCCGCCGGCCACTCGACGACCAGCCGAAGGTCCTGGGCGGTCCCCGTACCGGCGTTGCGCACCGTGAACGACACCGACCCGTCGCCGCCCGTGGTCGGCACCCCGGCGTCCGGGTAACCCGAGCCCTGAAGGGTGAGATCGGAGATCAGCTGGTAGGTGACGTCGACCCGGTCGGTGTTGTTGGTCCGGGTCGCCTCCCGGGCCGTCGTGGCGGCGGTCGCGCCGATGGCGGCGACGGCGCCCTCCGGCCCGACGGGCAGCGCGAGGTGGACGCTGAGCGGTTCGGCCGTCCCGCCGGCCGGGACCGGGCCGTGGGTGCAGACGAAGGCGGTGTGGTCACACTGCCAGCTCGGGTCGCCGATGATCCGGCTGCCGGCCGGCGGTGCGAGCGTCACGGTGAAACCCTCCACGCCCACCGCCCCGATGTTGTCGACCACCGCGACGACGTGCGCCCGGGCCTGGTCCGTGGTCAGCATGGCGACGGGGTTGGCGGTCAGGTCGAGCCGGAGGTCGGCGCGGGGCGGCGGCGCGGCGAGGGCCGGACCGCTCGCGACGACGGTCGCGGCGCAGACGACGAAGGCGGCGAGGCCGGTACGGATCTTCCGGCGGGCTCGGTGTTGAGACATGGGACGTCCCCCGGTTGCAGGAAGCCGCTCCGGCCGGCCCTGCGGCGGCGGCAGCGGCACGGTCGGCATCGCGGGCATCGCTGCGGCAACGCGGGCAGCGCGGCGGACGAGCCCGACCGCGGACCGCCGGGATGACGGTCCCACCTCTTTGGACGTCGCACACCGTGATTGCGTTACATCCCGCCGGTGAGCCCGGCCGGCGGGGCGAGCCCGGATCATCGTCAACCCGGCCTCGCGGGCGGACCGACCGGGAGCCCGGGTGGCTCCTCCTGTCAGGACGTCGAGCGCCACGACGTCATCACCTGATCCACAGGCTCACCACCGACTCATCCTCTGGTCGCGACCGCGGCCGGCTCAGGCCGGGTCGCCTCGACCGTTCCGGCCCGCGCGCCGGTGCGTTCCGCGCCGATGCCGGCGGCCACCACGAAGGCGATGCCGGCCACCGCCCCGACGCCCGGCACCTGGTGCAGCGCGACCAGGCCGATGACCAGCGCGATCGCCGGCTCCAGGCTCATCAGCGTGCCGAAGGCGGCGGTGGTGAGCCGGCGCAACGCGAGCAACTCCAGCACGAACGGCACCACCGGCAGCAGCACGGCGAGGCCGAGCCCGGCCAGCAGCAGCTGCCAGGTGAGGTCGCCGAGGACGGCCGGCCCGACGACCACGGTGGCGACGACGGCGGCCACCGGCATGGACACGGCCAGGCCGCGGATGCCGGAGACCTCGTCGCCCACCCGCTGGGTGAGCAGGATGTACGCCGCCCAGCAGGCACCCGCCGCCAGGGCGAGCGCGACGCCCACCGGGTCCACACCGCCCCGCCACGGCTCGGTGAGCAGCAGCACGCCCACGGCGGCGAGCGCCGGCCAGAGCTTCGTCCCGCCCCGGCCCCGGGCCACCGCCACCCCGAGCGGGCCGAGGAACTCCAGCGCGCTCGCCGTACCCAGCGGCAGGCGGGCCACCGCGGCCATGAACAGAATGGTTACCCCCGCGGTCACCACGCCCAGCGCGACGCAGGCCAGCAGCGCGCGCCGGGTGAAGCCGGACGGGCGCGGGCGGACCAGGACGGCCAGCAGCACGCCGGCCCAGGCCAGGCGCAGCCAGGCGGCACCCTCCGGGCCGACCTCGTCGAAGAGGGAGACCGAGGCGGCCAGGCCGAGCTGGACGAACATCATCGCCGCGACCGCCATTGCCGCGCCGGTACGGGTGGGAGTCATGCCCCCAGTAGAACCGGCTCCCACCGTTCACGTCCACGTGTCATTGCTGGACGAACCGTTCGGCAATCGTGAACAATCTACGGCGTGGACCTCCGCCGCCTACATCTGCTGCGCGAGTTGGCCCGGCTCGGATCGATGCGCGAGGTCGCCGACGAGCTGGGCGTCACCACGTCCACGGTGTCGCAGCAGCTCGCCGCGCTCTCCCGCGAGGTGGGCGCGACGCTGATCGAGCCGCAGGGCCGCCGAGTCCGGCTCACCCCCGCCGGCCGGCGGCTGGCCGAGCACGCGGTGACCATCCTCGCCGCCGTCGACGCGGCCCGGCTGGACCTCGACCCGCGCGCCGAGCCGGCCGGCACCGTCCGGGTCGCCGGTTTCGCCACCGCCGTCCGCCGGTCGCTGCTGCCGATCACCGCCCACCTCGCCGCCAGCCACCCGCAGGTCCGGCTGCGCATCCACGAACACGAACCGGCCGAAGCCTTCGCGCTGCTGGCGACCGACGACGTCGACCTCGCCCTGACCTACGACTACAACCTCGCGCCCGCGCCCGTCGACCGGACGCTGGAGGCGACGCCGCTGTGGTCGGCGCCGTGGAGCCTCGGCGTACCGGCCGACGCCGTCGGGGAGGAACCCGTGCCGGCCACCGCCGGAGAGGTCTTCGCCCGCTTCCGCGGGCACGGCTGGATCGTCAACTCCCGCAACACCGCCGACGAGGTGGTCGTCCGGGCGATCGCGGCGATGGCCGACTTCGAACCGCGCATCGCGCACCGGGCGGACAGCCTGGACCTCGTCCAGGACCTGATCGTCGCCGGCCTCGGCGTCGGGCTGCTCCCCGCCGACCAGCCGACCCTCCCCGGCGTACGACTGCTCCCGCTCACCGGCCCGCAGGCGCGGCTCCGGTCGTACGCGGTCACCCGCCGGGGCCGTACGGGCTGGCCGCCGCTGGCCCTGATCCTCGACCTGCTCACCGCACACGCTTCCGCGCCGCCGGGGTGACCGGTCGATCGGTCGGCGCTCAGAGCAGGGTCTGGGACTTGGCTTCCATCTCGGCGGCGGCCTCCTCCTTCGACTCCCTCGACAGCGGCTTGCCGCCGGGGGCGGGGGCCTCGCCGCCGAGCCCGTCGGTGCCGCCGATGGCGCCCTGCGGTCCGGCGCCGCGCAGGTCCTCGTTCGGCAGGAACAGGGTCACCAGCACCGCCACGATCGCGATCAGGCCGGTGGTCAGGAAGACCAGGTGCAGCGACTCGACGAACGCCGACTGCACGGCCGCGCGTACCGGGGCCGGCAGGGCCAGGATGGTCGCCGGGTCGTTGATCGACACGTCCGCGCCCCCACCCTGGGCGACCGCGGCCCGCTGCTCCGGCGGCAGCTGGGCGACCGCCCCCGGCAGCCGGTCGGCCAGCTCGGCGGTGAGCCGGGAGGAGAGCACCGCCCCCAGGATGGCCACCCCGAACGAGCCGCCCAGCGACCGGAAGAAGGTCGCCGAGGAGGTGCCGGCGCCCAGGTCACGGGTCGATACGGCGTTCTGCACGGCGAGGATCAGCGACTGCATGCAGAGCCCCAGCCCGACGCCGATCACCACCATGAAGCCGAAGGCCGCCCAGAGCGAGGTGTCCACCTCCAGCCCCGTGAAGAGCAGCATGCCGACCAGCAGCACGGCCGAACCGGTCACCGGGAACCACTTGTACCGGCCGATCCGGCTCATCGCCCGGCCGGTGAGCACCGAGGTGACGATGATGCCGGCCATCATCGGCAGCATCAGCAGACCGCTGCGGGTCGGTGAGGCTCCCTTGACGATCTGGAGGTAGAGCGGGATGAAGATGATCGACCCGAACATCACCAGACCGAGCACGAAGCCGGCCGAGTTGGCCAGCGCGAAGGTGGCGCTGCGGAACAGCCGCAGCGGCAGGATCGGCTCGGCGACCCGGGCCTCCTGGAGCAGGAAGAGCACACCCAGCACCGCACCGGCGACGAAGAGCCCGACGATCACGCCGGAGCCCCAGGCGTACTCGTTGCCGCCCCAGCTCAGCGCGAGCAGCAGGCTGCTCACCCCGGCGACCAGCAGCCCCGCCCCGAGCCAGTCGATCGCGTGGTCGCGGCGGGTGAACGGGATCAACCGCATCACCCGCGAGCAGACCACGATCGCCAGGATGGCCAGCGGCACGTTGATGTAGAAGATCCACCGCCAGTCGGTCTCCGCGAAGTAGCCACCGACCAGCGGCCCGGCCACCGAGGAGATTCCGAAGACCGCCCCGAAGAGCCCCTGGTAGCGACCCCGCTCCCGGGGGGAGACCACGTCCGAGATGATGGTGAACGCCAACGTCAGCAGGCCGCCCGCGCCGATGCCCTGGATGCCCCGAGTCACGATCAGCTGGGTCATGTCCTGTGACAGGCCGGCCAGCAGCGAACCGAGCAGGAACGTGCCGATGGAGAAGAGGAAGACCGGACGGCGCCCGTACAGGTCGGCCATCTTGCCGTAGAGCGGGGTCGAGGCGGTGGAGGCGAGCAGGTACGCGGTCACCACCCACGAGTAGTGGTTGATCCCGCCCAGCTCGCCGACGATGGTCGGCAGGGCGGTTCCGACGATGGTCTGGTCGAGCGCGGCCAGCAGCATGCCGGTCATCAGGCCGAACATCAGCAGCCGGATCTGCCGCACGCTCAGCACAGCCGGAGCCTGGTCCTCACTGGTCATCCCGGCTCTTTTCCCCGCCAGCGCCGAACATGCTGTCGATCATGAGGTTGGCGGTGACTTCGATCTCCGTAGCCACCGCCAACCTCATGATCGCCGGGTTGGTGCAAGGGCCTTGGCGAACTCTTCGACGATTTTGGGGCAGAAGGTGGGGAGGTCGGCTGGTTTGCGGCTGCTGGTGAGGCCGTTGTCGGTGACTACTGGTTCGTCGACCCAGTTGGCGCCGGCGTTGGTGAGGTCGGTGCGCAGGCTGGGCCAGGAGGTCATGCGGCGGCCGCGCACGACGTCCGCCTCGATCAGCGTCCAGGGGCCGTGGCAGATCACCCCGACCGGCTTGCCGGCGTCGAAGAACGCCCGCACGAACCGCACCGCGTCCGCGTCGGTCCGCAGGAAGTCCGGGTTCGCCACCCCGCCGGGCAGCACCAGCGCGTCGTAGCCGCCGGCGTCCGCGTCGGCCGCGGTCACGTCCACGTCGTACATGCTGGCGTGGTCCAGGTGGTTGAAGGAGCGGATCGAGCCGGGCTTGAGCGAGACCAGCTCCACCGTGGCTCCGGCCTGCTCCACCGCCTCGCGGGGCTGGACGTACTCGACCTCCTCCACGCCGTCGGCGGCCAGGAAGGCGATCCGCTTACCCTGCAGTGTCGTCGCTGCCATCTCGGTGCTGCTCCTCTCCCGGGTTGTCTTCCGACCGTTCCCGGCGCCCGGTCCCCGAAACCGGGTGGACGCTCACCGCGGACGGGGCAGGTTGACCGGCGATGCGGCGCTCACCCCGAAACCGGCAGGGTGACCGGTGATGCGCGCCCATCCCGAAACCGGCAGGTTGACCGGTGATGCGCGCTCACCCCCGAACCGGCAGGTTGGCCCGTGACGGGGCGCTCACCCGGGACCGGGTAGGTCGACCCGTCACGGGGGCGCTCAGCCCGGGGCCGGGCGGGTTTGACCCGTCGGACCGGGGGGATCCCGGAGGGCATGGCAGGAGCAGCAGCGGAACAGCGCCGGCTCGCCACCGTGGTGGAGAGCTGGCTGGGGCGTCCCGTCCTGGTCATCGGCGACGCCATGCTCGACGAGTGGCGGTTCGCCGAGTCCGACCGGCTGTGCCGGGAGGCGCCCGCCCCGGTCCTCACCCTGCGCCGACGGATCTCCGCAGCCGGCGGGGCGGCGAACACCGCGGTGAACATCGCCGCGCTGGGCGGCCGGGCGGTGCTGGTGGCACCGGTCGGCGCGGACGTCGCCGGGGACGAGTTGCACGACTGTCTGGACCGGGCCGGCGTCTGGGACCGTACGGTCAACCAGCCCGGCCGCCCGACGCCGGTCAAGCGGCGCATGCTGGCCGGCAACCAGATCCTGCTGCGGGAGGATTCCGGCGATCCCGACGACGCGCTCGACGACGACGGGGTGGCCCGGCTGCTCACCGCGCTGGACTGCGCCACCGAGGAGTTGCGGGCCGCCGCCGGTGGCGTGCCGCCGACCCTGGTGGTCTGCGACTACGGCCTGGGCGCGCTGTCCGCACCGGTGCGCGCCTGGCTGGTCGCCCAGCGGGAGCGGTACGCGACGGTCGCGCTGGACGCGCACGACCTGGCCGACTGGCGGGGCCTCGCCCCGACCGTGGTGACCCCGAGCTTCGCGGAGGCGAGCCGGCTGCTGGCCCGCGCCGCCGGCACCCGCC